>NZ_JBFALK010000013.1:217282-270436 GCF_040656155.1 Microtetraspora glauca
CGTCCCTCGCCCGCTCGCTTCTCGTCAAACCACCGCCGCGCCCCTCGCTGTTGGACATTTCGCTCGTGAATGCCATAATCCGGGGCGATAACTCGATACCGCGGGAGCTCGGGCGTTACCGGGCTGAGAGGGCGGCTCCTCCACGAGGCGTGCCGCCGACCGCATGAACCTGTCCGGATAATGCCGGCGTAGGGAGCGTGCGATGGCGTCTGCCGTCTTCGATGCGGAAGCCCCCCTCACCCTGGAGGAGGAGGCCCCGAAGACCCTCGGGGTCCTCGACCAGGGAGCCTTCTGGGCCAATCTCGGTGTCAGCCTCCTCGGCTTCTCCGGGGCGCTGTTCCTCCTCGACCCGCTCGGTGGCAAGCCGCTGACCTTCACCGGGGCGATCGTCGCGGCCGTCGTCGGCAGCCTGATCGGGACCGCGATGGTCGGGCTCGCCGCCATCCCGGGAGCGCGCACCGGGCAGCCGGCGATGGTGCTGCTGAGAGGGCTGTTCGGGGCCAAACTGTCCTACGCGCCGACCGTGCTCAACATCGTCCAGCTGCTGGGATGGGGGGCGTTCGAGTTGTGGGTCGTCGCCACCGGCGCCCAGGCGATCTTCGGGACCGCCGTGCCGTACGCGGTCTGGGTGATCGCGGCCGGGCTGCTGACCATCGCGTTGACGATCCGTCCGCTGGGCGCGCTCCGGCTGCTCAGGCGGTACGTCACGGTCGGCGTGATCATCTCGATGGTGTGGCTGTCGGTCGCGCTGTTCAGCCAGGGGCCGTCGCTGGGCGCCGGGTCGTGGGACTCGTTCGCGCCCGCGGTCGACTACGTGATCGCGCTGTCGGTGTCCTGGGTGCCCCTCGCGGCCGACTACGCGCGGCACTCGCGGTCGAGCGGCAGCGCCTTCGCGGGCGTCGTGGGCGGTTACACCGTCGCGCAGGTCGCGTGCCTGGCCCTCGGCATCGCGGCGCTCGCGCTGGTCGGCAACGACGCGGAGAAGGTCTGGGACCCGTTCGTCGCGGCGCCCCTCGGCGCCTTCTTCTTCGGCATCCTGGTGCTTCGCGAGGTCGACCAGTCGTTCGCCAACGTCTACTCGATCTCGATCTCGATCCAGAACTTCGCGCCGCGGGTGGACCGGCGGATCATCTCGGTGGTGATCGGCGTGCTCACCATCGCCATCGCGCTCTTCGCCGACGTGAACTCCTACGGCGCGTTCCTCAGCGTCATCGGCGCGGTGTTCGTCCCGATGTTCGCGGTCCTCGCGGTGGACTACTTCCTGCTCGGCGGCGCGGCCAGGTGGAACACGGCGCAGAACGCCCCGCTGCGCTGGGTGACGCTGCCGCCGTGGATCCTCGGCTTCGCCGCGTACTGGATCGTCACGGTGACCCCGACGGTGGCGTGGTGGGACGACGTCTGGGCGAGGGTCCGCGATGCGATCGGGTTCGCGCACCAGCCCTGGATGAACGCTGCGCTGGCCGCGTTCCTGGTGTCGGCCCTGACGATGCTCGTCGCCGGTCATCTGGCCCGCCTGTCCGGTGCCCGGGCCGTACGGCGTGGCAGGTGAGCGCCGCCGGGGCTCCGGGCGCGTGACGCCCGGAGCCCCGGCCCGACCGACTAGGTCATGCGTCTAGTCACCGAACTCGTTCTGCACTCCGGGCGGAGTGAGCGCGGAGAGATAGTGGTGCGGCAGGTGATCGTCGATGGAGTACACCGCGGGGAGTGATCGGGCCACGGGGAACATGCGGGCGACGAAGGCCGGTGCGGAGACGGGCATGCCCAGCAGGTGCGGCACCTGTCCGGCCGGGTGGCCGCCGGTCCTCCACTCGCCCGCGTGACCTCCCGCGTGGGATTCCGAACGGCCCAGCACGTCGGCGACGACGTTGCGGATGTGTGGAATCTCATAGCGGTACTCCCGGCCGAAGTGCCGGAAGGGGCCCGATGTCGAGGGCGGGAGGTGCGGGACGACATCCCGGTCGTAGATGTACCGGATGACGTTGTCGTGGAGGAACTCGTCCCGCTCGCACGCCTCGGCGAACCTCGGGTCTCCGATCATGGGCTGCCCGTATGTGTAGACGGCCTTCAGGCGGTCGCCGAGTGCCTCGCGGTACTTCCGCTCGTGCCGGATCATCACGCCCATGAGCGCGGCCATCGCGCCGCCGTGGCCGTGTCCGGTGATGTAGAGCGCCTCAAGCCGGCCGTCGACGCGCCCGAGGTCGAGGCCGGGAGAGCCGTTCGGCAGCGACGTGCGGACCGAGTGGCGGTCAGAGGCGTGCCGGAGCGCGTTCATGACCTCGTACCTGGTCGCCCGTACGTTGCGGTAGATGCCCGCGTGCACCGTGGCCGACGGATGGCAGGCCCGGTACGCGATCCGCTCGGGCTCGCGGTCGGCGTCGCCGAGCCGGTGGGCGGCGTCGTGCGGCTCCGCGCCCCGGTAACAGAGGATTCCGACTCTTCCGCTCTTGCTCTGTATCAGGAACGCGGTGGAATGAATCATCATCGCGTCGACGGATGCCTGGATCATGCGGCATTGATTGTCCTGGAGACCCATTCTCGCCATGATCATCGAGACCGTTTCCGGTCCCGAATAGGCGTAGGCCGCGCAGGCCGCCATGACGTGCGCGATTTCCGGATCCGGATGTGCGACGGCGTCGAGTAGCCGTTGTTCCAGGTCCTTGTATACGGGGAATCCGGCGGTTTCCCTGGGCCCGTACGGGCGGAGTTCCTCGTAGGTCGGTGCCTTCGCGTCGCGGGTCCAGAGGCCGCCGATTTCGAGCGTGTCCCGTAGCCGCATCTCCCATTCGAGGGAGCGGAACTCGCCCGGTGTCCTGGTCGCTGATGTTACTTTCGCCGTGCTCGCCTGCTCGGTGGTGGAGGGAACAGACTTGTCCGCCTGGCGGGTATTCCGCGCGGTGTCCACATTCGCCATGCCGTACACCTTCCGGTCATGAGATCAGGCGGTGATGACGACCATTCCCGGGGCCATGAAAAACCGGGGCGGCTTGTGCCGTCCCGCGTCGAGCGCCCCGTGGGTCCCGCCTGTCCGTCACAATTTCCATGACAAAGCGGGACAAATCCCTTAGGCGCGCAAAGTCATTTCCAGGGTCAGCCGAGAGCACCTTCGAGCCGGAGCAGATTCTCCTTGGCCACCGGCCCTCCGGCGTACCCGCCGAGCGCGCCCGGCGCCTCCACCGCGCGGTGGCAGGGGACGAAAAGGCACACCGGATTGGCGGCGAGGGCGTTGGCGATGGCGCGGAGCGCCTGCGGTCGCCCGATCCGCTCAGCGATGTCGTGATAAGTCGTGACCTGTCCGTACGGCACCGCGGCCGTCATCTGCACGACGGTCCGCGTGAACGCGGAGACGAGCTGGAAGTCGACGGCCGACGAGAAGGTCCGCAACCGCCCGTCGAAGTACGCGTCGAGCTCCCGGCGCACCGGGTCGAGGCGGCGCGGATCGGGTCCGATGAAGGAGCTGATGTCCCGGTGGATGCGGGCGAAGACCGCGTGCTCGTCCTCGTAGCTGCACGCCACCACGCCGCGCGCGGTGGCGGCGAGCACCAGGCGGCCCACCGGGCTGTCCACGGTGCCGAAGGCGACCTCGGGCGGGGACTCTCCAACATATCCCCGGGCGGTCACCCGCAGCAGGGCTTCGAGGTCCCCTGTGGACATGCGCCCCACTTCCTCTCAGTGCCTGAGCGAAGCGTATCGGATGCAAAACCTCAAGATCAGGCTGGGAAAGGGGGCACCATGGGGGAGTGGGTGACGACAGCAGCGACTACGAGGACGGCATAGCCCGCGCCGCCGTCGCGAGTTCCCCCGACGCCATCGTGGCCCTTGACCGTGATCTCTCCGTCCTCGGATGGAACCCCGCGGCGGAGCGGTTGTTCGGGTGGCCGGCGGAACAGCTCATGGGCAGGCGGGCCCCGATCGTCCCGGCCGAGTTGATGGCCGAGCACAACGCCGTCATGGAACGCGTCCGCACCGGCGGCCAGGTGTCGCTGCGTACCAGGCGTTTCCACCGCGACGGCCGTCTCCTGGAGGTCCGCGTCGACACCAGCGCCTTACGCACCGACACGGGAACCCTGCTCGGCTACGTCAGCGTCTACCACCTCGCGGAGGACGACGAGGCCGCGCGTGCGGCGCGGCGGGCCCGGCTGGTCCGGCGGCTCACCGACGTCGTCGGCGACATCAACGCCGAGCTCGACCTGCCCACCGTGCTCGACCGGATCGCCGGCAGCCTCACCGAGCTCACCGGCGCCGACGCGGGCGGCTTCGTCCTGATCGAAGGCGATCGGCTCCGGCTCGTCAGCGGGCACCACCTCCCGCCGGAGCTGCGCGGAGTCACCGCCGACCTGCACAGGAGCCTCGTCGCCAAGCTGCTGCGCACGGGCAAGACCGTGCTGCTGGAGACCAATCCGGATGGCCTGCAGGATCTCGTCTGGGCCCGGCTCCCCGGGTTGCACACGGTCGCGGTCGGCATCGCCGCGGTCGGCGGCCGCCCCTACGGAGCGCTGTACGCGCTCTTCGCCAAGGGCAAGGCCGGACACGTCGAGCTGGAACTCCTGGAACTGCTGGCCGGACACGCCGGCATCGCCGTCGGCAACGCGGTGGCCTACCAGGAGGCGGTACGGCAGCGCGCGCACGAGCGGGCGGTCTTCGACGCCAGCGCGGACGGCATCGGCGTGCTCGACGGGGCGGGTCGGGTGACCCAGTGGAACCCCGCGGCGGCCGAGCTGACCGGGTTCCCCGCCGAGAGGGTGATCGGCGGGCCCCCGCCCTTCCCCCTGCCGGACCCGGGCGAGAAGCTCACCATCCAGCTCGCCTCGGGCCGCTGGCTGGACGTGCTGTGCGCCGAGATCCCCGAGACGGGCGAGGTCGTGGCCGACTTCCGCGATGTGACCAGGGCGAAGGAGCTGGAGGAGGCCAAGGACCTGTTCCTCGCCACCACCAGCCACGAGCTGCGCACCCCGATCACCATCGTGCACGGCTTCGCCAGCACCCTGGACGCCCGCTGGGACGACCTGTCCGACGCCGAGCGCCGCTCCGCCGTCCACACCATCGCGGAGCGGGCCAGGTCGCTGGGCCAGCTCATGGACCATCTGCTGCTCGGCGCCCGCGCCGGAGCCGACGAGCTGCGGATCAGGATCGAGATGTTCGACCTGGCCGCGCGGGTCCGGGCGGCCACCCTGGGCCTGCCCGTACTGTCCGACCGGCACCGGGTCGAGGTGCGGATCCCCGACGACCTGCCCAAGGTCCACGGCGACTCCCTGGCCACCGACATCCTCCTCGGGCAGCTTCTGGAGAACGCGTTCAAATACTCCCCCGACGGTGGGCTGATCCGGGTCGAGGCGTGGGCGGAGGACGGCCACGTCGTCCTCGTGGTCGACGACGAGGGGGTCGGCATCGCCCCGGCCGACCGCGAGCGGATCTTCGAGCGGTTCGTGCAGGCCGACAGCGGCAACCGGCGCAGGTTCGGAGGCGTGGGCCTCGGGCTCTACATCGTGCGCAACCTGGCCCGCGCGCAGGGCGGCGACGTGACCGCCCACTCCCGGCCGGGTGGCGGCACGCGGATGCGTTTCGTCCTCAACGGGGTGACCGGCGTGTCCGATGGTGAGCACGGCATGATCTGATGTGCGCAAGCCGTAATCATGACGCGGTTTCTTGGACCCCAGAATGGGGCATTTCGGTCCTACTGGGGTGTGTTGTCTCCTCGGGGGAGGGGGAAGGTGAGTCCGTCGAGCGTCGTGATGTTGCCGTACGCGCTGGCGAGTGTCGCCACCGCGCGTCGGCGTCTCAGCTCGGATCTACTCGCTTCGGGGCTCATCAGCGCGACCGTGGACGACGCGGTCCTGGTGGTGAGCGAGCTGTTGAGCAACGCGTTGCGGCACGCACACCCGCTCCCATCGGGGCAGCTCAGGCTGGCGTGGACGTGCTCGGAAGAGCGGCTGGAAGTGGCCGTGAGCGACGGAGGCGCCACCACGGAGCCGCGGGCGGGCCGCCCCACGCTCTCGTCGCTGGGCGGCCGGGGCCTCGGGATCGTCGAATACCTCGCGGAACGGTGGGGCGTACGCCATGACGGCGAGACGACCACCGTGTGGGCGATCCTCGTTCTTCCACAGCCTGTCCGAAACGGTCAGACGCGAAAGGCCGAAATTCACGCCCTGCGGGGGTGAGTCAGCGGGACATCTTTCCCACGAGCGTGATCGCCGCCACGACCAGGAAGGCGATGATCGCGAACATGAGCAGGAACTTCAGCGTGGCGAACAGCGCCGGGATGATGAACGCGAAGACCAGCCAGAGGGCGAGGATGATCCCCAGGACGGTCAGTACGGTACGGGCCATAGGCACAAGGTACGCGCTGGCGCCCCTCGCCGCGAAGATCGGGACGTTTCACGTGAATCACAACTGACGATCGGGGCCGGCGACCGTGAGAATGGGCGCGTGACCGGAAAATCCGCCCGCATCCTGGTCGTCGACGACGACCCGATGGTGGCCGAGGTCGTCGCCCGCTACCTGGAGCGCGAGGGACACCTCGTGGAGTGCGCGGACGACGGCGCCGAGGCTCTGAACCGGGCGCTCGCCGACCCGCCGGACCTGCTCGTCCTCGACCTCGCCCTGTCCGGAACTGACGTCCTCCAGCTCTGCGGGAAACTCCGCGGGAGCGTGCGCGGTCAGGGTGCGCTGATCATGCTCACCGCCCTCGGTGAGGAGATCGACCGCGTGGTGGGGCTGGAGACGGGGGCCGACGACTATGTCACGAGGCCCTTCAGCCCCCGCGAACTCGCGCTCCGCGTCCAGGCCGTGTTGCGCCGCGCCCGCGGCGCGCCGGTCCCCGCGGGCACCGGCGTGCTCGTCGACGGTGATCTCGTCGTCGACGTCGGCACGCACGAGGTACGGCTGGCCGGCAAGGAGATCGGCCTGACCGCGCGGGAGTTCGACCTGCTCGTCCACCTGCTCCGCAACCCGCGCCAGGTGTTCAGCAGGAGCGCGCTGCTCGACCAGGTGTGGGGCTGGTCCTTCGGCGACTCCTCGACCGTCACCGTGCACGTGCGCAGGCTGAGGGAGAAGATCGAGGCCGACCCGGCCGAGCCGCGGCGCATCGTCACCGTGTGGGGCGTGGGCTACCGGTACGAACCCGTCACGTGAGGGCGTCCGACATCGCGCGGAAGGTCGGGCACGGCCACCGCCACATGCAGCTCCGGCAGCGCAGGATGGGATTCGCGGTGTCGCTGGTGATGCCGCCCGCGTCCCTCGGCTGGTGGAGGTCGAGCAGCCGGATGCCCAGCTCCGAGAGGCTCAGCAACTCCTCCCGAGCGGCGGAGAGGAACTCGAGGTCCTCACCGGCCAGCCGCGCCGTGACCGGGACGTACCCCTCACGGTTGATCAACGACTGGAGCCGTCCGGTGCTGTCCCGCCACGACGTCGCCTTCTCCGTGCGGATCTGGATGGCCTCCAGCCGCTCGCGTAGCAGCCGACGCTGCGGATCCTCGGGAGGTTCCATGCCTGCTGGGCCTGACACGCTCGTTCCTCCGCCCCAAGCCGGGTGTCGCTTTCCGTCAAGCTTCGCGCACCGCGCGTTTGCGTGAGGGCGGAATCGGGGACAAAGCGCGAACGACTCTTCGGCTAGCCTGGGGGAACGTGACCCCGGGCCGGTACGGCGCTAGTGTGCGCGCTGTGGAGCTCAAAGTCGCGACGCAATCACATGCTGGCCAGGCCGTTATGGCCATTGTCGGCGAAATCGACCTATATACCGCGCCTCGCCTGCAGGCCGAGTTCACGCGCCTGCTGGAAACCGGGCCGGAGCGAGTGGTGATCGACATGTCAGGAGTGGAGTTCTGCGACTCCACGGGCATGAACGTGTTGCTCTCCGCGCTCAAGCGGCTGCGCGAGCGCGGTGGCATCCTCGAGGTGGCCTCGCCCCGCCCCGCCGTACGGAAGATCCTCCAGGTGACCGGCCTGGACTCCGTCTTCATCGTCCATGAGAGCGTCCCCGCGGAGGTGGCCGAATTCCTATGAGTGACCTGGTGGAGCGGCCTGCGGACACCGCGGTCGTCATCCCGGCCAAGGACGAGGCCGACCGGATCGGCGCCACGGTCGCCGCGGCGTCGCGGCTTCCGGGTGTGGATCTCGTCGTGGTCGTCGACGACGGTTCGACCGACCAGACCGGCCGGGTGGCCAAGGCCGCCGGCGCCCGTGTCGTACGGCACAGCCGGAACACCGGCAAGGCGGCGGCCATGGAGAGCGGGGCCGAGGCCGTGCGCCTCCTCGACGAGGAGACGCCCCGGCACCTGCTGTTCCTGGACGCCGACCTGGGCGAGACCGCGCAGCAGGCCGCTCCGCTCATCACGCCCGTCCGTTCGGGTACGGCCGACATGACCATCGCCGTCTTCGCCACCAGGGTGAAGCTCGGCGGACACGGCATCGTGGTACGGCTGGCCCGCGACGGCATCAAACGGGCCACCGGCTTCGAGGCGGCCCAGCCGCTCAACGGCCAGCGCTGTCTGACCCGGGCCGCGTTCGAGGCGGCCCTGCCGCTCGCCCGCGGGTTCGGCGTGGAGACCGGGCTGACGATCGACCTGATCCGGAAGGGATTCCGCGTCCTCGAGGTCGAGGTCGACATGGCACACCGTGCCACCGGCGACGACTGGAGATCCCAGTTGCACCGGGCCAAGCAGCTCCGCGACGTGGGCTGGGCCCTCGCCGCCAGGGAGCCCTCCGTCATGAAGGGCGCCGACGTCCTGCGGACCATCCGGAACTGACCCGCTCACGGCGAACCATCCGGAGCCGACCGGCGCCTGTGATGGAATTCGGGGGTGAATCGGGAGAGCGCGCGGCGGTTGGCGACGGCGGTGCCGCCGGCCTGTGTCGCTGGGTCGATCCTGCTGACGATCACGATCGCCGCGCTCGGTCCCTCGGCGATGGTCCCGCCCCTTCCGGGTGCCGCCTGGCAACCGCCGTACTCCCTTGACCTGCGGCCCGGCGGGCATCTCGTCGTGGCGCTCGCGGCGGTGGCGATCGTGGCCGGCACGATCGGGCTCGTCGCCGGGCTGCGCGGTCTCCGCCGTACCGGGCCTTCCACAGCCGGTGGTACGCGGTGGCTGGTCGTGGCCGGCTGCCTGGCGGCGGGTGTGCTGGCGTTCCTGCCGCCGATCGGATCGGCCGACCACCTGAACTATGCGGCGTACGGGCGGATCGCCGTCCTCGGGCTCGATCCGTACGTCACCGTGCCGTCGGCCCTGCCGCAGGACCCGGTCGCCGGGGTGGTGGAGGAGTGGCGGAACACGCCGAGCGTCTACGGCCCGGTGGCGACGGCGGTGCAGGCTCTGGCGAGCTGGGTGGGCGGCGACTCGGTCCGGCTGACGGTCTTCGTGCTGGCCCTGGTCAACGCCGCCGCGTTCGTCGCCACCGCGCTGCTGCTCCACCGGATCACCCGGCGCGATCCCGTCCGGCAGCGCCGCGCCGCGCTGCTGTGGGCGGTGAATCCCCTCGTCGTCTACCAGCTCGCCGCGGGCATGCATGTGGACACCCTGGCGATCGCGTTCGTCGTCGGTGCCCTGGTCGTCGAGTCGGGTGTGCTTCTCGGGCTCGGGATCGCGGTCAAGGTCACCGTCGGCCTGGTCGCGCTCGGGCCCGCCTGGCAGTACAGGCGTGATGCCCGGAGGCTGGCGCTGATCGCGGGCGCGGCCACGCTGACCGTGGTGGTGGCGTACTGGCTGGCCGGCCCGCACGCGCTCGACCAGGTGCTGAACGCGAGCAAGACGGTGTCCTTCGCCACTCCGTGGAAGCTGGGGCAAAAGGCGCTCCAGGCCCTGATCGGCTCCGGCGCGTACCGCGCGTGGATCCAGGCCGGGTCGCTGGTCCTGATGGCCGTGCTCGCCTGGTTGTTGCTGCGCAGAGGGGCGGACGCGGACGGCCAGGTGGGCGCGGACGGCCAGGTGGACGCGGACGGCAAGGCGGACGCGGCCCAGGTGGCGGTGGCCTTCGTGGTGGCCTGGTTGTTCGCCACGCCGTACGCGCTGCCGTGGTACGACGGGCTCGCGCTCGCGCTGCTGGCGATGGTTCCCGCGTCGACTCTCGACTGGTTCGTGGTGGCGCGGATGGCCGCGTTGTCGATGGCGTACCTGCCGGCCAGGCAGCGTGACCAGCCGTCCGACCTGGGGTGGCTGGTGACGGTCGTCAGGGCGCAGGTGGTGCCGTGGCTGTTGCTTGCGCTGACGGCCGGCCTGGTGTGGTGGGCGGCGCGAGCTGGAGCGCGCGCACGGACGCGGCGAGTGTGAGCGGCACGGCCACGGTGAGCGCCATGGCCGGGATCGCGATCCCCGAGTCGTTGATCAGGAAGCCGACCATGGCGGTGGTCAGCGCGCCGAACAGCCCGGCACGCAGCGCCGGCGCCCGGTCGTAGGCCAGGGTGAGCGCGGAGGCGCCCCACCGCGACGGGCGGGACAGCACCAGGAACAGGAACGCGATCGCGACGACCGACAACAGCGTCAGCTCGGCGTTCCCCAGCGTGTGGAGCATCGCCCCGAGCTTGCGGCCGATGACGGAGGGGCCCTCGCCGTCGGCGACCTGCTGGACGAACGCGCCGAGGTGGGTCCGCCGATCGGCGGGGCGAAGCCAGTCGAGCACCGCGATGGCCCCGATCAGCACGGCTCCCACCGCGCTGACGGCGGCGAGCCTGCCGATCGACACCCGCCGGCCGTACAGCAGGAGCGTAAAGACGGCGAATCCGACGACGAACGCGGGAACGCCGCCGAAGTCGGCGCCCCAGCTCGGCCAGCCGTCCGCGACGATCGCCAGCAGGCCGTAGGCGAGCAGGACGAACCGCGGCCTGATCACCCGGGCGAGCCCGGCGAGGGCGAGGATCGTGCCGGTCGCGAAGATCGCGAACGCCATGTTGGAGAAGCCGTAGAAGCGCCCGCCGGTCACCGGCTCGTAGCCGGTCACCGCGTTCACCTGCAGCGTCGACCCCGTCATGACGTCGATCAGGAGGGCGAGCGAGCTGACCGCGGCGACCACCGTCAGGGGCCCGGCCACGTGGGTACGCCACGGCCCGGCGAAGGCGAGGGCCGCGATGACTCCGGCGAACCCGAGGATCGTCCCGATCAGCGCGGGCATGGGATGCGCCATGCTCCACCACGGCACGAGCTGCGCGAGGAACGTGGAGACCGGGATCGCCCCGCTGACCACGGCCACGACCTGGGTGGTCGACAACATCCGCCGGTGCCGCCTGATCACGACGGCGGCGAGGCCGTAGAACAGCAGCTGGATGGCGACGAGCGCGACGAAGAACGGCTGCCTGACGTCCCTGAGCACCTGGGAGGCCAGGTCCGTGTCGGCCAGTCCGGCGACGATCTCGCCGGTGCCGGGGGCGTCGCCGGCCCGCTGCCAGGCCCGGCCCACCACGCCCTGGGGCGGTTCGACCGACACCGCGCGCAGGACGGTCGCGGTCAGGTCGGTGATCGTGACCAGCGCGTCCTGCTGGGTCGAGGTGGCCGTCAGGAACCCCCGCGCGTACGGCCCGGCGCCCGTGCCGGAGGTGCCCCCGGGGGTCGTCGCGGCGACGGCGACGTGGAGGTGCGCGTCGAGCCCCGAGTCGGCGAGACCGGCGACGAGGACGGTGGACCCCGGAGGCACGTTCCGGAGAACGCCGCCGACGGTCCGGTCGGCGGCCGCCACGGCCTCGTCGCGGGCGTGGCCGGTCAGGTCGGACGGGGTCCCCTCGGGATGGCTCGCCGTCCGGTCCGCCAGGGCGGCCCGGGTGATCTCGCCCGCTTCGGCGAACACGGCGGTGTACGGCGTCAGGTCGGGCAGCTCATCAGGCGTTGCCGCATATTTCTGGACTTTTCCAGATGTGTCGGCGGCAGCGAGGGCCGCTCCCGGGCCGATGGCGGCGACATTCCCGCCCGCGGCGACGATCGTCCGGCCGAGCAGCCCGATCTGCCCGCCGTACGACTGGGACCGCTGGTAGGCCGCGAGCGCGTCCCATCCGGGAACCGTCGCCGAGCCGTCGGCGGCCGCTTCGGGCACCGGCGGCGCCGCGCAGTCGTTCCCCCCGGCTCCGGCCCGCTGGCCCGCCGACACCGTCAGCCACCCGCTGATCGGGCACGTCACGCTCAGGCCGCTGGGCGGGATGGCGCGGGTGGACAGCGACGCCGAGCTTCCTTCGCCGGTCAGCCGCCACAGGTTGGGGGTGCGCGCCGGGTCGATGTCGCTCCACACGAGGCCGGGCACCCCGATGACGACCACCCGTCCGGCCGGGGCCGCTCGTTCGGCGTGCGCCGGTGTGGGGAGCGCCAGGAAGAGCAGGCCGAGCACCGCCGCGAGCAGGGCGGCGACCACGGTGCGGGGAGCGACGGAGGACACGCTGAGTGGCCGTGACCGGGCGATGCTGGTCCCGAATGGCCTCACGCGCGCTCCTTCACTCTGGGCGGGTCTCCTGGCTGTGCTGTCTCTCGGGTTGTTCCGACGACGCGGTCCCGACAAGCCGGTTTCGACGATCTGACCCCCGACGGCCGGATCCGGCAAGCGAGCCCGACAACTGTGACGAAAGTCCACGGTAGCCTGCCTGGACATGAGGACAGGCGAAACGATCATCGCGAGGCGGCCCCTGTGGGCGTGGCCTCCGGCTCTGGTGATCGTCGTCTGCGCCGCGATCCCGCTCGTCGCGTACTGGTTGACGAACCCCGCTGACCAGCGTCTCGTCGACCTGGACGTCTATCGGATGGGCGGCGAGAGCCTCCTGCTCGGTGTCCCGCTCTATGACGCGATCACTCCGGCGCCGCAGTTGCTGCCGTTCACCTATCCGCCGATCGCGGCCATGCTGGCGGTGCCGCTCGCCGCGATCCCGTGGCCGCTCGCCCAGTGGGTGTGGACGGCCGCCATCGTCGTGTCCCTCGCCGTGACGGTCTGGTACGCCTTCCGGCCCTCGCTGGAGCGGGTCCGGGTGGCCATGCCGCTGGTGTTCGCGGTCCTCGTGGTGGCGTGCCTCTATCTGATGCCGATCAGGGACCAGATCCGGTTCGGCCAGGTGGATCTCTTCCTCGTCGCGCTGTGCCTGCTCGACTGCGTCGTGCGCCGCCCGTGGTGGCCGCGCGGGATGCTGATCGGTGTCGCCACCGCGGTGAAACTCACACCCGGCGTCTTCCTGATTTATCTCGCTATAACGGCGTTTTCCCGGCGGAAGCCGTACATGCGGGATGGGGAGCAGGGGCGGGCCTTCTTCATGGCGGTGTTCACGGCGGCGCTGCTCACCGTCCTGCCGTTCCTGGTCATCCCCGCCGACGCGAAGGACTTCTGGTTCTCGGCCCTGCTCGACCCCGGCCGCCTGGGGGCGAACGCGGCGACCACGAACCAGTCCGTCCGGGGCATGCTGATCAGGCTCTACCTGCCCGACTCGATCACCTCCGCGCTCTGGCTGGTCGCCGTCGCCGCCATCGGCTGGTACGGCTTCCGCCGGGCCCGCGCCGCCTTCCTCGACGGCGACCCGATGACGGCGGTGGCGTTGACCGGCCTGATGGCGGTGCTGCTCTCCCCCGTCGCGTGGATCCACCACCTGGCCTGGATGGTCGTCGTACTGGCCGCGCTGATGGGCACCGGGACGGACCGCGTGCGGCTGCTGGTGGCCGGAGGCGTGTGGCTCTTCTACGTGGTGCCCGTGCCCTGGTGGGGCGTCTCGCTGAAGGCTCTGGAGATCCCCGTGCTCAGCCCGGTACTCGGGAAGATCGTCCAGAACGGTTTCGGTCTCGGGGCCGTCGCCCTGGTGTGGCTGCTCGGCTCCTGGCTCCCCCGGCGCCGTGCCGTACACGCCTCGCGGGCCGTCGCCGGTGACGTCCGCGCCTGATGGGACGCGTTATCACCTAATCCCGGTGTGGGCACGTATGGGCGGTGGCTAACCTTGTGCTATGTCAAAGCTCGCGTACCTGGGGCCGGAGGGCACCTTCACCGAGGCCGCCGTGCGTGCCCTGGCGCCCGACGCCGAGCGCCTGCCGTGTGCGAACGTCGGAGCCGCCCTGGACGCCGTCCGGGCCGGAGAGGCCGACGGCGCCGTGGTCCCGCTGGAGAACTCGCTCGAAGGCGGCATCATCCAGACGCTGGACGAGTTCGCGTGGGGTGAGCCGTTGCTGATCGTCGCGGAGTACCTGCTGCCGGTCGAGTTCTCGCTGCTCGTCCGCCCCGGCACCGAACTCCGCCAGATCAAGCGGGTCACCACGCATCCCGCCGCGCACACCCAGTGCCGGGGCTTCATCGAGCGCGAGCTGGCCGGCGCGGTCGTCATCCCCGCCTCCTCGACCGCCGCCGCCGCGCAGGAGGTGGCGAACCCCGAGTCTCCGTACGACGCGGCGATCAGCCCGGCCATCGCGGGCGAGGTGTACGGCCTGACGGAGGCGGCGTCGAACATCGGCGACCGGAACGACACGGTGACCAGGTTCGTCCGGGTGGCCCCGCCAGGGCCGATCCCCGAGCCGACGGGTGCCGACCGCACCTCCCTGGTGGCTTTCCTGAAGGAGGACCACGCCGGAGCCCTGCTGGAGATGCTGAGCGAGTTCGCCGTACGCGGTGTCAACCTGACCCGGATCGAGTCCCGTCCGACGGGCCAGGGCATCGGCAACTATTTCTTCCACTTCGACTGCGAAGGGCACGTCGCCGACGCCCGGGTCGGCGAGGCGCTGTCCGGCCTGCACCGGATCTGCGGTGATCTGCGCTTCCTCGGCAGCTACCCGCGGGCCGACCAGGTCGTCACCCAGATCAGGCCGGGCACGGCCGACACCGACTTCGACGAGGCGGGCGGCTGGCTCGGCCGGATACGATCCGGTCAGGTCTGATCATCCATCGGGGCGTCGCCGACAATCGGGGCGCGCGCGGTATCCGTACCTCGGTAGCCTTTGTTTCGTGATTGACCTGCGTACCCTTCGTGAGGACCCGGACCGGCTCCGGGCGTCGCAGCGCGCCCGCGGTGAGGACGACTCGGTCGTCGACACGCTGCTCTCCCTCGACGAGCGCCGTCGAAGTGCGCTGACGGCCTTCGAGTCGCTGCGCGCCGAGCAGAAGTCCATCGGCAAGTCGGTGTCCAAGGCCTCCGGGGACGAGCGCCAGGCGCTGCTCGACCGTGCCAAGGACCTCGCCGCGCAGGTGAAGTCCGCCGAGGCGGAAGCCGAGAAGGTCGCCGGCGAGCTCGACGCGGTGATCGAGGGTGTGCCCAACCTCGTGGACGAGGCCGCCCCGATCGGTGGCGAGGACGACTACGCCGTGCTGGAGGAGGTCGGCGAGCCGCCCTCGTTCGACTTCGCTCCCCGCGACCACCTGGAGCTGGGCGAACTGCTCGGCGCCATCGACATGGAGCGCGGCGCCAAGGTCTCGGGCGCGCGGTTCTTCTTCCTCAAGGGCGTCGGCGCCCGGCTGCAGCTCGGCCTGCTCAATATGGCCATGCAGCAGGCGATCGAGGCCGGGTTCACCCCGATGATCACTCCGGTGCTGGTGAAGCCCGAGTCGATGCAGGGGACCGGTTTCCACGTCGCCCACGACAAGGAGATCTACCGCCTGCCCGACGACGACCTCTACCTGGTCGGCACCTCGGAGGTGCCGCTGGCGGCCTACCACGGGGACGAGATCCTCGACGCCGGGTCGTTGCCCCTCCGCTACGCCGGCTGGTCGTCGTGCTTCCGCCGCGAGGCCGGTTCGTACGGCAAGGACACCCGGGGCATCATCCGCGTCCACCAGTTCGACAAGGTCGAGATGTTCTCCTACTGCCGTCCGGAGGAGGCGGGTGAGGAGCACCGGCGCCTGCTCGCCTGGGAGAAGGAGATGCTGGCCAAGGTCGAGCTGCCGTACCGCGTGATCGACACGGCCGCCGGCGACCTCGGCTCGTCGGCGGCGCGGAAGTTCGACTGCGAGGCGTGGATCCCCAGCCAGGGGCGCTACCGCGAGGTCACCTCGACCTCGAACTGCACCGACTTCCAGGCCCGCCGCCTGCGCGTACGCTACCGCGACCAGGACGGCAAGCCGCAGCACGTCGCGACGCTGAACGGCACGCTGGCCACCACCCGCTGGATCGTCGCCATCCTGGAGAACCACCAGCAGGCGGACGGCTCGGTCGTGGTTCCCAAGGCGCTGCGCCCCTTCGTCGGGCTCGACGTCCTGGAGCCGGTCAAGTAGTTCTCGGCTTCCCGAAGGCCCCGTCTATCCGGCGGGGCCTTCTCCTTTTCCGGCACTGGAAAGGAGCTTGGCGAGGGCTCTGCGCGCGATCACCCAGGCCGTGGGCATCGCGCCGAAGACCACGGCCAGCAGCACGGCCAGATCGTACGAGTCGGGCCAGCCGGAGCTCCAGCCGAGGAACGGCAGGTAGATCCCCGCGAAGGTGAGCAGGGCGACGAGGCCGCTCCGCCCTCCCCATCGCCCGTTCTGAGTCAGGGAGAAGGCCCACCCCAAGATCAGCCATATGCCGCCGCCCACCGCCACCGGCACGCCCGCGAGGACGACCAGAAAGCCGATGAGCCCCAGGGCCGGGCCCAGGGCGACCAGAAGCAGCCCGACCCACAACAGCAGGCTCGCTCCCATGAAGCTCCCCAGTGATCCCTCCCAGCAGTCCTCCACGGCGATCCCGACGATCAGGACGAGAAGCGCGATCAACACCGCGGCCCACAGTTCGCTCCTGATCCGCGCGCCGGGATCGGTGAGGGGCACCGCCGCCTTCGCCGAGAAGCCGCCGTCGGGCGCGGAGCCCAGCCGCCGCCAGTGCCCCGAAGGATCCCGTACGGCGATGCCGTCGGGGCCGTTGGCGACGACCACGATGTGGGCTCCTACGCGACCGGGCACGGTCTGTACGGCGATGGCGCGGGAAACGGACCGATCCTCCCTCGACCGGTAGTGGCGGCCGTCTTGGTATGTCCGGTCGAGCCACTCCTTGCGGCCGGGAGCCACCTGCCAGGCCGTCGCCCATGTCCTGCCGCCGTCTGTGGACTCGTCGACCCGGAGCAGGCCGGGGACGATCCGGTAGCAGTGCTGGTGGTCGCCTTGCACGCAGGCCGCGCTCTGCCCCGCTCCGGCGGGTGGCCCGTTCCACTCTCGCCAGGTCGCACCGCCGTCGGTGGAGGTGAGCGGCTGGTATCCGCCTACGTCCACGATGACGGCCGCGTCACGCACCGCCACGCCGGTCGCCGACCGCCCGTAGGGCGCGGCCGAGGTCGCCGTGGCGGCGAACAGCGCGACCGGGACGATGAGCACGGCGTGTGGGAGTCGTACGGGAGGGCGTCGGGCGGTCTGGCGCCAGGTGAGCCAGGCGAGGCCGAGGGCGGGTAGCGCGATCAGGTCGGTGGGGTCGGCCACGACCCGCGACGGGATGAACAGGGACCACAGCCAGGACGCGGTTTCCGCGCCGATGGTGGTGGTCTTCATCAGGGTGAAGAGTGTTCCGGTGGTCAGGATGGCGAGGGGTGGCGGGCATCGGAGGAGTAGCGCCAGCAGTGGTGGGGCCATGGTGAGTCCGGCGAGGTCGCTGAGTTTGCCGGTGATCGGGCCGGGCCACAGCCCTTTGAGGAGGTGATCGTTGAGGAGGAGCAGGGCCACGGCCAGCATGGTGACCGGATGGCCGAGCCACGCGAGCGTGTGGCCGGAGCTTCGCATTGTCACGGTTTGTTCGATCTCCGGTACGGGGATCGGGTTGTCACGATGCGGTCCCGGAGTGAGGACGACTCGGTCATCCCTCCCGAAGGTCCCGTCTACTCGGCGGGGCCTTCTCCTTTCGCGGGGTGGTTTCGGCGGACCTTTCTCGCGATCATCCAGACGTTCGGCGTCACGGCCAGGATCATGGCCAGCACTATGGCCAGGCCGTACGGAGCGGGCCAACCGGCACTCCAGCCCAGGAACGGCAGGAGAGTCCCACCGAAGGTGAGGAGGGCGACGAGGGCGTTCCGTCCTCGTGATGCCTCTTCCGTGGCCTGGGTGGAGCCCCGCACCGATGTCCATGCCGCGAGCACCATGATGCCGCCGGCCAGCGCCATCAGCGCACCGACGATGAAGGTGGAGATGCCGGAGGGGCCCGAGCCGATGCTCAGGGCGACCACGAGCGGCCCGGTCAACAGAAGCACGCTCCCGATCGTGAAGATCACTGGGGACTTCCTCCAGCAGCCGTCCACGCCGATCCCGATGAGCAGGGCCGCGAGCGCCGCGAGGGCGGCGGCCCACACTTCCTCGCCGATCCGTCCGCCGGGATCGGTGAGGGGCGCCGCGGCCTCCGCTGTGAAGCCGCCGTCGGGCGCGAAGCCGAGCCGCCGCCAGTGCCCTGACACGTCCCGTACGGCGATGCCGTCGGGGCCGTTGGCGACGACCACGATGTGCGCGCCCACCTCGCCCGGTACGGTCTGCACGGCGAGCGCGCGGGAACCGACGGGATCGGCGTCCAGCCCTAGCGGGTCGGGGTTGCGGAATCCGCGATCCAGCCACTTCTCGCGGGGAAGCCGCCACGCGGTCGTCCATGTCCTGCCGCCGTTCGTGGACTCGTCGACCCGGAGCAGGCCGGGGACGATCCGGTAGCAGTGCTGGTGGTCGCCTTGCACGCAGGCCGCGCTCTGCTCCGCTCCGGCGGGTGGCCCGTTCCACTCTCGCCAGGTGGCGCCGCCGTCGACCGACGCATATCCGCCGGCCCCCTCGCCGTACACGACGACGGCCGCGCCGTGGACCTCCACGGCGGTCGCGGACGGCGGCGGCTGAACAGGCGAGGTCGCCGTGGCGGCGAACAGCGCGACCGGGACGATGAGCACGGCGTGTGGGAGCCGTACGGGAGGGCGTCGGGCGGTCTGGCGCCAGGTGAGCCAGGCGAGGCCGAGGGCGGGTAGCGCGATCAGGTCGGTGGGGTCGGCCACGACCCGCGACGGGATGAACAGGGACCACAGCCAGGACGCGGTTTCCGCGCCGATGGTGGTGGTCTTCATCAGGGTGAAGAGTGTTCCGGTGGTCAGGATGGCGAGGGGTGGCGGGCATCGGAGGAGTAGCGCCAGCAGTGGTGGGGCCATGGTGAGTCCGGCGAGGTCGCTGAGTTTGCCGGTGATCGGGCCGGGCCACAGCCCTTTGAGGAGGTGATCGTTGAGGAGGAGCAGGGCCACGGCCAGCATGGTGACCGGATGGCCGAGCCACGCGAGCGTGTGGCCGGAGCTTCGCATTGTCACGGTTTGTTCGATCTCCGGTACGGGGATCGGGTTGTCACGATGCGGTCCCGGAGTGAGGACGACTCGGTCATCCCTCCCAAGCGGGTGGGTCGCTCAGCTCGAACGCGCGCGGGACCGCCTCGGTGTGCCGACTGAACTGTCCTTCGGCGAAAGACGAAAGGCGAAAGAGGGGCCGGGGTCGTCGGCCAACTGCTGGGTGATGATCTCGGCCAGCGGGATCGAGAGGATTTCGCGTTCGGCATCGGTGTCGACGTCCGGGACCGTGTCGGCGCGGACGGCGGCCAGGTCGTCTTCTAGTGGGGCGTCTCCGAACCTTGACCCGGTTTCGTTCCCAGGACTGCTGGTCGGCGACCGTGAATTACCTGGCCAAGGTTGAGTGACGGGCCACTAGCGCACCTTGATCCAGGTGTTGCCGATGAGGTCCTTCCTGGTGATCTCGTCCAGGTAGTCGCGCGTGCTGCCGCCGTAGTCGAGCGTCACGGGCCGCCAGTAGTGCCCCGAGCGGAACTTCCCGTTGTAGCTGGTCTTGATCCACACGTTGAACGACATGGTCAGCTTGCTGTGGTTGAGCGAACGGATCACGCAGTACACCGCGTAGTTGCCGACCGAGTTGCGCTTCTGGGTGCCGCACGTGGCGCCTCGCGGCTTGGTCACGAAGCGGACCTTCGACACGATGCCGCGAGGGAGGTCCGTCTGCAGGACCAGCGCCTCGTCGCCGAACTGGTCGGGATGGCTGACCTTGTAGGTGATGCGGGCGGGATGGCCTCGCCTGATCGCCGAGGGGTAGGTCACCTTCACCTTGGGCACCCGCCGTTCGACCCTGGAGGAGTCGGCGGCGGCATGGGCCCGGGAGGACGCCGCGGTGGCGTGGGCCGGTGCGGGGGACGCGAGGAACGCCGCCATGAGGCACGTGGCGGCCACGAGGACTCTGCGCATGATCGCTCTCTGCTGGGGGAGTGCCGATTCGCCGGTGCCCTCCCACGATCACAAGAGCGAATGCTCACGGCAAGCCCCTTTTGTTCCTCCGATCGCCGGGGCAGGCGGTCAGGCAGCGCTGCGGCGTCGGAGCGACCGTCCGCCGGTCCGATCCGTGGGGGCGGCGCCTCGGGCCGCCAGCCCGATCCTGAGCCGCGAACTCTTGCGTCGGGTGTCGGGCCCGGTCTATCGGTGAGGCCGCCTACAGGGCGCTCTCAGCCCCGGGAAGGGGCATGGAAAGCGCGAAGGCGGGGCCCGCGGATGCGGACCCCGCCTTCAACGGTGTTCAGAGATCAGAGCGCACGGACGTTGGACGCCTGCGGACCCTTCGGACCAGAGGTCACCTCGAACTCGACCCGCTGGCCGTCCTCGAGGTTGCGGTAGCCACTGCCGGAGATCGCGGAGAAGTGGACGAAGACGTCCGGCTCCCCGCCGTCCGGTGCGATGAAGCCGAAGCCCTTCTCAGCGTTGAACCACTTGACGGTTCCCTGAGCCATTAATGCTCTCCCTAAGGAAGTGAATCTTGGGGCTCACACCTCGTGAACCCCGGTGTGTCGCACAGCTCCCCGGGTGGCTCATACAGTCAAGCTGGCTTTCGCTACGGGAACAGCTAATACAACGCCATCACATCTAACACTATGTCGCCGGTGGGTGTTCCACGTCCGGGGGAAGATTTCCCCCGCCTTCCTCCCCGAGGACGGACGCGGGTACAACAGCGTGCAAACTGGAGGCTGTTATGACCAGCCCCCGCCTTGTCGCCACGGACCTGGACGGCACCGCCCTGCGGGCCGACGGGACCGTCTCCGCCCGTACGGCCGCCGCCTTCGCTCTCGTGGAGAACGCCGGTGGGACGCTCGTCTTCGTCACCGGACGGCCGCCCCGCTGGATGCACAGCGTGGCGGGAGCCGTACGCCACCGAGGCTTGTCGATCTGCGCGAACGGGGCGCTCGTCTACGATCTGCACACCGAGCGGATCGTCGAGGCCCGCATGATCGCCCCCGACGTCCTCGACGAATCCGTCCGCCGCCTGCGGGAACACCTGCCCGAGCTGGTCTTCGCCGTCGAATACGAGGGCGGTTACGCGCACGAGTCCGACTTCGCCGTCAAGGGCGCGGAGGCCAGGAGCGCGCCCGGGCTTCGGGTGGGGACGTACACGCTGACGTCGCGGCCGTGCGCCAAACTGCTCGCCCAGCACCCGTCGATGAATCCGGACGAGTTCTACCGGCTGTCGGTGGACCTCGTGGGCGACCTGGTGACCCCGACGCACTCCAGTGGCCGGGCGCTGATCGAGATGAGCGCGCACGGCGTCACGAAGGCGTCGGCGCTCGCCACCCTGGCAGCCGAGCTCGGGATCAAGGCCGGCGAGGTCGTGGCGTTCGGCGACATGCCGAACGACCTGCCCATGCTGGCCTGGGCGGGGACGTCCTACGCGGTGGCCAACGCCCATCCCGAGGTGCTGGCCGCCGTCGATCACGTGACGGCGGCCAACAACGACGACGGGGTCGCCCTGATTTTGGAAGCTCTTTACAGATAAGCGCTTACAGGCCCGGTCTTACAGGTAGGGCCCAGAGGCGCGGAGGTGCTGCTGGTCGTCCTGCCCCTGCGACATGCCGCCGGGCAGAGCGCGGCGCATCTGCTCCAACTGGGCACGCGCCGCCATCTGCTGGGCGAACAGCGTGGTCTGGATGCCGTGGAAGAGTCCCTCAAGCCATCCGACGAGCTGCGCGTGCGCCACCCGGAGCTCCGCGTCCGAGGGCGGCGCGCCGTTGTCGTCGGTGAAAGGCAGCGACAGCCGCTCCAGCTCGTCGACGAGCTCGGGCGCGAGGCCGTCCTCCAGCTCCTTTATGGAACTTTCATGGATCTCCCTGAGGCGCTTGCGGCTCGCCTCGTCCAGGGGAGCGGCACGGACCTCCTCGAGAAGCTGGCGGATCATGCTTCCGATGCGCATGACCTTCGCCGGCTGCTCCACGAGGTCGGCGACGGAGCGCTCCTCGCGCTCGCCGTTCTCGCCGGACACGGACAAGCCGTCGGGCCCCACGACCACGATCTGCGGCGTGCTCTCTTCTGCGTTCATCGGCCGCTCATCACTCCTCGTCCGCGTCGGGCTCGGTCGGTACTCATGCGTTCAAACCTAACTCACCGAACCAGGAGGATTTTGCCGATGTGGTCCCCGGACTCCAGCAGCCGGTGCGCCTCGGCGGCGTCCCGCATCGGCACGGTGGCGTGGATCACCGGCTTGATCGCGCCCGCGCTGATCAGAGGCCAGACGTCCTGCACGACTCCCCTGCAGATGGCGCCTTTCTCGTCCACCGGCCGGGCGCGCAGCCCCGCCGCGGAGATCGACGCGCGCTTGGCCAGAAGCTTGCCGAGATCCAGCTCGCCCACCCTGCCGCCCTGCATGCCGATCACGACGAGGCGGCCGCCGACCGCCAGGGCGTCCAGATTCTTCTTCAGATATGCCGCGCCGATGATGTCGAGGATCACATCGGCCTTCTTGACCGAGAAATCCTCCTCGCGGTAGTTCAGGGCCTCGTCGGCGCCGAGTTCGAGGCACCGCCGCACCTTCTCCGCCGAGCCGGCCGTCGCGATCACGCGGGAGCCGTACGCCTTGGCGAGCTGGATCGCCATGGTGCCGATGCCGCTCGCGCCGCCGTGGACCAGCAGGGTCTCGCCCTTGCGCAGGCGAGCGGTCATGAAGACGTTCGACCAGACGGTGCAGGCGACCTCGGGCAGCCCCGCCGCCTCCACCGGCGACACCCCCGCCGGAACGGGCATGACCTGCTGCCAGGGCACGGCCACGCGCTCGGCGTACCCTCCGCCGGCGAGCAGCGCGCAGACCTGGTCCCCCGGCCGGAAACCCTCGACGTCCGCGCCGACCTCGATCACGGTCCCCGAGCACTCCAGGCCGGGAATCTCCGAGGCGCCTTTCGGCGGAGGATAGTGACCCTGGCGCTGGAGGAGGTCCGCCCGGTTGACGGCGGAGGCGGCCACGTCGATGACCACATCACCCCGCCCGGGCTCGGGATCGGGGACTTCCTGCCAGTCCAAAACCTCAGGTCCACCAGGCTCCATAATGACGATCGCGCGCATGGGACCAAACTAGCGGGGCCGCGAACTCGGCGGTTGCCCGCATTCGCTGCATTAGAGGGCGCTAATCTGCAATGTGTTTGCTGCCCCTTTAGCCCATCCCGAGGGGGAACACGGTGGCAAGACACGATCGTGAGGATCCCCACTCTCTCGAGGACCAGCTCGCCTGGCTCGACGCGATCAAGGAGATGCCCGACGAGGTGGACATCGCGGTCAGCGCGGTGACCTCGGCGTCGTTGGCGCCTGCTCCGCTCACGGAGCCGGAAGTGCCTTCACCGTACCCTCAGGACCCCTGGCGTTCGGTGCCGTCGGAGCCCGCCTCCCAGGCGCTGTTCCGTACGGCGACGGATCCCGCGTACGGCGCCACGGTGGTCGTCGCTCCGGCCGGCGGGGCAGCGGACACCTCTGGATCGTCCGCCGGCTTGTCCGGGTCTTCCGGGTCTTCCGGTTCTGGGGGTTCGGGGCTTTCCGAGGACGGTGGGCTGCCCGGTTTCCCCGGTACGCCTCCGGCGGGCCTCGGGCGGGGCCCGCTGTTCCAGGACTCCCCCGTCGACACCGACTCCTTCAATGTGGGCGCGTTCGGGGAGTCCGACGTCCGGACTTCTTACAAGGAGCACCACACACAGCCGGTCCGGTTCCCCACCGGGGAACACCGCCTTGAGGACCTCCCGTCCGACGAGAGCGGATCCGAGGAGAGCAGGACAGAGGCGTCCAAGTCCGACGAGCCGGTGCGCGGGTGGCTGGAGCCGGCGGTGCCGGTCGTCGAGACGGATGGATCTTCCAGCACCGGGTCTTCCAGCACCGGGACTTCCGGTTCGTTGAACTCCGGCACCGGAACTTCCGGCCTCTCCGGTTTCGGATCATCGGGTTCCGGGTTCTCCGGCTCCGGAGTTCCTGGGTCCGGGCTCTCCGAGTCCGGGGTTTCCGGTGGGGTTTCCGGTTCGGGGAGCAGTGGTTCCGGGGCTTCCGGTTCTGACAGCGGGACGCCCTTCTCCGGCGGACTGCTCGGTGCGGTCACCGAACGCTTCACCGGGCCCTTCCCGGAGGAAACGCCGGTCGAGGAGCGCAAGCCGTACGAAGGGGAGCGGTCGTTCGGCGGCTCCTTGCACGAGGAGACCGGCGGTCAGTCTTTCGGCGGTTTCTCGCGTGAGGAGACCGGCGGTCAGTCCTTTGGCGTACTGGGCGGGGATCTCCCCCCCGGTCAACCGTTCGGGGGGTCCCTGCGGGACGATTTGGCCCCTGGACAGCCCTTCGGCGGCTCCTCGCGTGAAGGTTTCGGTGGCTCTCCCCATGAAGAGACTGTGGGCCAGCCGTTCGGGGGGTCCCTGCGGGACGACCTGGCCCCCGCGCAGCCCTTCGGGACGGCCCCGAGCGCGGATCCGCTGCCGGACCGGCGATCGGACGGAACCTCGCGTGAGGCTCCGTCCCCCACCTCTTCGGAGGATCAGGCCCTGGAGGAGCGTGAGCCGTACCAGCCTCGCCGCAGGCAGGCTCCGGCGGTTACCACCTTCGGCGCTCCCGGGCGTACAAGCGGGGCGAAGGCGGGAGGCAAGCCGTCCGCGGACAGCCTCGACCCGGGCAGCCTGCTCAAGGGCCGCAGGAACGCTCCCGCGCGCGGATGGCGCCGGTTCGTCTACAAGGCGTCCGGTGGATGGATCAAGCCGGGCGAGGCCCCTGACGTCCGGCGGCGGCGCGAGCTGATCTCCCGCGCCCGCACCCCCGTCGCCACCGGGCACCACAGGGTCGCCGTGCTCAGCCTGAAGGGTGGCGTGGGCAAGACCACCACCACGGTCGGGCTCGGGGCCACGCTCGCCCAGATTCGCGGTGACCGCGTGATCGCCGTGGACGCCAACCCCGATCGTGGAACGCTCTCGGACAAGGTCGAACTGGAGACCTCGGCTACCGTGCGCGATCTCCTCAACGAGCGGAGCCAGATCAAGCGATACGTCGACATCCGGGCGTTCACGTCCCAGGCGCCGTCGCGGCTGGAGATCCTGGCGTCCGATCGCGATCCCTCGGTGTCGGAGGCGTTCAGCGCGACCGACTACCAGGCCGTGGCCCAGGTCCTGGAGAACTTCTACTCGATCTGCATCACCGACTGCGGCACCGGACTGCTCCATTCGGCGATGTCCGGAGTCCTTGATCTGGCGGACCAACTCGTGCTGGTCAGTTCCCCGTCCGTCGACGGAGCCCGGGCGGCCTCGGCCACCCTCGACTGGCTGGAGGCGCACAACCACGCGGAACTCGTCAGGGCCGCGACCGTGGTGCTTTGCAGCGTACGGCCGCGCTCGAAGTCGGCTGTCGACCTCGACCGGCTGGAGGGCCACTTCGCGGCGCGCTGCCGGTCGGTGATCCGCGTGCCGTACGACCCGCATCTGGAGGAGGGCGCGGAGATCGATTTGGACCGGCTGCTGGAGCCGACCCGGGAGGCGTATCTCCGGCTGGCCGCCGCGGTGGGCGACGGCTTCGCCGGGCCGCAAGCGATTGCGGAGCGCCGGTACTCCGAGATCCCCGACCAGATCTGACCCGATGCTCGGAGATCGTCTTTTGTCGCGGGCACCCGGCGCGTGGTGAGAGACTATGGTGATGTTCCGTGCCTTTGGGCATCGGCCAGGAGAGCTCGCCTAGTGGACGATGGCGGCGGTCTTGAAAACCGCTAGGGGCTTGACGCTCCTCGTGGGTTCGAATCCCACGCTCTCCGCTCCCACCTCCGGAAACGGCGTCTGACCAGCGGTTTCGCTACGGTCGGACGCCGTTGATCGTTTCCACCCATGTGCAGCCATACGCCACCCTTAGCAGCCCTCGGCCGCTGATCACGTTATATTCACGGGATGATCTTGATGTTGTCTGCCCAGGTCACGAGTGCATAAGAAGGCGATGGGGATGAGGGGGCTGAGAGTCTCGTTCGACCGGCGTGCTCATCAAGGCGAGCGACATCGGATTGACACATCACGCGACCTGTTGAGCTCTTCCATAAAGGCAGCCGACCGCCGACGTTCCATTACAGACTTTGTGTCGGATTAGTCGTATTTGTGCCTTAATTTCTTCGCGTTTCCGCGTCTGAGAATGTGAAGAATGCCCCGTCAGAGCACCATGACCCTCTAGTGTGGTTCTGTCACATCCTGTGCGTGCGGGGCCTCCACGGGGCCGTACTGGCAAGGCTCAGTCCAGCTCCGTGGGGTGTCTCGCGTCTCGCGTGGCGCGGGCATCCTCCGCCCCAGTAGTTCACTGGGGCGGCTCAACCCGCAACCGAAAGGGGAGGCAAGTGCCTCCTTCTATGGAGCGCGCCGAGGGGTGGCGCTGGCCCAACCGGCGAAGGATTCGTCGCTGGACCAGGTGGCTACTTGTGAGGCTTGGTCTCACCGTAGTCATCAAGGTTCTCAGCGACGAGATCATTCGCCGGCTGGGCAACTGACTAGCAGCTTGGCTCTAGTCACTTGAAGGATGGCTCTGTCTCTCGACTGCTGGGCGCGGGAGGGAGGCAGAGTCATCTAACTTCTTCCTTCTAGCTCCTCGGACCTTAATGTACACACACTTAGTGGTGTACCGGGAGTATTCCATTTATTTTTCGGCCCCATGTGTACGAAAGTCGTACCCATCTTCTGTATGAGTCTCGTACGTATGGATCTGATGTATCGGTCCGGCTTGTGGGCGGGCAAGCATTCGGCAAGATGTACGATAGTCGTACAGACGCGATGGAAGAGGTCGTTGTTCGACAGGCAGACTGTGCGGCTCGGTGGAGGAGGCTTTGCAATGTCGAAACTGACGGAACTCCTGGCTCACTGGTCGGTAGATGAAGATTTTTCTGATAGATCCGACTTTCTTGCGATTAACTCGGAAAATTTTGCCGAAGGGAGTAAGGTGCTCGCTAGTATTTCTGATGAGACTGATTTAGATGTTCTTGCTCTTTGGGAGGCGATGAGACTCTTGAATGCGGCCGCATGGGTTCGATCGATCGCTGAACAGATTGAAGAGTCTGCTGCCGCTGCCTGCCGATTTCATTACAAGGTTTCCTGGGGAAAAATTGCTGAACTGAGTGGTCGTCCACGTTCCACGGTGTCCAGTTCTGGTGGAAAGATCGTGAAAGCGGTGAGCAATCTCGGATTCCGCAACCTTGACGATGATCCAAGGGGCCCGTGGCGTGCAACCGACCTGACCAGTAGTGTCGACAACCCTAGCTTCCGATACTCGGTCGTCGCGCCATCTGGTCATCAGATAGCCCCACCTGTTGGAAGGGCGTGGCGTTTTTCTAGGAAAAGATTGGAGGAGTTGAATGCGGATGGTCGTATCTATTGGGGGCCTTATGGAGATAGCATCCCTCGCTTGAAAGACTACCTTTCTGAGCGTCCAGCTGAATGACGATGTTGTTGGGATGTTCTGTCTATGGACTGTCTATTGGCGGCTGTTGGGTAGCTTGTCATGCGACGGCATCTCTTTGGTGGTAGCGATACAGGTGTGATAGGAGACTCCGGCCAGCATGATTAGGCACAATAAAGGGGTCCCGCGATGAGCGAGACCCCTTGAGCGTAGAAACGGTTAGAAGGTGAGAGCGTCGTCAATACGTCCGTTGGCGATCGCGGCGCCGCCGTCGATGCACTTGGCGTAGACCCTTAGCAGAACGTCCACGCCGTGCCCTGCGCGTTCGGCGACTTCGGGGGCGGCTACCCCGGCGTTGAGCCAGAGGGAGACGGCGGCGTGCCGCAGGTCGTATGGCCTGGCCGCCAGCGGGGACACGACCTGTTCCGGCGTGAGGGCAAGGGTTCGAGCCTTCTGCCACGCCTCGCAGTACGTCCCAATGGAAATCACGCCACCTCGTGATGTACGGAACAGCCGCCCGTCATCGTGAACGCCGAACTCGTCGATGTGCTCGCGGAGGATAGTCACCAGCTCCGGCGGGATCGGGACGGGGCGCCCCTCGTCTTCGGCACGGTGCTTCAGTCCGCGATCGTCGTGCGCCTCTCCGCTGTCTGTCCATCGCTTGTTCGCTTGCGGCTTGGACTTTGCGAGCACCAGGCGGCCCCATCCGGACTCCGGAAGGTGGCAGTCCTGCTTACGGAGGCCGAGCGCTTCGGCCGGGCGAAGGCCCGCGAAGTAGAGGCAGGCGAAGAAGGCTCGAAGGTGCCGGCCGCGGGTTACACGGCCCGCGTAGGTCACCGCGGCGAGCAGTTCCCGAGCCTGAACGGGGTTGACGACTACCCGCCGGTCCACGGCCTCGCGAACCTTCGGAGGTTTCCACGCCTTGACCTTGTCGATGGGATTCGAGGACAGCTCTTCCAGGTCTACGGCGTACTGAAGGACGTTGTAGAAGACCGAGCGTTTCCGAGTGATCGTCGTCGCCGCAGCTGCACCGCCGTCGAGCCGGAGCGTCAGCGCGTCGAGGCCGAGCCGTACGTTGCGGACCTTCGCCAGGTCGGCCACGGCTAGCGAGTGACGTTTGAGCCACGCGACGGCTGCCGCGATATCAGCCGGGCGCGCCAGTTGCCGTGAGGCCGGGGGGAGAACGTACTGCCGGAGTGCTTCCCGGAGGATGAGCTGATCCGGCTTGTCGGGCGCGTCTTCGTCGACGAGTGCGGGGGTCACGGTCGCGAGAGCATCGGTCAGGCTGTCGCGCGTCTTGGCCGCCGCGTGAGGCCACTTCATATCGATGTAGGCCAGGACGAAGGCGAACCATGTGACTGCCTGCTTGACCTTGACCATGGAGACGGGGAGACCAGTTTCCAAGTCGAAGACCTCACCGCGCTTGGCGGCCTGGCGCAGGTCGAAGAGGAAGCTGTCGGCGAGAGCCTTGGTCCGGAAAGCCTTGGACTTCTCTTTGGGCCCCACCTTCCATCGCACGATGTATGACGGGGCTTTGCTGGTCCGGTTCTGCCGGATGTCCCAGAGCTTCACGTCATAGGAGGTGTTCACACGACCTCCCGGAGGGTTTCCAGCCAAGTCGCGAAGTCGCTTCGCCACACGCGAAGTTCGCCGTTCGGGAGCTTGATGCACTTGGGCGCGTGGCCCAGTTCGCGCCAGCGGTAGAAGGTCCGGCGGGAGACGCCGCCGAGTTCGTCGAGTACCTCCGGCAGGGTGAGGAGCTTGTCATTGCGCGTCATCAGGCATCACCTCCGAAGACCGCTATGGCCGGGGGTAAGGCCGTGCCGGTCAACGAGGCGGCGAGGAGGGCGTCACCGGGGGTGAAGCCGCGGCCGACGTATTGCCACTCGGAGATCACGAGGACGGTGTCTTCCTCGAAGAGGGGAAGGCGGCCGGTGGTGATGTCCTGGTCGATGGCGTGTTCGGCGCGGTCGGCCCTGATGTCGCTGAGGGTGGTGGAGTAGTGGCGTGATCGGGTGGAGAAGTGGCCGCGGAAGCCGAGCATGTGAGCCCATTGGGTCAGCCGGAGGCCAGCAAGGTCATCCAGGGCGCCCAGGCGTAGGCATTCGGCGATGAGCCGTCGGGCGTGTTCGCGTACGGGCAGGACGGCCAGGTCCTCGGTGGGGAAGACGCGCCGGTCGAGTGTGCCGACGCATTCGGCGGCCTTGGTGGCGTACTTGGCGATGTAGCCCGCGACGGCTTGTTCGGTCAATTCGCCGTCGAGGGTGATGGGGCGGGCGTCGACCTGGTGGCCCCAGCGCAGGACCTGCGCCGTCTGACCATCGATCGCTGGGACCGTAGCCGTGATCGCCGAAGCCGCGTGATGTACGGCTTGAGCCAGTAGGGCCAGGGTCGTCCAGGCGGGAGGCGTCGAAGTCGGCCCGTCCGGTCCGTCGAGCCGAATCACGGCATGGAAGTGGACGACGCCGCGCCGCTGGTATTCGGCGACCTTGGCGAAGGACACGACGAGCTGGGCGCGCATCTCGGCGAGGGTGAGACCGCCGCTCTTGGCCAGGTGCCGGCGAAGCGCCTCAGCGAACCGCTTCCACAGCAGCGGAGCTGTGGCGTTGAACATCACCGAGCCCGCGTAGTCGTAGCAGTCCGGGCAGAGCGGTTCGCCGAGGCAATCCTCATCGGCTCCATGCCGGGCGGTGCAGGACAGGACCCGCCCATGGGGACACTTCTGAGCGTTGCGGCGGGCGTGGCACGGGAGGATCTTGCCGTTCTTCTCACGTCGGGTGTGGACGAGACCGAAGGACGGCGCGGTGAGCGTGACGAACAGGCACGGGTGACCGGTCACTGACTCGGGAACGCCTTTGCCGCCGACGAGGCCCGCGCGGATCAGGTGGTAGGTGTCGGCCCGGTAGGTCTCGGCGCAGGACGGGCAGCGCGAGGCGCGGCGGGTCTTGCACGGGACACGAAAGACGCCGTCGGGTTCGGTCCGGGTGCTGTAGCGGTGGAGGAGTTCGCCGGTGGCGGTGTCCCAGTGCTCGACTCGGCCGCGAAGGTGGATCGGCTGTCGGCAGCCGCCCGCGCGGCGGATCTGGGCTTCCCACCGGGAGTAGTTCGGGTCATCGAGCCGGGCGATAGCCCCGCGGATCGCGTGCGCATTGGTGAGAGATGCGGGCAAGATGGAGACCTCCTTTCACTCGTTGCGGGTGGAGGGACGGCCCCCGACCTGGCGCATGTCTTGGCGGATGTACGGCCAGGCCGGGGGCGCTGACGGTCAGCAGAAGCCGAGCCCGTCACAGTGGCGGCAGGTGTCGCCGTAGGAGTCGAGGCCGCCCCCGCCGCAGTGGCAGCACTGCCAGCGCAGAGGCGTGATCTCCGTGGTCTCCGGGGCGGGAGCCTGCTCGGTGTCGTTCACGCGGGTCACCTCCTTTCGCGGGGTGTGGTGGAGACGAAGACCCGCCAGTGATGCGGCCGGGTCCGGTCGAGGTAGGCGCGGGAGACGCCGGAGACGGTGAACGTCTGGCGCAGCCGGAACAGGGCGTCGGCGATCTCGGCGCGGGTGCCGTCGAGGCGGATTCGCATGGTCGGTTCTCCTTTCAGTCAGGCGGGTTCGGACGCGGTTCGCAGGGTGCGGAGCAGGTCTGAGGCGAGTTGATTGGACACGCCCAGGCGGGCGCGGAGCAGATCGCGGGTGATCGGCTTGCCATGCTTGGCGTGGTGTTCGTCGGCCACTCGCCGGGCGTAGTCGACGAGCGCCGGGGACGGTTCCGGAGCGCCGTCCTCGTCGGCAGGGACGGACACCGGTACGGCGGACGACCCAGCGGCCATCGGGGACGAGCCCGGGACGGTCGAGGACGATGCCGGAGCGGTGGACGGTGCAAGGGCCGGCGATGCGGACGGAGAGGCCATGACCAGTGAGGACGCCGGGACGGTGGCCGAGGACGGTTCAGGACGAGGGCCGGAGGCACGGCGCTCCAACATCGAGACCGCGATGAGGAACGCGCCCGCCGGAGTCGCGGCGGTGAGCCAGCCCCACACGGTCGGCTCGGCCTGGTGGAGGTTGGCGGCCAGGGACAGGACGATCCCGGCGACCAGGACGAGCGTCGGCCACGACGCCCAGCCCTGCCGCAGGCGGCCGGTCTTCTTGTCCCGCTGACGCTCCCGAGCCGCCATCACACACGTGAGGTCGACACAGACGGCCACCGCCCAGGACATCCAGCCGGTTTGCCCGTGATCGGTGGCCGTGTCGCGGATGTGGGTGAACGATCCGGCACCCGCGATAGCGGCCAGGATCAGGACCGGCCCGGAGTCGAGCAGCCATGAGGCGAGGCGTCGCATCGTTACCCCCTTTCTGTCGGTTCAGGTGATCCGGTTTCAGGCGGTGAGGAGTTCGGACAGGTCGGCCTCATCCAGCCCGGAGGAGTGGCCGGGCCGGATGACCTCGGCCCACTCCGGAGCCAGGTGGGACCAGGTGCGCGCCGCGTACTCGGCGGCGTGCTCGGAGACGTAGAAGGACCGGGCGCGGTACCACTGGCCGTCCTGAGAGGCGACGATCGCGACGCCTGGTGTCTCGGCGGGTATCGCCCGCGCGGAGACGAGGGCCGCCGGGTCGAGGTCGCCCAGCGTCATCGTGGCCGTCTCCGGGTCGTTGACCCGGTGGCAGATCCGGCCCGAGCACTGCGCCCGCAGTGCCGTGACGCCGGGGCCGAGGTCGGAGCCGATCCGCTGACCGGACAGGAACAGATAGATGCCGAACGCCCGCCCGAGCTGGCCCACCCGCAGCAGCGCCGTGGACGTACGCGCGACCTCGTCTTTCTCGGACTTGTCGGCCATCAGATACAGCTCGGCCAGCTCGTCGACCAGGACCACAACGGGCACCGGCCGCACCCCCGGCGGAAGCTGCCAGATGTTCCGCGCGCCAGCAGTACGGCATAGACCCATCCGGTCGACCATCAGCGCGACCAGGTCATCCAGCAGCCCGACCGACTCCCCGCGCGTGGTGGCCAGCGCCGACAGGCGCGGGGCGTACGGGGTGAACTCCACGCCGCCCTTGAGATCGAAGCCGACCAGCGCGACCGGTTGCGGGGCGAGCCCGACGATCAGCGCGTTCGCGAGGTTCGACTTGCCGGACTGCGTCGCGCCCGCGTTGATCCAGTGCGGGACGGTACGGAAGTCGATCGACCAGAGGCCGCCGGTCTCTAGTCGCCCCACCGAAACCTTGAGCAACTCCCCCGAGCGCGGGATGTGATCGACCCGCACCAGCGGATCGCGCATGGTCGCGGCCAGGACGACCCGCCCGGGACGTGGTGAGGAGACGCGGACCGCGTGGACGCCCCAGGAGTGCGCGAGCCGCTCTGCCGCTTGGGCGTAGTCGGCCGGGATCTGGCCCTCAAGCGTCCACAGGGTGACCCGCCAGCCGTGCCGGGTCGGGCGAGGCAGCCACATCCACGGCTTGGTGTCGACCGCGACCCGCTGGAAGCGCCGCCGCACCTTCACGATCCCGGTCGAGGCGATCGCGCCAGGGACGGTGGTGAACCACCAGCGTTGCCGCTTCTTGGTTAGCCCGCAGCCGAGGGCGACTTTCCGCCAGGTTGCCCGTACGGTCAGCGCGACGAGCGGGAAGCCGATGAGTAGCCAGTACGAGTGGTAGTGGAAGCGCTGCCAGGCCCAGAGCCCGGCCATCAGGGCGGCCAGGACTCCGAGCGTCTGGGCGAGCGTGTCAGGCATTGGCGCCCTCCTCGGCAGGGAGCAGCGCGGAGGCGCGGTAGGCGATGCCCCACCTCACCTCGCCGTCGCGGGTCTGCTCCCAGGGGTAGCCGATCAGCCCGACGGGGTTGATCTGCTGCCCACGCGTGACCGGGGGCTCCCCGGAGATGCCGATCTTGACGAGTTCAATGCGGCCGAAGTCGTCTTCGACGGAGGTGACGACCTCGTAGACGGTCTGGCCGTTCTTGTCGGTCTTGACCTCGCCGGTGTGCTGGTTGAGCAGGCGCGGGCGCGGGTCCTTGACGCAGGTGAAGGTGAGCTTGGCCGTGTCGACCGGGATCGGGATGGCGCGCATGGTGGAGACCTCCTTAAGGCTCGTAGTCCAACATAGTTAACCTAGTTGGCCTGGTTGTCAATGTTCTCTCGGTTGGCTTGGTCGTTCTCCTGTGCTGAGATAGGAGCGATGGTCAAGAAGACGGGACGACCGGGTTACCTCCAGATCGCCGACGATCTGCGCGAACAGATCCGCGGCGGGGCTCTCGCGCCCGGCGCGCCGCTGCCGTCGACCACCCAGCTCGCCGAGCAGTACGACGCCTCGCTGAGCATCGTGAAGATGGCCGTCGGGATCCTGCGGAACGAGGGCCTGGTCATCGGCCAGCAGGGCAAGGGCGTCTTCGTCCGGGAGGACGAGCAGCCCGAGGAAAGGCCGGCGACAGATCTGGCGAGCGAGGTCATCGAGCTACGCACCGCCGTACGGGACTTGTCGGAACGTCTCGCCCGGGTCGAGTCGACGCTGGCTGAGTCCAGGAGATCCCCGAAGTAGAGCCGCCGCGCGTGTGGCAGCCGGTCACTCGGCGGGCCAGCGACGCCGCCCGCCCGTCCGGGGGAGTGCCGAGGCTCATCGCCTTGTCCTCGCGCCGGATACCGATCAGGACCGTCACGTAGCCAGCGCCCGCGCCGCCAGACAGCAGAAGCGCCAGGATCAGGGGCAGGGTGCTCACGACCAGATCACCCCAGCCTGCGCGAAGCCGATCGGGCCGCGCGGGGGACGCCGGGTGAAGCCGCGCCGCTTGTTCTCCCTGCGCCGGGCTGTCTGACGGCGGGTCCACCGGTCGCGGGCCAGGCACTTACGGCAGCGGATCTGCCCCTGCTCCAGGAGTGCGCCGCAGTCGCAGCCGGGGGTCTCCTCGGGCGGGTTGATCGTGGTGGTTGTCATGATCACGTCTCCTTTCGTCGCGGTCGGTGCTGCGTTGTGACACCGAGATTGCGGCGAAAGGGCAGGACGAGATCACTACACGACGGGACATGTTCAAGACGTCCCGTCTACGATTGCCAGGTCCCTGGACGTCCTCGAACGTGGCAGGTGAGATGGCGAACGAGCGGTTACGTGCGGCACTTCTGGAACGTGGGGTGAGCATCGCCGATCTGGCGACCGCCATCGAGGTGGACCCCAAGACGGTCGAGCGGTGGGTCACCAAAGGCCGCGCACCGTACCGAAAGCACCGGTATGCAGTGGCTACGCACCTGGGGATGGACGAGAGTTACCTGTGGCCGGAGGCTCTGACCCGGGAACAGGTGGCGTCGGCGTCGGAGAGTGAGATCGTCACCGTCTACCCGCACCGCTGGGCCGTACCCAGGGACGCGTGGGGACGTCTGTTCGCCCAGGCGCAAAGTGAGATCGGCGTGCTCGTCTACAGCGGCCTGTTCCTCGCCGACGACGCGGGCATTGTGCGGATGCTCGGCGAGAAGGCCGGCGCCGGGGTACGGGTGCGGATTCTGCTCGGCGACCCCGATAGCCCCGAGGTCGCGCAACGGGGCGCGGACGAGGGCATAGACGGCGGCATGGCCGCCAAGATTCGCAACGCCCTTGTGCTCTACCAGCCGATCCGCAGGCTCGCCGGGGTGGAGATCCGGCTACACCGCACTGTGCTGTACAACTCGATCTACCGCGGAGACGATCAGCTTCTCGTCAACACCCATGCATACGGCACGCCCGCGGGCAACGCGCCCGTCCTGCACCTGCGTAAGGTCCTCGGCGGCGGCATGGTCGCCACGTATGCCGAGAGTTTCGAGCGGGTGTGGGACCAGGCCACACCGGTAGAGTCCTGACCATGGCGCGCCGGATCGACTTCTACGACGACCCCCAGGCCCCGAAACCGAACAGCCTCGTCCCGTCCGTCAACGTCGTGGTCACCAACGACGCGGGGGACATCCTGATGATTCGCCGCAGCGACAACGGCAACTGGGCTGTCCCCGGCGGCGCGATCGACCTGGGCGAGTCCCTGCCGCAGGCCGCTATGCGGGAGACCCTCGAAGAGACCGGGATCTTTTGCGAGATCACCGGCCTGGTCGGCACCTACACCGACCCCAAGCACGTGATCCTCTACACCAGCGATGGCGAGGCCCGGCAGGAGTTCTCGATCGTGCTCACGGCCCGAGGCGTGGATGGCGAGCCGACTCCGAGCGACGAGTCCCGCGAAGTCCGCTGGGTGCCCCGTGACGAGGTCGAAGCACTTTCGATGGACCGGTCAATGCGTCTGCGTATCGGCCATTACCTTGCCGGAACCGGCTTGCCGCGCATTGGCTGAGACAGGCATGAGGAGAGAGGCAGCCGCGTGACCTTGCTGGTGCACGTCACCGCAGCCAAGAACGTCCGCTCGGTGCGACGCGCCGGAATCCGCGCGGACAGCATCGGACATGGTGGCATGACTGGCGTCTATTGCCTGCCGGTTCTGCCGTCCTACCAGATCACCTATCAGTGGGTGCGGGAGCTACGGCGAGGTGGTCAGAGGGCCATGATTGCCGTGCATTTCCGTGTGCCAGATGACGAGCCGGTATTGGTCGGGCACTACAACCGCACTCCTCTTCAGCTCAGCAGCGCTGAAGCCGCCGCCCTGGTGGCCGAGCAGCAGGACGCCCGGGGATACGAGCTGTTCCTCCCTCGCCCAGTGAGCGCGAAGGAGATCCATCGGGTGCGGAGCGTGAACCAGGTGACGGGCTGGCGGTACATGCCCGGCGCCCACGGATCGCCACCATGCGCCTGCCCGGTGTGCAACTTTCCCGGACAGTACGGTGCTGCCAAGATCCGCAAAGCGTTCGGTGAACCGTGATTGGGACGGTCAGACTCGCGTGATCTGTTTCTGAATTGCTCGAACGGCAGCCAGGATGCACGGCGTTGACGCAGTGATCGAGCGGCTGACCAGGTGCTCGGGGCCGTAGCGGGAATGGATCTCGGCGAGTCGTTCTGTGACGTCGAGGTGTCGTCCGTCGGGGCCGGTTGTCATGTCGCAATAGGTGAGCGCGTCCATCAGGTCCGGCCGCTCCGGCATGAACTCCTTGTTCAAGACGTCGAACAGGCCGCGTTCGGTCGCCTCGTTCACGGCGCAGGAGTGATGCGCTACCAGGCGATAGAGCGTCGCGTCGGCCTGGGCCACGTCGCGGAGGTAGCGCGCCCCATCGAGGGGGTGAAACCCGGTGTCGACCAGTTCCGGCGAGTAACCGATGTCGTGCAGGCACGCGGCGGCGGTCAGAGTGTCGGCGTCGTCGCCGAGGATCGGAGCCAGCGAGGCCGCCCGCGCGGCGACGCCCTGCGTATGCGCCCACCGCCGAGGAAGCGGCTTCTCAAGAAGCTGTCTGGCCAGGTCGCGCGCCCACTCAGCTTGTGTCACGCCCCCGACAATAGGCACCAAACCCCCGAACACGCCTAGAGCGTCCGGTGAGACGTCCTAGGACGTCTCACCCTGAACGTCACTGCGAGGAGCGCACGAACCGGCCCTTGCCATGCCGGGACACGATCAGCCCCTCGCTCTCCAACTCCGCGAACGCCTGCCGGACCGTGCTCCGGGCCGCGGAGAACAGCCAGCGAAGTTCGGCCTCACTGGGAAGGGCGTCGCCCGGCCCGAGTTCGCCCCGCTCGATCCGGCCGCGCAAGCTCTTCGCGATCTCCTGATAGCGATACGAGACCTCGGCCTCCTGAGCGGCAGGCCGTACGATCCGTCCCTTGGACGGGACCGTGAGGATCAACCCGCCCTCCTCCAGGGCCGTCAACGCCCGACGGACCGTGTTCCGCGCCACGTAGAACTCTGCCGACAGGACCGCCTCTGACGGCAGTGTCGAGCCGGGCGCGTACTCGCCGGAGGTGATGCGGTGGCGAAGCCGTTCGGCGATCTGGGCGTAGACGCGCCAGCCGGTCAGCGGCTTTGCGGGCCGGTCAGGAGTGCGCACCGATGACCTTGTCCAGGTCGAAGCCGATCTCACCCTGTTCCCCCTCGCGCCAGCCCTCTTGCGCGGCCTGCTCGATCCGATCGGCCGCCGGCGCAAGGCGCAGGCATGACACCCGCTCGTCGCTTTGGTCGCCCCAGTAGAACCACAGGAACGCCAGGTGGACGAAGACCCGGCGGGGGCGAAATCGGCTGTCCGGCACGTCCAGCGCGGGGCGTCCGTTCTGGTCGACGAGCAGGACCGTGACGATGCCCCTCCGCTTGAGTTCGGCGCGCAGCTCCTCTAACAGCTGTTGCTGGTAGGCGCGCTGCTGAATCTTGATCACGTTCACGATGGGTGACGCTCCTTCGGCTTGGAGATGGGTGGCTGTGGCCGCTTCCCTGCCGATGAGCTTCCGTCACGGTCCGGAATCTCTACACCACGACTAGGGGACGTCTAGGGACGTCTCGTGTTAGCGTCGCGCGCAGAGCCGATCTCTCAGGAGGCACGCCCCCATGAGTGAGAACCTTCGCCGCGCCCTCGCCGCCGCCAGGCTCCAGGCCGTCGACGTCGCCGCCGCTCTCGCCGTCGACCCCAAGACCGTGAACCGCTGGCTGAAAGGCCGCACCCCCTACCCACGCCACCGCTGGGCCCTCGCCGATCTCCTCCAGGTCGACGAGGCTGAGCTATGGCCCGAAGTCGCGTCAGGCCGGCCGATCTCCGACGACGTGCGAGCGGTCTATCCGCACCGCTGGGCCGTGCCGCACTCCGTCTGGCAGCGGCTCTTCGCGAGAGCTGAGAAGAGGATCGACATCCTGACCTACAGCGGCCTGTTCCTCGCCGAGGACGCGGGCATGGTTCGCTTGCTGGGCGAGCGAGCTCGCGCAGGCGTCCAGGTCCGGATCCTGCTCGGCGATCCAGACAGCCCCGAGGTAGCCGCCCGAGGGCAAGACGAGGGGATCGGCCCCGACGTCATGGCAGCCAGGATCAGAAACGCTGTTGCGCTCTATCGCCAGCTCCAGGACATCGAAGGGGTCGAGATCCGGCTACATCGAACCGTGCTCTACAACTCGATCTACCGCGCCGACGACGATCTTCTCGTCAACATCCACGCCTACGGCACCCCAGCCGCACAGGCCCCGGTCATCCACGTGCGAGTCACCGAGGACGAGGGCACCGCAGCGGTCTACCTCGCCAGCCTCGAACGTGTCTGGATAACCGCAGAGCCAGTCGAGAGCAGGACCTAAGCCGATCCACCCAAGTGTCTAGTCCCACCACATGCTTGACGGATCCGTCCCAGCACATGCACGACAGCCGGCCTTGGTTGCTCAGTCGTCCTGGTTACAGTCGGTGGCACCTGAGCGGCCGTGGGCGCACTCACATGCCGAGAAGAGCGCGCTCCTCCGCATCGAAATTCTGCGATCACGGGGGAGTTAGGGACGCGAAACCGTCAGTGAAAAATGATCACGGCCCGGTGCCATACGCCGCGCCTGAATGATTCTGTGCAGCGATCCGCGCACGCCAGAAGCTTGCGGCATCCTGGCCATCCTGCATTGCGACGAACTCGTCCGTTCTGATCGCCAGAGCTGCGGCGGGTGGTGTGCCTTCGACGAAAGACTCGAGACCACGGTTGAGAGCGCTGCCGCCGAGGAAGTCGGCAAACTCACGGACGGACTGCACCACCGTGAAGCTCGCGGGGTTTCCGTGGACCAATGCGTTGCGAACGCGGCGGCGGCGCGCTTCGAGCACTTCGCCCTCGGCCGTGTACTCATGGATGAGGGTGCTGTAGGTGGCGTGATCGCCAACGCTCGTGAACATCCGCGCGATCCAGGCGCGCTCATGCTCAAGGCGGCACAGCGACAGGAAGTCATCGGCTCGATCGGCAAGAAGCAGGATCCACGGCTGCTTCGGTCGGCTGGAAAGCCATTCACTCGTGAGCTCGGTGAGCAACTCATCGCGCCGACCACCGCCGAGTAGGCACATCCCCGCTGCGCGCCGAAGATCCGTGAGCCATCGGGCATGCGGCCAGCGCTCCCCGAGCAGTGCGAAGAGATCGTTCGGGTCCATGGCCGCGTGTGCAGCGATGTGCTGCGCCACTCGGTCCGAGAGTGGGATCACGCTGCTGATGTCGGCTTCCGACGGCTTCCGCAGCGCCATATCGCGGCTGAAAGGGTGATCGGCTGTTGTCTGCACTTCGATGGCCGCAGCCAGGAACCTGGGGAGTTCTGCTCGGGCAAGTGCCTCGGCGATCCGCGGTCCATGTTGTTCGATCGCCTCAGCGGTAATCCCAGCTCCGTAGTAGTCGTCGGGAAAACCGGTCTCACGCCAAACGGCCAAGAAGCCGGCGGAGCCGGGTTTCCCCGAGCGAATGACGGCGTGCTGAGCTAGCCGCGGACGGATCCCGCCAGCGTTGTGTATCGACACATTCAGGATGGTGTCCACGATGTCGACGGCGCGCAAGACTGCACCAGCAGCCGTCGTGTTGCCGAGGTCGACGCGCACAAGGATGTCGACGTCGGACTCCTCGTCGACCATCTTCGCAACCTTGAACATAAGGCCGTCCCGGACCAGCTCCGAGAGCTCTGCCTTGTGGGCGAAGTCCTGCCTGCCAGGCTCAGCGTTCGGAACGGCCCAATGCGCGTCGAGGAAGGACACACGCCCGGCAGAGAGATGAAGATGAATACGTCCTTGGTAGCCCAACCAGACGACGATCGGTTCGACCTGGGCGGGTGTGCCGACGAAGGTGCGCGCGTTCATCAGCCGCTGATCGAGGGGCACGTCCTTCTCGCCGATGGGGATATCGTTAGGGTCGCGGCCGAAGGCCACGATCGACACGAGATCGCGGAAGGCTCCCTCCGCGCTGAGACCCCGCCGCTGCAGCTGCTCGAACAGAAGCTCAGCGATAGGGCGATACTCTCGCCGCGCCAGGGTCCGATCCTGCGCGGTCGCGACCAGATCGTCCCAGCTGGCGCGTGCCGCATCGTCCGAGTCGAGCTCTTCGAGAAGCTCGCGCGCGGTGGAGAGCAGGTTTGTCCAGGCCGCGTCAGTACGAGTGCCGGGCGGCTGGGCGAGCACCGCCGAGGGGCTCGTGGAGAGCTGCAATAGGGCTGCTCGAAATGCGGCGAGCTTCCCTGCGATGTGATTGCTGAGTGTTGCGCCAACCGCGCCTACCGACTCGTCGAGGTCTAACCGGAGAGAGGAGCGGTTGGCGGGCTTCTTCCACGCGTCGGTGCCGCTGGCAAGCTCGACCCACTCGGCGATCTCCTCGACGATGACCGTGAGCGGCAGAACGCTGCTGAGGCCGTGACGGCGGTCGAGCGAGGAGACCAGGGACTTCGGCCAATCGGGATCGTCATCGGACCAGTGGTCGCTGACGTTGTAGTCGATCATCACGGGCGTTCCGATCACACGGGTGTTGCCACGACGATGACACGGCTGTCGTAGCTGTAGTCACCACGGTAGCCACAACCGCACGTCAAGAGGGTCAGCGATTCTCTGCCGACGCTAGAGAGCGCTTCGGACCTGCCGATGGCGTGAAGCCTCGGGAGCGCATCCTGTCTGGTCAGCGCGGGTGGACTCGTGAGTGCGCCTGCGACGCATACGTAGGCTGCGACAACAGCTTCACGGGGCGCGATCGGCGGATCGGCAAGCAAAGCCAAACTGCGAGCTCGGATACCGGCTGGAAAGCCAGTCGCGGCTGTGGGGCGTCACGTTCGCCGAGGTAGACCCAGCCTCTTTGAGATGGTCCGGGCCCGCAACCGAGCAAAGGCGCTCCAGAATCCTGCCACCCGTTCGGGGTCGAGGCAGTCGGTCGTCACACTGGACCACACGACCGCCATGGGCTCGATCCTGACAGGTCACCGGCTCGAGTTTGACGCGCACTGATCTGCCGCGATGTGCGCCCTTATCGCGGACCGTGAGGGCCTCCGCAACGCCTCTTGAGGATCATGTCGAGCATCAGGTGGGACACGACACAGGCTTCACGTCAATGTCGATCCACCCAAGATCGAAAGCAACTTTTCTTCTCGTTATTAAAGCGGCCCGCCTGCGGCGGCCCGCACGCGCGCCGGTCGGCCAGCCGGCCGGGCATGCGGCTCTTCGGCCGGTCCCGGCCGTCGCCGCCCGCGCGCTCCAGGAACGCCGAGATAGACACCGTAGACAAGCGAAACCCATCGGAACGAGAACGACGACCAGGGCGAGGCGGCTCGGCCTTCACGGAAACTGGGAAGAACCGCAAGGGGCTCCGCCCCCTGCACCCCCGACCCTCCTCGGAGATGAGCCGGAAAGGGTGCGGGTGGCCGGGCGGTCATCTCCTCGTCGGTCACCCGAAGGGATGCCAGACCGGCCGCCCAAGGTCAAGCCGTCGAGTGCGGGTAGGCCAACCAGCAGGCGCGGAAGGTCACCGGGAGGAATGTACACGCGAACGACGTCTTGACCCCAGGCGTCCGGCCCGGCTCGGCTACGCCTGCCCGACGAGGAGATGACCACAACCTCCGGCATCATCTAGATGATCATTGCGACATCCAATCTGGAGGTTCGGTCGAGGTGGCACGTCGCCATGCTTTCGTGGTCTGTGACGGGTTCTGCTGACACGCCCTTCGATGGGCTGAGGCGCCAGCATTGACGAGATCGGGAAGCTCCCCTTTCTAGGGCGATGCCGAGTCCTCGCAGGATCGACCAGATCGCTTCGTCTGTGATCGTGGGGTTGCTCCGGTTTGACGGACACCGCTGATGTGGTGGATCAGGCCGCGAGGGCCTCGTAGGCGGCGGGACTACGGTAACCAAGGCTGCTGTGGATCCGGTGCAGGTTGTACCAGCTCTCGATGAACTCGAAGATCGAACTGTGGGCGGCAGCCCGGGTCGGCCAGACCTGCCCGTCCAGCAGTTCTCCCTTCAACGTCGCGAAGAACGACTCGGCCAGCGCGTTGTCCCAGCACTGCCCCCTGCGCCCGACCGAGAGCCGCACCCCCAACTCCCGGGCAAGCTGGGCGTAGGAGCCGCTGGTGTATTGACAGCCGCGGTCCGAGTGAAAGATCACCTCTCCTTGCGGGCGCCGTTGCCGGCACGCGGCCCGCAGGGCGTCGGCAACCAGTTCGGTGCGTAGGTGGTCGGCGGTGGCCCAGCCGACCACGCGGCGCGAGGCGATGTCGATGACCGTGGCCAGATACAGCCAGCCCTCGCCGGTGGGGATGTAGGTGATGTCGCCGCACCAGCGGGTGTCGAGTGCGGCCGGATCGGGCTGGAAGTCCCGCCCGATGAGGTCGGGCTGTCCATCGGCGGCGGGGTCGGGGATCGTGGTCAGTGGGCGGCGGCGTCGGTGACGGCCTTCCAGGCTGGCCTGGCGCATGAGCCGGGCCACCCGCCGACGGCCGCACCGCCGGCCCTCGCCGTGCAGGACGGCGTGGATGCGGGGCGCGCCGTAGGTGCCGCGGGAGTGGCGGTGGACCTCGGTGATGCGCTCGGTGAGCGCCGCATCCGCGACCGCGCGGGGACCGGGAAGTGCCCGGCGGCGGGCGTAGAAGGCGGCACGGGAGACTTCCAGCAGCTCACACGCCCGTTTGACGTTGTGGCCGCCCTGCTTCTCCGCCTCGATGAACGGGTGCACGTTCACCGGGTCTCCCGCACGAAGAAAGCCGTGGCTCGCTTGAGGATGTCGACGTCCTCGCGCAGTCTGCGGTTCTCTCGCCGCAGCGCGGCCAGCTCTTCCCGTTCGCTGCTGGTCAGGCCGTCACGCCGACCGTCATCGACCTCGGCTTGGCGGACCCAATCTCGTACGGCGGTCTCGGTGAGATCGAAGTCTTTGGCGACCTGGCCGACCGAGCGGTCCCCGCGCTGGCACAGCTCGACGATCTCGGCTTTGAACTCGGGGGTGAACGAGCGTCGAGGACGGGGCTTCTTCCTCATGTTCTCCATGACGGACATCCTTCCGGGGTGAACCCCTGATCTCGGGTGTCCGTCAAACCGAATCAAGCCCATCGCAGTTTCGGTCAGCATCACTCCCTTGACGAGACTGCTTCTGGCCAGGTCAGGTAGGTAGGCGTCTGGGTTGGTCTCCCGACGCCCCACCTCAGCCACCTGCCCGACAGATTGTTTATCGAAGAGGCGAGGGCGGGCAGTTAGGCGACCGGATTCGCCTCGGCCAGCCGCTCATACACCTCTGGTCATTTTGCCGCAATGGAGACTCTCGCCGAAGCGGGAGTGGAACTCTCGACGGTCTGGAACAACGGCATCGTCAAGGTGTGGCCGCAATGGAGACCCTCGCCGAAGCGGGGGTGAAACTCGGAGGAGGCCGCGACCAGCCTCGCCCGGATGATGCCGCAATGGAGACCCGCGCTGAAGCGGGGGTGAAACCATACGTATCTCCATCGTCCGTCCGTGTGATTAACTGTGCCGCAATGGAGACCCGCGCTGAAGCGGGGGTGAAACCGACGTCCCTGGCGTTCTCCGACCTGGACGCGGGCGCGCTGCAATGGAGACCCTCGCCGAAGCGGGGGTGAAACGGTCAGGCCCCGGCGCCGATGGACGCGGCCAGGGTGCCGCAATGGAGACCCCACCGAAGCGGGGGTGAAACACCGTGAAGCTGATGACGCAGATCGCGAAGGAAGTCGCGCCGCAATGGAGACCCTCGCCGAAGCGGGGGTGAAACCTGCACCCTGGGCGTCGTCTTCGACGTCATCGGCAAGCTGCAATGGAGACCCTCGCCGAAGCGGGGGTGAAACGGTGGCTCGTCCACCTCCGGAGCGGCTAACTCCGGGCCGCAATGGAGACCCTCGCCGAAGCGGGGGTGAAACAGCACGACACGTCCACCGGTGAGTTCACCATCAGCAGGCCGCAATGGAGACCCTCGCCGAAGCGGGGGTGAAACTCCGGCGCTAGCGACGACCGGACGGGCCCTTGATCAGGCCACAATGGAGACCCTCGCCGAAGCGGGGGTGAAACGACGGGTGCGCCCCGTCTTGGAACCACTGCTCACCGCCGCAATGGAGACCCTCGCCGAAGCGGAGGTGAAACGCTTCGCAAGCTGCGGAAATAACTGAAGGTATGCGCCATGACACACCACCACAGGGCGATTTATGCCCGAAACGGATCGTTTGTGGTTCGGAACCTCTCAGGGAAACCATGAGAGCTTGAGGTTCCGAACCACTTCGGCACGGTCACAGAACACGGCTCGGGGGCAGAGCAGCGGTATGCAGTTGTCAAGCAGCCCGGCCTGGCCAGTCAGTCGATCGCTTCGAAAAGACCCAGGCCGAAATGGGAGAGGTGTCCGAGCGCGATCGGGCCACTGAGCGGTTCGGGGAACTCCAGCTCAATCGCGTGACCGCTGCGTGACCCGGTGGCCTTCTTGTCGCGCCATCTGCGACGGATGAATCCGACGAACGCCGGGTTGAACCTCTCCACGACGCTCATACCGTCGGCCGACCCGTCGCGATAGCCCAGTTCGCGTACCACCTCCTCGTGCAGGTAACCCTCAGGGCTCTTACTGCGCTTGCGGTGGCGGGACGGCACGAACGGAGTAACGGACCGCCAACGGCGGGCGAGACGGGTCCACTCCTCCGGGAGCAGGTCGTCGCCTCCGGAGGCGGTGAGAAGGACCCGTAGGTCGCGTGGCCCTGTCACCCCGTCCGGTACGCCGACGCTGCGCCGGCCGAGAATGTCCAGCACCTCGACCTCGCGTGCGGTCAGGCCGCCCGGCGCCCAGATGACGATCTCGTCGATGCGCCCATCCCCATCGGAGTCGTAGGGCAGGAAGTGGCCGTGCCGGTGCGCGTCGGCGAGTGGCCTGCCGTCGGCGGACTTCCCGGCCAGCAGGCTGTCGAATGCGCTGCCCTGCCGGGTGAGGATCTTGATGCATCCACCGCGTAGCGCGTCCATCAGCGGAACCGCGTGGGCGAGGCGGGGTTGCCGGATTCCGCTGATAGTCAGCCGTACCACGGTGACTGCCGAGTCCGTCTGTGTGACCGCCTGGAGCGGCTGAGACGGCGCGGGTACCGCGTAGGTGATCTTCCGCGTGCTGCTGGGGTAGAGAAGTTTGGCGGCGCGGACGTCGACTGGGCGTTGGATCAGCGTGTCCAGGTCGAGCGGCAGTTCTGGGCAGAGGACTTCCGTCGGCTGGTGGCTGCGGCCGAGGGCATCGTCGTCCAGGCCGATCGGCTCGGCGTACTGGTGTCGGACCTCGGGCGGCACCTGGTCGAACACCTGCACCTCGCAGGTGGACTCGGCCCGACCGATGTAGGGGATGGACTTGGCCAGTCGGGCCAGTGCCTCCCGCTGCTCGGGGTCGAGGTCGATGGGCCAAATGGCGTAGATGGTCTGATCGCCGTCCAGGACGGCGAAGGCATCGACGGCCTTGTCCGTGCTGGCCGATCCACTGCGGTGTTTGCTGTCGGGGTAGTAGTGGCGGGAATGCCCGATCCGGTACGGCGGGATCCGGTAGGACGGCGGGGCCGCGAGCGCGCTCAGTAGGGAGTGCACCACACGTTCTTCCAGCTCGGGGGCGCGCAGTTGCCAGGCGGAGTACAGGGCGCGTAGCAGCCGCCACGGCGAGGGCGGGATCTCCACCAGGCCCTCGTTCACGTAGCGTCCCCAGGGGGTGGCGTGGTAGCGGCCCCAGGGGAAGTGCATGGCCAAGACGACGGGCATGTCAGCCCTTCCACAGCACGGTGATCGCCTCCGCGCCGACGCCCTCTGTGGTGATGAGTTCGCCTATGCGGGCCTCCAGTTCGGCCTGCTCGGGAAGTTCCTTCGGCTGCTCGGCCACCTCAAGGTCGCAGGCGGTGCGCAGCCGCAGCCCGCGCGACAGCAGAGTGCGGATCTCCCAGAGCGCGAGCAGCGTCAGCAGCTCGGTCACGCCCGCTCCCAGGCCGTAGGAGCGCAGCAGATCGACATCCACGACGAACATCGCCTTGATGTCGCCGGCGGTCCACTCGATGCGGTGGAAGGGGATGGAGCCGTAGCCTTCGCTGGTTCCGCCTTCGCCTTCGGTGAGCTGGTGGCGTACGTGGTCGGCCTTGCGTCCGCCGCTGATCACTTCTCGGACGTCGTGTGCCTCAATGACGGCGGACACGGCGCGGGTGAACCTGGGCTGGCCAAGCCACGTCTTGTGGCTGAAGAACACGCCGTGCAGCAGACAGAACGGGTCCAGCTCCAGCAGCGCGCGGGCCATCCCGGGATAGTTGAGCGGGGTGTCCTTGACCAGGCCGAGCCGGTCGCGGATGACCTCCAGCATCGGCTGCCCGTCCAGGGTGGAGTCGCGGACGAACGCCGAGGCGAGCCGGTGGGCCTCCTCGCGGGAGGAGGTGAGGTGTTCGTCGGGGTTGTCCCTGCGGTGCACCCGAACATACGGCAGGGCCTCGACCAGGGCGGCCGGGCGGCGGGAGGCGCGGTCCCAGGCGGTGGCCTCCAGCCGGTTGGCCATGGACTGCACCGACTCCACCAGCAGGCTGTCACCGCCCTGGGCGCGGGAGAACTTGGCGGCGCCGATGTCGGGGAAGCTGGTCGGCTGGAAGGTGGAGCCCAGCACGGACTGCAGGTGGGCCGTGTAGCGCAGGCGTGGCTCATCCAGGGGGATCACGCGGGGACTCCTTCGGTGTCGGGGATGGCATGGTCAGTGGTTTCCGCGATGCAGATCCGGGCCAGCGACCGTTCGCGGGTGCGCCGGGTGACGGGGAGCAGCAGGGCGGCGGCCAGCCGGGGGCCGTCGGCGCGGGAGGCGGGCAGCCGGGAGACGCGGGGGCGCAGCCCGGCCATGCGCAGCCGCAGCAGCGCCTCCCGGACCACGGCGTCCACACCTCCCGCGGCCAGGCGGGCGACCCAGCCGGGGCGCGGCGCGAGCCGCAGCGTCTTCAGCGGCTGCTCGCCGCTGCGTGGATCGGGCACCCGTACGGTCAGCTCGCCAGTGCCGAAGAACGGCAGCAGCAGAGACAGGGTCCAGTCCGGCAGGTGCCGTTCACGGCTTGGCCAGGACGTGTCGGTGCCGGGGCCGCAGCCCAGCGCGAGCAGGCCGCGCAGATAGTCGGCGACCACGTCGTCCCGGACATCACGGGCGGCGAACGCGGCCAGCAGGTCGATCGGGAGCCGCTCGCCGTACAGGTAGCCGGTCTGCACACCTCGGGTGGCCTCGTCCCCGCCAGCGCCGGGAGCCGCGTCCTGGGCCTTGATTACTCTGATCCGGTGTGCATCGGTGAGCGCCCGCACCAGGGTGGTGCCGTACAGTTCGACGCCGCAACCGGGCGTGTCCTGCCAGCCCTTGTTCCCGGCCCTGGTCAGCAGCTCCCGGATGCCCGGGCCGGCCGCTTTGGGAGTGTCGCGAAGCCCGGCGAACCCGGCGGCCAGCCACAGTTCCCGCGAGGTGTGATCCAGCGCCGCGAGCCAGTCGGCTCGTCCGTTCGCCGTGTACGGGGCGACCTCCTTGCGCAGTCGCCCGGACTTGCCGACCAGCTCGTGCAACCGGCCGAACTCGATAACGAACCGGGCCAGTGCGGTGCGGCCTTCTCCGGCGGCGACCGCGAACGCCTCGCGTTCCACCTGGCGCAGCGCGGTGGCGATGCCGCTGGGCAGGGTTGTTCTGCGGACCTGCTCCAGCCACCGGTACGGCCCGCGCAACAAGGCTTCCTCGGGCCGCGGTGTCACGGTGATCTTTCCGGCGTGGATGGCGAGCGGGTTCTGCCCGAGCCGTTCGGCGATCACGAACCGGTGGAACGCGGTCAGGCCGCGATCCACGCCGAGTGAGGCCAGCGCCATCGCGAACTCCAGCCCGGAGGTCGCCTGCCGGTGTCGCCACTGCGCCCGGCCCTCGCCGATCAGGTGGGCCACCTCGCCAGCCATGGCGGGCTGATCCCACAGCGGCACCCATTGCTCGCCTTTAACTGGCTCGGCCTCGGCGGCGCTGCCGTGCCCGAGTGGGGTCGAGCGGGTGAAGAACGGCTTGGCCTCGCTCGCGTTGCTGGTCCCGTTGCGGCGTACCGCGGCGCTGGCGAACAGCAGCGTCCCCTCCAGCACCAGGACGAACGACCATGGGTTGGCGAACCCGTCGCCTTTCTCATCAGAGGCCGAGTGGATGCCGCCCGCGCGTCCCGGGTCGTACTGGCCGACGGTGTCGCGCAGGTAGGCCACGTCCTCGCGGCCGAACAGCGCCGCCTCCGCCCACCTGCGGCTCTGGGCAGGCTTGGCTTTGGGCCCCATCAGATGCAGCAGCCGGTCATAGTAGGTGGCCGACAGATCCTGCCGCCCGAAGTTACCTCCCGTACCGGCCAGCGCGTTGAACGCCAGATCATCCAGGGTGAGCGTGACCGCCACATCCAGCCAGGCCAGCGCATCGTCGGGCAGCGTGTTGCGGCACAGCCGGACCACGTCGATCTTGTGGGTTTTGTCCCACAGCTCGTCCTTCTTGCCACCCCAGCCCCGCCGTCGGCCCTCGGCCACCACCTGCCGGCCGACCGTGATCGCTCTGCGCAGCGGCCGGAACCGCTCGTCAGCAAGATCGTGTACGGTCTGCAACGCCTGCTCGGCGCTGCGGCTCTTGCCGTTCCCGGCGAACCCGGAGCCGGAGTTCCACGGCGAGACGATCGGAGCGGGCACATACGTGCGAGCCAGCCAGGCCGGCAGGTCCTCCTCGCTCAGCATCGTGTCCAAGACGGCGACATCGCCGCGCCAGTGCAACCGCGCCCCCGGATCGGCCTGGGCGGAGACCACGCGCAGCAGGCCGAGCGCCTGCAGATAGCCGGCCAGCACATCAGCCCGGCACCCGCGCAGCATGATCTGGTTCATTCGCCCTCCCGGTACCTACGGCTGACCCGCATGTCGGCGATCCGTACCAGCGCTTCCAGGAACGCCAGCCGGAACGGCCCAAGATCCGGGCGGTCCCGCAGCGCCACCGCCCGGGCCGTCCACGAATCCCCCTCCACGGCTCCGATCCGAAGCTCCGCCGCCGACAGCGTGAGCTTGCCGACATACTCTCCCGGCACGGGGGACACCGGAGGCGTCTCATCGCCGTCGGCAACCCCAAGCACCGTCGGTGGCGTTGCGGTGGTCTCCTCCCTGATTGATCGCACGCTGAGGCGGACCTTTCCGTGGTGCGCGGCGGCCAGGTAGATGATCAGGTCGCGTTCCGGCTGCCCGTCCAGCAAGCGGCAGGATCGGTGGGAGAGCATCAACGCGCTGACCAGCTCGTGGCGGAAGTACGGCCGGGAATGCCGAACCTTCCCGCCGGGCGACTTCGCCAGCAGCTCAGTGATCGGACGCTGCCCTGACTTGTGGAGGGTCTCCTGGAACACCTGATGGCACTTGCCCAGATCGTGGTAGCGGCCGGCGAGCGTCGCAGCGGTGATCTGCCCGACGTTCAGCCCCGGCCCACGCACCGCGGCGGCGACGTCGGTCACCTCGTTCTCGACGTCCTGCAAGTGCTGGGTCAGGCTCACCCACGGCTGCCCACGCGAGGACAGCGGATCCTCACCGATCGCATCCTCGCCCGACTCCGACCGGGCAGGCCGCACCGAGGTGAGAACAGTGACCGGATCACGGCTGCCCGGAGCCCAGCCAAGCACCGGGTCGTACCCGCCCCCGGAGGCATCGGCCAGCAGCACCACGCCAGGCACGACATCCTGACGGATCGCGCGCCGCCAGACCCCCTCGACCCGATCCCGCACCCACACCCGCCGCACAGCGCTGTCCCGAGTGGTCAGTTTCCGCACGTCGGCGATTGGTGCCGGGCACAACTCCTGGCGCGACGGCCACGGTTCGTCCTCGCCCGGCTCGCCGCCGGTGGCCGACCAGTCGCGCCACGCCACGAAGACACCGCCGTCGTCGCCGTCGCGGATCCACGGGCTCACGTCGATATCGGCCCCGGTCAGATCCGGCATCGTGTCGAACAACTGGAGCAGGTCACGACGCCGCGCGACCGGATGCAGTTCCTGAGCCTGCTGCACCTGGCGCCGCTGCAAGTGGGTGGAGGTGACCGCCATCCCCTCCAGCTCGCCCAGCGCCTGCGCCGCGGCGTCCACATCCTCCTGCGCGTACGGCGCGGCCGGAGCACGCCCGGCCGGCGGCAGCCCCCAGAGTAACGACGCCACGGGGTACTCCCCGCCGCGATTGCACCGCCCCGCCCGCTGCACGATCGAACTCCACGGCGCGACCTCGGTATAAAGCGTCCGCGACGTGATATCCACGCCGGCTTCCAGGACCTGGGTAGAGATCACGATCCGGCCGACCTGTGGCGGGTCTTCGGTGATCAGGTCCATGAGCGTGCTCCGCTCGGCCGGGCGGAACCGGGAATGGATCAGCACCACATCGGCCTGCGGGTCCGCCTTCCGAACCGCCTCGCACACCGCCGTGGCACGCTCCACCGTGTTCAGCACCGCGATCGTCCGCATCCCCGGCCGATGCTGTGCCAGCAACTCGCGGGCAACCGCGGCCGGATAGCTCTTGGCGTCCGTCGGCAGGGCCAACCGCTGAACGGTCCTGGTCGCGTTCAGCCGCCTCGCCAGGCCACCGGCCCGGTCCTCGGCCGACAACTCGACCGTACGCAACGCCGTGGTGTCATGATCGACCGTGGCTAGGCCGTCCTCGGCCAGCGTCGCCGACATCCACATCGTTCGAGTCGGCGCGACCGTGCCCATCGCGTCACGCAATCCCTGAAGCTGCGCGCTCGTCGGCAACGCCGGCCCGAGCAACTGCGTCTCGTCAAACACCCACTGCGTATCCGCGTGCAGCAGCGCATAGGAGATCGGCCACTTCGCCCGAGCCTCGGCGTATCCACGCATCAACGCACGGCTGAGGATCATGTCCTGCGTCCCGACGAGAACGGCCCGCCTGCCCGGCTCAAGCTGCCAGAGATCGTCCTGCCGATCCGCGCCGCCCATCAACACCTGGAGAACGACCTCGTCCTCACGAGTGGCTTCCTTGAAATTCGGGGATGCGCGCAGGCCGAGGTTGAACAGCCACGTCGCCACTGTGTCCGCGGTCTGCTCGACCAGCGTTCGCAACGGCAGCACGTACACCAGACGGCGAGGAGTCACCTCCGGGAAGACGTCAGTGCGCCACAACCACGGCAACACTGCCGCCACCGTCTTGCCGCCACCGGTCGGCACCCTTAGCAGGTCCGGCAACCCCTCATAAGCAAGCTTCACCTGGTACGGGTACGGAGTAACCTCCTCGCCGACCGCATCCGCGGCGAAGCCGCCGAACTCGGCAGGCTGCTGGTCAGCATGCATAGGGCGCACCTCGCAGATGTAGACAGTCCACGAATCAGGCGAAGAAGCGCACTCTACTGACCGACACCGACAATTCTCGGACGGTTCGTGATATCCCAATAGGATTGCAATCATGTGGGTCGGCTCAGACCCTCGCTCCTCAGACAGTCGCCTCTTGACAAGAAAACACACTGCATAGGCCCGGTCGCAAAGTTCGGAACCACCGGTGCACACGATTTCCCCGTGAGGTTTCGAGGGACGAACAGTCTGTCTATGGCCCAAAGCGGACAGTATCCACTATCAGACTCGGTTACCTTCTGCAGTAACGCCAGGTCGCGAACCGTTCCACCCCGGCCTCGCCGTCGGGCTCCATTGCGGCAGGGTCATTACGCGGGCGACCGCGGTGATCTGGCGGTTACACCCCGGCCTCGCCGCCGGGCTCTATTGCGGCGTCATATCGATCCACGTCGGGTCATCCCGAAGGCGTGTTTCACCCCGGCCTCACGGCCGGGCTCCATTGCGGCGTGCCGATGATGCCGATCAGCCGCTGGGGGATCTGGGTTTACCCCGGCTTCACCGCCGGGCTCCATTGCGGCGCGAGGTCAGCGATCGCCCAGCCGAGGTCGTCGTCGTTCCACCCCGGCCTCGCCGTCAGGCTCCATTGCGGCTGGTTGGCCACCGGCAGGCCGCCGCCCGCCTTGTGCGCTTCACCCCGGCCTCACCGCTGGGCTCCATCGGGGCGCCGGGTGAAACACCCCAGCTTCGGCGAGGGTCTTCATTGCGGCGGCCGGGCGCCCGCCTGCCGTAACGCGGTCTTCTTGAGGTTTCGCCCCCGCTTCGGCGAGGGTCTCCATTGCGGCGACCCGTACAAGGAGCCGATCGTGGAGATCGGCCGTTTCACCCCCCGCTTCGGCGAGGGTCTCCATTGCGGCTTGCTTCCTTGGGGCGCCGGGTCTCCGTAGACCACGGTTTCACCCCCGCTTCGGCGAGGGTCTCATTGCGGCGATCTGCGCGGCGGCGGCCTCCGGGTCACCGGCGACCGTTTCACCCCCGCTTCGGCGAGGGTCTCCATTGCGGCTAGTCCCCGATCAGGGCCGTGCGGTCGCCGGGCCAGCAGTTTCACCCCCGCTTCGGCGAGGGTCTTCATTGCGGCTCCACACCGGGCTCCTCCCGGAGCACTCCGGTGGCGAGTTTCACCTCCGCTTCGGCGAGGGTCTCCATTGCGGCGTGATGCGCTGTCCGCCCGTGTCCACGGGCGCGGCGGTTTCACTCCCGCTTCGGCGAGGGTCTCCATTGCGGCCGCTCGACGATCCCCACATGGTCGATGGCGGCGATGATTTCACCCCGGCCTCACCGCCGAGCCTCATTGCGGCACGCAGCAGCACATCGGGAGCGATTTCGCGAACGTTTCACCCCGACCTCGCCGCCGGGCCTCAGTGCCGGCACCGACGGCTAAGAACTCCTAACAGAATGATCAGCGGACGAGGCGTCGCCAGCAGATGATGGCGGTGGCAAGGGTCATGAATGCCTCGTGCATGTCGTCGCGGATC
>NZ_JBFALK010000014.1:0-267509 GCF_040656155.1 Microtetraspora glauca
TCCCACGGGATCGCGGTGTAGAGCACGAACAAGATGCCACACAGGGCCTTACGGTCATCCAGCCGCTTACGGCCGGGATGCCGACGCCGCCGCTCCACCTTCGGCAGCAGCGGCTCGATCCGCTCCCACAAGTCGTCCGGCACGATCCACGGCGGCTGTTCACCCTTCCTCACGAGCGGATCAACGATCAGCAGGCCGCCTGGATACGGTGGAGATCATTTTGTTAGGAGTTGTTAGCGCCGGCCGAACTCGGTGCGTACACCGGTGGCCAGCACGGCGGCCCGCAGAACCGCCCGAAACATCCGGCAGTTGGCGGCCTGACCGGATGACTCACGTGTGGCCCACCATGGCTCACGATCAGATGAAGCGGTCACCGCTTCGGGTAAAGCCGCAGGTCAAGGTGGTGGGGCGCCAGGGATTCGAACCCTGAACCTACGGATTAAAAACGTCACGAGTGCGACCGGTGGGTGAAGAGGGTATGTCGCGCGGCCTGGGACGATACGGCGCAGGTCTTTACTTGTCGGGAAGGCAGTCCGGTGGCGCAGGACTACCTGACATATCGGTTCCATAGGTTGGTGCGGAGGAGCGGGCTGCCGCCGGTGCGCTTGGGTCACGTCCAACGAAGTGGTGCATGGGCCAGCCCGCCTCCTGGGCTCCGTCTAGGCGGGCTGGCGTGGCCCCCAGCGGACGTTCCCCGAATACCCGTCGGCGCGATTGGCAGCGGGTCGGTTCTCACGAAGTCCTGCAGCCTTCCTGAGAATCCTCTTAACAGAGAACACGGGACCCGGCGGGCCGGATGGACGTTCTGACAGCGATCGCACACGAGTGAAACGGGTAACGTGTACATGGTGACGTGGTCCTGGACGCCGCGGATTCGCTTCCCCTTGTTCGACACCGGGTTCGCGGCCGCGGTCACGATCGTCGGTAGTGGGCTCGGGCTGGGACCCACTCCGTTGTCTCCCGGCCGGGGCGCGCACGCGCCCGCCATTGTCGTCGCGGGTATCGCCGGCGTGTCGCTGGCCTTCCGGCGCCGCCTCCCTTTCTCGGTGGCCCTGGTGTGCTCGGTGGCCGCAGTGTTCGTCTCCCCGCTCGCGCTTCCCTTCAGCCTGTACGCTCTGGCCGTTTACGGTCGGCGTCACACTCTGCTGGGATGGGCCGCCGTCGGAGCCGTACTGCTGGTCGCCGTGGGCGTGCACCTGCACTACGCGCAGGCCGTGTGGGGGAGAGCCCCTACCTGGGTCGAGATGGTGGGCGTCGCGGTTGCGAGCGTTGGGGTGATCGTGGTGGTCCCCGTGCTGCTCGGCCTCTACCAGAAGTCGCGGCGGCGGCTGATCCAGGCGCTGGCCGAGCGGGCCGAGCGGGCCGAGACCGAGCAGGAAATCCGGGCCGATCAGGCCCGCCTGGAGGAACGAGCCCGGCTGGCGGGGGAGATGCATGACGTGGTCACCCACCGGGTGAGCCTGATGGTGCTGCAGGCGGCGTCGCTGCGCACCCGTGCCCCCAACAAGGAGGTACTGGCTGCGGCCGAGGAGATACGAGTGATCGGCAGGCAGGCGATGAAGGAGCTGCGAGATCTCGTCAGGGTGCTCCGCTCGCAGGGCCAGGTAGGGACCGCGCTCAACGACGAGGCCGACGTGCTGGACGTGTCGGCACTGGTCGCCGACTCCCGATCCGCCGGGATCGGCGTCGAGCTGGTCACCGACGGGGAGCCGCTCCCTGCGGAGTCCGCCGTACGGCGCACCGCCTACCGGATCGTGCAGGAAGCTCTCACCAACGTGCACAAGCACGCTCCCGGAGCCAGTGTCCGCATTCGGGTGCGCTATGACGCCAAGTGGATCTACATCACGGTGCGCAACACCTCCTCCACCCGCAGGCCCGATGTCGAGCTGGGCACGGGCGGCACCGGGCTGGAGGGACTGCGCCAGCGCATCGACCTGGTCGGCGGCCGCCTGCACGCCGCCCCGCAGCCTGATGGCGGATTCGAGCTGGCGGCGGCGCTGCCCGCAGACGGACAATCATGACCAAGGTGCTGATCGTCGACGACGACCGGCTGGTCTGCGCGCACCTGCGGATCATCCTGCAGGACGCGCGGGACCTGACGGTGGTGGGCGTGGCGCACGACGGGGCCGAGGCGGTGGAGTCGGTCGTACGGCTGGCCCCGGACGTCGTGCTGATGGACCTGCACATGCCGGGTGTGGACGGGCTGACCGCCACCGAGCGCATCGCACGTCTGGCCGATCCGCCCAGAGTCATCGCCCTGACCACCTTCGACCTCGACCAGTACGTGGTCCAGTTGATCGGCGCGGACGCGGCCGGCTTCCTGCTCAAGGACACCCCTCCCGAAGACCTCATCGCCCTCATCCGGGTCGCCGCCCGTGGCCACACCGTACTGTCACCGGGCCCCACCAAGCGGCTGGCCGCCGCCTCCGCCCAACACCAGGCGACCCGCCGCCACGCCCAGGCGAAGATCGCCGGACTCACTGAGCGGGAACTGCAGATTCTGGCGTGCATCGGAGCAGGTCTGTCCAACGCCCAGATCGCCGAACGAGTGCACTTCAGCGAAGCCACCATCAAGACCTACGTCTCCCGGATGCTGACCAAACTCGACTGCGCCAACCGCACCCAAGCAGCCAGACTCGCCTTCGACGCTGGCCTCGACCTGAACTGACCCCTGGTTGACCGCAGCGCGACATGGAGCACGAGGCCGCCGCGATCCCAGGCTCCCTTCTACTTCGGCCCGGCGCACTGCGTCAGTGGGTCGGAGTCCCTGCCTGCCGGATCGAACTCAGCAGTCCAGGCCGGCCACTGTCACCTCATGAGGCGGCGTGCTCAAGGGCGGACATCAAGGCGTTGGGTTCGTGCGACTTTGGTTGATCGGGTCGGCGACGAATGCCGATTCCTGGGGCGGGATGTCAGGCCGCAGGGTGGAGCTGTATCCAATCACCCTGGTCAAGGAGCCCGCCGATGTCGCTTGTCCCCCGCCTTTCCCCTGCCTGGAGACGTCCCCTCGCAGGTGCCGCGGCGGTAGTGAGTCTCGCCGCTGCCGCGGTCACCGTGCCGGCTTCCCCTGCCGCCGCCACATCGGGCAGGCACATCGACTGGCGTCCGTGTCCTCAGGACGCGAGTGCCGATTGCGGGACACTCGTACTGCCCATCGACTGGGCACGTCCGCACGGGGCCACTTTCGGACTGGCCGTCGCGCGACGCAAGGCCACCAATCCGGCGGCACGCATCGGCTCACTGGTGACGAACTGGGGCGGCCCGGGCACCTCCGGTGTGGATGCGGTGGTGGGCCCGTACAAGGACGTGTTCTCACCGGCTGTCAGGGCCCGCTTCGACCTTGTCTCCTTCGACCCCCGCGGTTTCGGCCGCAGCAGCCCTATCACCTGCGACATGGCGGTGGTCGGCCCGCAGCCGACCACCGATCCGGTCACCCGGGGAGGGTACGCCGATCTGGTCGACTACAACCGGCGTATGGCCGGGACCTGCCGCAGCCACACCGGCGCGATCTACGACCACGTCGATTCCCGTAACACCGCCCGGGACGTCGACGCGCTCCGGGCGGCCCTCGGCGACCGAAAGCTCACCTACTGGGGCGTGTCGTACGGAACCCTGATCGGACAGCAATACGCCGAACTGTTCCCTGGCCGGATCCGCACGCTGGCCCTGGACAGCAACTTGGACCACAGCCAGGGGGTACGGGGCTACCTCGACACCATGGCAGCGGCAAGCGAGGACTCCTTCAACCAGTTCGCCACATGGTGCAGTGCGAGCGCGGGATGCGCCCTGCATGGAAGGGACGTCGGGGCGGTCTTCGACCAGCTGTATGCGCGAGCCGAGGCGGGCACCCTGCCCGATCCCGACGATCCGACGAGCGGCATCACCCCGCAGTACCTGCTCGATCACACCCAGCACCAATTCCCCATGATGGGATCGGACGACTGGGCTTCGCTCGCCACCATGCTCGCCGCCATGAGCCGGCAACCGTCACGCCCCGTACCGCCCAAGAGCCCCCCGGCCGCCGGCCAGGGGCTAGGGTATGACCAGAAGGTGTTCTGCTCCGACTGGCAGCTGTCCCTCGACGGGCCGGGAGCGCTGGCAGCGGCCGAGCGCCGTCTGGCTCGGATCGCGCCGCACATGCGCCGCGCAACGCTCGCCTGGAAGGTGATGACCTCCTGCCAGGGCAAGCCGGTGACCCTCACTAATCCTCCGCACCGTTACCGCATATCGGGGGCGCCGCCGATCCTGCTCGTCAACAACCTGCACGACCCCAACACTCCCTACGCGTTCGCCACCGATGTAGCCAGGCAGATCCCCGCCTCTGTCCTTCTCACCTACAACGGCTGGGGACACGGCAGCTACCACAGAAGCCGCTGCATCGCTGACCTGACCGACCGCTACCTCATCGACGCCCAGCCTCCTGCCCACGGCACCCGTTGCCCCGCCATCCCGCCTGCCGACACACCCCGTACTCCTTAGTGGTCGTGCCCGTAAGTTCTTCGGGGGTTATGCGGCGACGTTGAGTACGGCAGGCTGGTGCTCGCAGTGGTCGTGCTGCTGGGAGTTGAGCTCTTTCTGTTCGTGTCGCTCGACCGGGCGGGACTGTAAGAACAACGGTGTAACTCCTGATCAGGGAGACACCTGTGACGAGTACGGTGACCCAGGCATCCGAAACGACGGACCTGGAGGACGCCGCGGTGACGCGGAAGGACCATGAATCGTCGGATCGCGAGCTGGTGGCCAAGCTGGTCGACCAGGCTCGCGCCGAAGGGCTCGAGCTGGTCGGTGAGTACGGGCTGCTGGGCCAGCTGACCAAGCTGGTACTGGAGTCGGCCCTGGACGGCGAGATCACCGACCCCTCGGCTACGACAAGCACGATCCGGCCGGTCACGGCAGCGGCAACACCCGCAACGGCACCCGCACCAAGACGGTCATCACCGACGTCGGGCCGGTCGAGATCACGGTCCCCCGCGACCGAGACGCCAGCTTCGAACCGAAGATCGTGCGCAAGCGGCAGCGACGCCTGTCCGGCGTCGATGAGATGGTCATCTCTCTCGCCGCCAAAGGCCTGACCACCGGTGAGATCTCCGCACACCTGGCCGAGGTCTACGGCGCCGAGGTGTCCAAGCAGACCATCTCCACCATCACCGACAAGGTGATCGAGGGCATGGCCGAGTGGCAGAACCGGCCCCTCGACGTCGTCTACCCAGTCGTGTTCATCGACGCCATCCACGTGAAGATCCGCGATGGGCAGGTCGCCAACCGGCCCATCTACGTTCGCCCTGGCGGTCACCGCGGACGGCGAGCGCGACATTCTCGGGCTATGGGCCGGCGACGGCGGCGAGGGCGCCAAGTTCTGGCTGCACGTGCTGACCGAGATCAAGAACCGGGGCGTCGGGGACGTGCTCATGCTGGTCTGCGACGGCCTCAAAGGGCTGCCGCAGGCCATTGAGCAGGTCTGGCCCCAGGCTGTGGTGCAGACGTGTGTGGTGCACCTGCTGCGTGCTTCCTTCCGCTATGCCGGCCGCCAGCACTGGGATGCCATCGCCAAGGCGCTTCGGCCGGTCTACACCGCGCCGACGGAGGCCGCCGCGCGGGAGCGGTTCGGTGAGTTCACCGAGGCCTGGGGCGGAAAGTATCCGGCGATCGTCAAGCTGTGGGAGGACGCCTGGGCCGAGTTCGTGCCCTTCCTCAACTTCGATGTGGAGATCCGGCGGGTGATCTGTTCGACGAACGCGATCGAGTCGGTCAACGCCCGGATCCGCCGGGCGGTCAAGGCCCGAGGCCACTTCCCCAACGAGCAGGCCGCGCTCAAGTGCGTCTACATGGCGATCATGAGCCTGGACCCGACCGGCAAGGGCCGCAAACGCTGGGTGACCCGCTGGAAGGCCGCTCTCAACGCCTTCGCCATCACCTTCGAAGGCCGTCTGACCCCAACCGCCCAGTAGAACCAATCAAGACCGAGTTACACCGTTGATTGGACGGACCCACCTCTCGGGAAGGGCTCCCCGATCGGCCACGGGTCCGTAAGGCCGAACCACTCCGTCGGCGTGCGCGCAGGATCGACGAAATGCACTGCGCCGCGGGCGTCGACCGTCGATCGCCGCCACATCGGGAGCGGGGGGCACGGACCACTCAGGGGCTGGGTGCTCCCAGATGGTGTGCTGCTGGGTGCCTACGAAGGCGGGGTGCAGTTGCTTGACGACGAGCACCGCCGACACGTGGCGGTGGTCCCAATGGTCGCCCTTGTGCCAGTAACCGTCGGGATTGCGGATGAGGGCGTCCGAGTGAATCTCGCCGCCAGGGCCAGTGCCGATCAATAGGGCCTCGGTGCCGTACAGGGCGTTCTTCACGTCGTAGTCATCGGTGGTGATGCTGCTCGACGCCACCGCGACGACGTACGGAGCACCAAGCGACCCGTATGCGGAGCCCTTGTCGTTCAGCGCGTTCTTGATCCCCTCCTCATCCTGCACCCAGAAGGCCCGCCCGCCACTGATGATCCCAAGCGGTCTCACACCCTCCTTTCTGCGCGCCTCGGGCGACTTCGGGAGCGCGTTGAACTGGATCCGCCACCCGTCCGCCTCGTAGGGCATGCCTGGGAAGTCGCGGCGGCCGTTCCCGCGGTCCCTGTAGGCGTCCGGGTTCAGCTCCCTTAGCCACTTCTCCAGTGTGGAGCGCACTTGTCTTCCTGCGCCCAGTGAAGTCCCGCATCTTGTTCGAGCAGATGCTGGGCCGCGGCACTCGTCTAGGCAGCGACCAGGCAGGAGTACGCCTGCCGCATTCACGGCGGCAACAAAGTCCCCGCCGCCCGGATCCGCTGAACCTCTCCCGATAGCGGAGATCTTCGATCGCCGACCGGGAGCAGGCCAACCCGGAGCGGGGGGCCATCCACGGGTTAAACCCACATCTACTTCAGGAGTGATCATTCATGGAGATGTTGGAGTCTCTTATCCGCCGTAACGCCCGCACGAGCCGTCAGCGGTACGACACCGCCGCCGGTGAGGTGATCGGCCAGCTCGACAAGGTCCACCGGCTCACCCCCGCACCTTGCAGGCCGTCACTTACGCGCAGGCGTTTCACGTCTGGTGGGACATGGTGCTTATGCAGGCCGACAAGTACGACGTGGAGATCGACCAAGCCCTGGGGATAGTCCGCGCCTGGGCCACTAACTACCTGACCAGCGAGCCCGTACACGCGGCAGCCGCTACCGTGCCCGAGCCCGTCGGACAGGCCGTCTACGCCGCGCCGGGTGACCCTGACGCGCCTGCCGCCGCGCTGTTCGAGCGTGCTCTGACCCTTACCGGTCGGGTGGCGGCCCGCCGGTTCCTGTCGGCTACCGCCCCGGGCGATCAGGGGGTGTCGTGATGATCGAGGTTGAGACCTTCCGCCTGCTGGCCTGGACCTGGAACATCTCCACGGCCAAGGCCTATGCGGAGGGCCGCGCCCCGAACGCCCAGCTCCACCCACGTAGTTGGACCGGCCTGCTCGCCCTGATCGGCATTGATGAGGTGCACGCCGAGACGGTCGACCTGGCCATCCCGTTGATCGCGGTACCGGCGTCGATCGACGGCGGGATGCTGGTGATCGACGGCCGGCCGTCAGCCGCCCGAGCTCACCGTGGATGGTCATGATCTGGCACCACAGGACCTCGCTGTACGGATCGATCCGATCCACGGCGAGGGCCAGCGGATCCAGTGCCTGATACGGGTCGGTCTTGTGCTCCAGCTCGACCAGCCGCATCACCGCGTTCATCGCGTGCCTGGCTGCGGCCTGCCGGAGCGGCAGGCACCACAGGTCATCCCGCTCGGCCAGCAGTGGCCCTTCACAGGCGCTTGGGGTAGCCGGACTGGCCGGGCAGAAAGGGAAACAGATCCCTCGGATGGGCCGGCGTGCCCAGTTCGGCGTCGCTGAGCACGGGTGCGATGCCAACCGACGGCCGTTGCGAGGCCGGCTCCGGCAACGCCTTCACCGCATCACAGACAGTGCGGTGGCGAGGGCACGCGTTTGATCAGCGCCATCGCGCCCTGTTGCCGAAGCAACGCGTTCCTGGTGATCTGAGATCGGCAGGGATTCTTCGGATGTCAGGCGCAGGCCGTGCGCTGGAGCAGGGCGGCAAGGGCCTGATCGGGCTTTCCCGTGTACGGCGTGGCGGCCAGGCTGACCTCGCGGAGGCCGTCCTGGCGGTGGAATGTCGCGGCGAAGTAGCCGCCGATCCCGCCGGCCTGACCGTAGAAGACGCCGCAGGGCGTCTGCAGGGTCGACAGGCCCATCCCGTAGGTGGTGCCGGGCACGGGCGTCTTCATCAGCGCGAGCTCGGCGGGAGGCAGAAGCCGGCCGCCGAGCAGGGCTCGCAGGAACCGGTTGAGGTCGGCGGTGGTGGAGACGATGCCGCCGGCCGCTCCCAGGATGGTCGGATTGAGCGTGGTGATGTCGGTGACGGCGCCGCCGACCATGGCGTAGGCCCGTGGGTGCGGCCCGGTGATCCGGGTGGTGTCGCTCGGCGCGGATGTGCGGGTCAACCTCGCGCGCAGGATCACGCGCTCGGTGACCTCGCGAGCGTACGGCCGGCCGGTCGCGGCCTCCACGACCATGCCCAGCAGGACGTAGTTGGTGTTGGAGTAGGAGAAGCGGGTCCCCGGCACCTCGAAGACGCGCGGCAGGCGGTTGGCCAGGGCGACCAGTTCCTTGTCCTGCCAGGTCCGCACGGGGTCGCGGACGACGCCGGAGCTGTCGAGCAGGCCGGGCAGATAGTCGGGGATGCCGCTGGTGTGCCGCAGCAGCTGCTCGAGTGTGATGTCGTCTGCCTTGTCCACGATGCCGGGCAGCCATTTACCCACCGGGTCGGCCAGCCGCAGGCTGCCCTCGGAGGCCAGTTGCAGGACCACGGTCGCGGTGAAGAGCTTCGTGACGCTGGCGATCCGGAACCTGCCCGCGGCCGGTGCCGGGCGTGGCCTGCCGTACTCGGCCTTGCCGGCGGCCAGCCGATAGGTACGGCCGGCGTCGCGCACCTCGGCGAGCGCGGCCACCGAGCCGGCGGCCACCGTGTCCTCCAGGGTTCGGCGGAACGCGGCACCGAGGTCGCCGGGTTGTTCGCGGGCGGCCGCGCTGTACGGAGGAAGAAGGCCGATGAGGGTGATGGCGGCGGCCGCGGACACGGCGATGCGCCGGAAAACAAGCATGGTTCTCCTAGGTGGTCGAGCAGGGGTGAGATCAGCGCTCGCTGTCGAGGTAGGCCAGGACTGCGAGCACGCGGCGGTGGCCGCCCTCGTCGGGCGGCAGGCCGAGCTTGGTGAAGACGTTGCCGACGTGCTTGTGCACCGCGTTCTCGGTGATCACGAGCTGCCGGGCGATGACGGCGTTGGCGTGGCCCTGCGCCATGAGAGCGAGCACCTCGCGCTCGCGGGCGGTGAGGGTGTCGACGAGGCGGTCGCGGCCGGATATCAGCTGCTCCACGACCTCGGGGTCCATGACGGTGCCGCCGGCCGCGACCGCGCGCAACGCCATGACGAACTCGCTGATCCGGGCCACGCGGTCCTTGAGCAGGTAACCTACCGAGCCGCCGCCGTCGGACAGCAGCTCACGGGCGTAGATGCGCTCCACGTACTGAGACAGCACCAGGACAGGTAGCCTCGGCAGGCAGCGCCTGGCCTGGAGCGCCGCGCGCACGCCCTCGTCGCGGAAGGCGGGCGGCAGCCGGACGTCCACGATGGTCGCATCGGGCCGGTGCCGGCGCACGGCGGCGACGAAGCCCTGGCCATCGGCGGCCACCTCGGCGACCTCAATGCCCTTGCTCGCCAGCAGCAGCTCGATCCCGGCCGACAACAGGACGTTGTCCTCGGCGATCACGACGCGCACGGCAGCCTCACCACGACGCGGGTCGGTCCGCCGGTCGGGCTTGTGATGGAAACCCAGCCGTCCAGGGCGGCGGCACGGCGCCGAATGCCGACGATGCCGGTGCCGCGCGCCTCGTCCACGCCACCGACGCCGTCGTCGGCCACCTCGAGCAGGAGGACGCCACCCTCGCGGGCGAGGGTGGCATTCGCCCGGCGCGCCCCGGCGTGCTTGGAGACGTTGGTGAGGGCTTCGGCCATGATGAAGTAAGCCGCCGCCTCGATCGCTGCCGGTAACTGCTCCCGCACGGAGTCGTCCAGGTGTACGGGCACGTCGCAGCGGGCCGCCAGGGCCGCGAGGGCGCCGCCGAGGCCACGGTCGACCAGGACCGGCGGATACATGGTGCGGATTACCTCCCGCAGTTCCACCATCGCCTCCGCGCCTTCGTGCGCCTCACGGATCAGCTGGGCGACAGGGCCGCTCTCGCCGAGCGCCTCCCTGGCCACGCCGAGCCGGATGGCGATGGTGACCAGCCGCGCCTGCGCGCCGTCGTGCAGGTCGCGCTCGATGCGGCGCGGCTCTCGCCGAGTTCGGCCACCCGCTCGGCGAGTTGCTCCCGCTCCGCGGGCCCCGACAGTCGCCGGCGGGCCAGCGCCCGGGCGAATGGCGGGCCCGCCCAGCCGAGAAGGACCAGCCCGAGGGCGCCGTACCCGAGTGCGGAGCCCCAGCTGTCGACCGGGGCGAGCAGCACGATCGGCCGATCCTGCGGGTAGAGCCACCACACGGGAACCACCGCGACCCGGGCGGCCGCGATGAACGTGACGAATCCGGCGAGCGCCCCGGTGAGGGCGAACTCTAGACCCCATGGCACCAGCCGCCCACCCGGTGGCCTGGTATCAGGAAGGCTGAGGAGAGCGGCGGCCTGGCGCCGATTCCACCCCGTCCACCGCCGCAGCCCGGCCGCACCTCCAGGGAGCGCCGCCGCGAGCAACAGGACGAGAGTCGCTGGACCGCATCCCAGTCCCGACAGCAGGTAGCCGCAGCTCCGGGTGGCCTGCATCCATCTCTCGCGCATGACGGCCAGTCTTCCCGCCGCCCGAGCGCACGGTCACTACAGCCTGCCCCACCATTCAGTGGGATTCGGCTTGGGTCAGGAGGTGTTTGAGGAGGGTGTTGAGGGTGGTCTGGTCGGTGTCGGAGAGGGTGGAGATGAGGCCCTTGTCCGTGATCTCGATGTCCACGCGGCGTCGGTCCGCGGTGCTGTGGACCCGGCGGATCAGGCCCGAGGCCTCGATGGTGTCGAGGCGGCCGGTCATTCCGGCGGGCGAGAGCATGAGTTCTGCCGCCAGCTCCGTGGGTGTGGCCGAGCCGCCGTGGGCGACGAGGCGGTGGAGCGTGTCGTACTCGAAGTACTGCAGGCGGCCGTCGCCATCAGGGCCACTGCAGGCGTCTCAGCAAGTAGTCGCGCGATGCCCGAATCGGGCCGAGGGGTTTTCGGTTTTGATCTTCTCTTGATCGTCCCTGAGGTCTGCCCTGACACTGGCGGCCTAAACGATCTACCGAGTGCCCGGTCCGTACCCGCGAGCAAACAACGAGCGACCAAGCAAGATCAACTTCTCGATCCGAGGTCATGCCAGATCGAGAAGTCCCAGTTCAGATGGCGTATGGGTGGTGGGGCGCCAGAAATTCGAACCCTGAACCTACGGATTAAAAGAAGTCGATTCGATCGAGGTCCGAGGCTCCGACCTGCAGGTGTGGTGTCCGTGGACGTCCGCCGAGTTCCGCCGTCGTTCGCCCCCTTGGCTGTACTCGTGGCTGTACAGCCAAGGCGTCGTCAGCCTCGATCAGCCCAGGTAGTACTTTGCGTACCAACGCGATGCCGTTTCTACGGAGAAGTCCACGAAGTCGCCGGCTGCTTCGCATTCGAGCAGGTAGTCCAGCGCCGCTGACGCATCGCCCGAGTTCGCAGCGGAGAGGTGTGCCTTGGTTTCCTCAAGACCAGCGCCGCAAAGTAGCTGAACATCGATCGAGCACTGAGCGTCGAAACTCGACGTCTTGGCCTGCCAGATGCACAGCACATCGTCCAGGCTGCCAGCGTTGAATAGCTGCACACAGCAGAGCTTCATCAACTCGGTGTCGCCGTCGCCCTGGGCGCGATGTTCTAGCGTTGCTTGGGCTGCCAGCATCTCTCGAACCTCGTCAAGATCTTCGGCGGAAGGTTGGAGGCCGTAACGCCGCAGGTTTTCGTCTTCGTTCATGAGCCTTCCTTGTGATGCTAAGCAGATAGCGCCGCGATCGGTCACCTGAACGCGGGCTTGCGTGTGAGCTGGATGATCGGAAATTCGAGGTGGTCAGCATGGACCGGGATGCTCTCGTCGAACTCTTGGATGATCAGGCTGGATAGGCTGGCGCCGCTTGTCGCCGTGCGCTCCTATCTGGGGGAGATTTCGAGGTCTGGTCGGAGCCGGTCCGCACGCGTGGCCTCATTGGCATCTATCGGCGTCGAGAACGGCTGAGTCGGCGTCAGAACATTCCATCGATCGGCTTTGAGGATGCTCTCGTTCGGCTCGACACCTGTGCCCTTGATCGTGTTCTTCTCGGCTATGCCAGGAGCGTCGACTCCGCGTACCACTTCCAGCTCTTTCTATCTCCTGACGGGTCGCGAGTGATCGCGTGCTTTGGCCTCAGCCAAGCGCATCACGCGCGGCCCGCAGACTCCTCTCCTGCCTGATCATCCCGTCCGGCTCGGGCTCCGGTGGGATGACATCGATTTCGGCAACGGGCAGCTCACCGTACGGCAGACGCTCCAGCGGGCGGACGGAAGCCTTCAGCTCGTCGATCCCAAGACCGACCGGTCACGCCGGACCGTCCCCGTTCCGGAACCGACTCTCGGCGCCCCCGCAGGCACCGGCGCACCCAGGCGGCCGAACAGCTCGCGTCAGGAGGGCGGTGGAAGGATCAAGGGCTCGTCTTCGCCTCCACCATCGGCACGCCGATCGAACCGGGGAACCTCTCGGCGCGGTGGCGCAAGGCGCGAACACAGGCGGGCCTGGACTGGTTGAGACTGCATGATCTCCGCCACGCCTGCGCGTCCTACCTGCTGGCCTGTGGAGCGTCGCCGCGTACGGTGATGAAGACGCTTGGGCACAGCCAGATCGCACTGACCATGAACACCTACGCGCATGTGCTCCCGGACATCGAGCGGGCGGCCGTCGACGCCGTCGCCAAGAAACTCTTCGGGTGACTCCACAGAATCAGGGCCGGACGACTCCCACGATGGGGGTTCCGGCCCTCTTGGCTGTAAAAGCTGGCTGCAACACCCCTCAGAACAAGATCTGTAACTGGTGTTTTGCCTGGTGGGGCGCCAGGGATTCGAACCCTGAACCTACGGATTAAAAGTTGATTTGATCAATTCCAGCTACTGTCGCGGCGTGTCGTCTTCTGTCATTTTATCCATCGCTGTCCCTGCCGATCTGACGCGTAATGATGCCGCGTGCCGTGTCGTGTCAGGTACATCCGAGCAATCAGCGAGCAAACATGGATTGCTTGACGTCGTCGTGGACGGTTCAGGCCACCTTCACGGTGTGATCGCCGAAGTTGGCCACGACGTCCAGCGTGCCGCCCAACGCGACGACATAGGCGCGCAACGTGTCCAGCCCACCGATCTGGCCGTGCTCGATCTGGGACACACGTGCCTGAGAAATGCCCATGCGTTCGGCGAGGAGTCTCTGGGAGATGCCCAGACGCTTGCATGCAGCGCGACCGCGTCCCCGGCGACCGTGAACCCGCCCTCGACCTGCACGACAAGGGCGGGTTCGGCGCTGCCACGAGACACGACCAGGTCTGAGGCCGCGTGCCCGGGCGGTCACGGCATACTGAGCGCCTCGGTAGGCGACATGCGGGCCGCGCGGACCGCCGGATAGAACCCGGCGATGCCGCCGATCAGCAAGGTCGCGATCATCGCCCCGGCCGTCGCCCACACCGGGACGACCGTCCGCCAGCCCTGATACGCGGCGTACCCGGCGGTCACCCCGAGGCCGAGTAGTACGCCGCCCGCGCCGCCGAGCGCCGACAGCAGCTGGGACTCGGCGACGAACTGCAGCCGGATCTGGCCCCGTGTCGCGCCCAGCGAACGGCGCAGCCCGATCTCGGCGCGCCGCTCCAGTACGGAGATGACCATCATGTTGGCCACCCCGACCCCGCCGACGAGCAGCGCCACGCCGCCCAGGCCGAGCAGCAGCGCGCTGAGCGTCGCGTCGGTGGCCTGCTTGGCCGCGAGCGCATCGGAGGGGCGGGACACCTGCACCTCGGTGGAGTGCTCCGGGTTGGCGGTGGCGGCCAGGACGGCCCGCACGTCGAGCACGTGCCGCTCCTCGGCTCGGGTGTAGACGGTCGTCGGATATCCGTCGAAGCCGAGCCGTTCGCGCGCCACCGGCCAGCCGACGAGCGCGGAGGTGTCCAACTCGGGCGCGAGCGGCGCCAGGCCGAGCACGCCGACAACGGTGAACCAGCGGCCGCCGAGCCAGACCCGCTGCTCTGGTTCGGCCCGGGTGACGCCGAGCCGGTCGGCGGCCTTGGCCCCGAGCACCACCGCGGGGTAGCGGCGGGTGGCCTCGTTCAACCAGGTTCCGCTGACCACCGCGGCGCCGGCGTCGCGCAGGAGGTTCAGCCGGGCCGCCTGCACCGAGATGCCACCCGACTCGCCCGGGGGCACGCGGTCGTTCCGGTACACCTTGGCCTGGGTCATGCCGGTGGCCGTCACCGACGTGACCGTGCCGATCCGCCCGATCATCCGCTCCGCCTCGGCCGGCAGGTGCGATGCCTTTCCGAACAGGTCCTGGCCGGGGGAGACCGTGAGCAGGTTGGTGCCGAGCGCGGCGAGCCGCCGGTCCAGGTCCTCCCGGCTGGAGGCGGAGATGCCGACCACTCCGAGCATCGCGGCGATGCCGATCGCGATGCCCAGCGCGGAGAGGAACACCCGCAACGGCCGGGACCGCAGCCCTGCCCCGCCCACCCTGATCACGTCGCCCGGACTCAGCCGGGCGGGGACGAGCGCCGCCGGGTCCGTCAGCATGCCGGCGTCCGTTCCCTCAGGTCGCGCAGCACGCGCCCGTCCAGCATCTCGACCCGCCGGGGCAGGCTCGCGGCGATGTCGCGATCGTGCGTGATGACCACGACGGTCGTGCCGCCGCGGTGCAACTCGCGGAGCAGATCCATCACCCCCGTGCCCGACCTGGAGTCGAGATTGCCGGTCGGCTCGTCCGCCAGCAGCAGCGACGGGTGGCCGACGATCGCGCGGGCGATGGCCACGCGCTGCCGTTCCCCGCCGGACAGCTCGTGCGGCCGATGCTGGAGGCGGTGGCCGAGGCCGACCCGCTCCAGCGCCTCCGTCGCCCGGACGCGCCGCCGCCGCGCCGGCACGCCGGAGTAGAGCAATCCGTCGGCCACGCTGTCCAGCACCGGAACGCCCGGGGTGAGATGGAACTGCTGGAACACGAAACCGATCGCGGCGGCGCGCAGCGCCGACAGCCGCCGATCGTTGAGCTTCGCCACATCGTGGCCTCCGACGCGGACGACGCCGCTGGAAGGCCGGTCCAGGGTGCCGATCATGTTCAGCATGGTCGACTTGCCGGACCCCGACCGGCCGACGATGGCGACCAGCTCGCCGTACCCGATCTCCAGGATGACGTCGCGCAGCGCGGTGACCTCGCCGCCATAGCGCTTGGTGACCCCGGTGAGCTGGACAATCATGTCGGCACCACCACCGTGGTGCCCTCGTCGATCCCGGCGATCTCGACCTTCCCGTCGGCGAACATGCCCGTGCGCACCGGCACGGAACGGGTCACCGCGCCTTGCACGACCTCCACGCCGTACCCGCCGCCGGGCAGCGCGATCAGCGCGTTGACCGGTACGGCGAGCACGTTCTCGCGCTGCTCGGCGACTACGGCGACCTTCACCGGCGCCGTGTCGAACGCGCGGAGCTTTCCGCGCGCACGCCGTTCGCGGACGGAGACGACCACCTCGATGGTGATGACCGTCTCGCCCTGCTCGATGCTCTCGCTGGCGACCTTGCCGATGCCGGTCACCACACCGGGCACGGTCGCGCCGCCCGGCAGTTTCACGGTCGCCTTCATGCCCTTCTTCACCAGGTGCCGGTCGGCCGCGTCCAGCGGGACGGTGACCCGCTTCGTCGTGCCGGTGTACGCGAGCACGGGCCCCGGCGCGGGGCCGCCGAGCGTGGTTTTCAGCTCGGCGACCCGGATCGGACCGGGATGCACGAAGACGTCACCGGGCTCCACCTGGCCGGTCACCGGGACGCCGATGTTCCGCTGCCATCGCCGCACCGCCTCGCGGGTGGCCCAGGTGAACTCCTGGTCCACGGTGATGCCGCGATAGCCGAGCTTGGCGAGGTTCCGCTCCAGCAGCTCGACGTCCCGGCCCTTCACTCCCGTGCGCAGCGTGCGATAGAGGGGCATGTCGCCGTACAGCAGCGGCACCCGGTCGGCGTTCACGCTGTAGACCGCGCGGCCCCGCCTGACCATCGCGCCGGGCGAGGGCAGCCAGGTGATCGTGCCCGACCGGCCGGCGGCCGTCAGCGTCTCCCGCGACCCATAGCCGAGAGTGCCGTCCACGCTCGTCGTCTCGGTCAGCGTCGTACGGATGACCTGGGCGGTCGCCGGAGGAGGCCGCCGGGGCGCGGCGGTTTCGGTGTCGCCGCCGAGGCCGACCGCGGCGGCGACCATCGCGGGGGTGAGCACGGCGCAGCCCGCGATCAGTGCCGCCCGGCCCCGCCTGCGCCGCCGCAGTTGTCCCGCCTTCTCCGGGGGCGTCGTCTCGAAGGTCATCGTCTCCGAGGTCATCTCAGGAGCCCGCCGGCCTTGTCGCGGCAGACCTCCTCGGCCTTCTTGTACGCGGGATCGTCCGGCTGCACCTTCATGCCGGGCCCGCCGACCGCGTACCGGCCGCCGCCCTGGAAGACCGGATCGGGCATGTCGACGCCGTTGTCCCGCATGCACTTGGCGTACGCGCGCAGCTGGTCCTTCTGCTCGGGGGACAGGTCGCCCCCGCCGCCGTTCCCGCCGCCACTGCTTCCGCCGCCGGATCCGAGGATGGCGCCGCAGGCCGCCTCGGCCTTCTCCATGGTCGCCCGGTCGATGCCCCGCTCATCGGTCTGGATGGAGCCGTCGGGTCCCGGATCGGGCATGTCGACGCCGTTGTCCCGCATGCACTTGGCGTACGTCCTGAGCCGTTCCTGCGGATCGAGAGAGGCGGCGGGCCGGGAGGCGGCCGCGGCGGCCTTGGAGGAGGAGTCGGGAGTTTGTCCGCATCCGGTGGCGAGCGCGAACAGCACCACCGCCAAAAGTGTCTTTCGCATGGACCCGAGCGTGTCGGCCGCCGATCGGAGCGAGCCCAGAGCAACCTCGGAGCCACCTCAAGATCTCGTACACCGGTTCCGTACGCCCGGGTCCGCGCGTGCTCATGGGTTCACGGAGCTCAAGTGCGCCGCGCGGCTTCGAGGGTCTCTTCGCGATCTCGGACTCTCTTGGGGATCTCTGCGGATCTCACCGGATCTCCGCGGATCTCTTCGGGATGTCTGAGCGGCAGGAGGACGCGGAACGCGGAGCCCTCGCCGGGGGCGGTCGCCACCTCGACCCGGCCGGCGTGCGCTTTGACGATCGCGGCGACGATGGCCAGCCCGAGTCCGGCCCCGCCGTCGGCGCGGGAGCGGCTCTGGCTCACCCGGTAGAGCCGCTCGAAGATGCGCGTAACGTGCTCGGCGGGGATCCCCTGCCCAGTGTCGCGTACGTCGAGCACTCCCATGAGCGGCGAGCCCGGCGGGCGGGAGCCGACCGCGGCCGCCGGCGCTTCGGTCGGCCGCCCGGCGCCGACGGCGACCGTGACCTCGGTGCCGGGCGGGGTGTGGGCCAGCGCGTTTGCCACCAGGTTGGCCGCGACCTGCCGCAGCCGGGCCTCGTCTCCGGTCACGATGACCGGAGCCAGCGCGCCGTCCTGCCCGGTCATCCGGATCCGCCTTTCTGGCTGCCGGGCACGCGCGTCGCGCACCGTGTCGATCGCGATCTCCAGCAGGTCGACCGGACCGCTGGCGAGCGGGCGTTCCTCGTCCAGGTGGGCCAGGACCAGGAGATCGTTGACCAGCAGGCCCATGCGGGTGGCCTCGTCCTCGATCCGGCGCATCGCCTCATCCATCGGCGCCCCGGGCGGGGTGCCGCCCTGCCGATAGAGCTCGGCGAAACCCAGCACCGAGGTCAGCGGGGTGCGCAGCTCGTGCGACGCGTCGGCCAGGAACCGGCGCATCCCCGCCTCCGACTCGGTGCGCGCGGCGATCTCCGACTCGACGCGGTCGAGCATCACGTTCATCGCCACCCCGAGCCGGCCGGGTTCGGTGTCCGGCTCGCTCTCCGGCACCCGGCTGCCGAAGTCGCCGGCCGCGATCCTGGCCGCGGTCTCCTCGATCCTGGTCAGCGGGCGCATGCCCAGCCGTACCAGGGCGGTGGCGGCCAGGCCGAGCAGCAGCAGCACCACCGCGGTCACCGCCCCGTCGATCGCCAGCAGCCGTCGATGGGTCGCCTCGACGTCCGCCAGCGACGCGGCCAGCACCGCGGTGCCGCCGTCCGGCAGCGCCGCCACCAGCACCCGCCAGGACGGGGCGCCCGTCCCCGGCACCGTGTACGGCCCGTCCCGCCGGAGGTCCCGGTACGGGCCGAGCACCGGCCGTTCGGCGGGCCGTACGGGGAACTCACTGACGAGCCGACCCACCGAGTCGAACATGTACAGCCGTCGTTCGCCGACCATCCGTTCGACCAGTGTGTTCCCGATCACCACGAGCTGGACCGGCTCAGGGTCGTCCTTCGGCGGATACGCCGGGTTCGGGGTGACGGTGAACGTACCGGACGGGGCGCTCGGGACGCTCGCGCGCAGTTGGGCGTCCAGCCGGTCGACCAGGTAGCCGCGCAGGAGGGCGAGGCCCGCCGCGTTGGCCAGCACCAGCGCGACCGCGGTCAGCGCGACGGCCGCCGCCACCAGCCGGGCGCGCAGCGTCCACCGCCCCCGCGTCCTCATGTAGCTCAGGATTCTCATGTGCCCTGGGGGCCTCTCGTGTCGCCCCCCCGGGGCAGCCGCAGCGTGTAGCCCACCCCGCGTACGGTGTGGATCAGCTGGGGATCCCAGCGGTCGATCTTCTTGCGCAGGTAGTAGACGTACGACTCGACGATGCTGGAGTCGCCGTCGAAGTCGTAGCGCCAGACGCTCTCCAGGATCTGCGCCTTGCTCACCACCCTGCCGGCGTTGAGCAGCAGGTACGCCAGCAGGTTGAACTCGGTGGGCGACAGGTCCACCGGGACGCCGCCCCGCCTGACCTCGTGCGCGTCCTCGTCGAGCTCGACATCGGCGTATCTGAGCACGCGTTCGCGGTCCTTTTCCTCCGTCCGGGACCGGCGCAGGATGGCCCTGATCCGCAGCACCACCTCCTCCAGGTTGAACGGCTTGGTGACGTAGTCGTCCGCCCCCAGCGTCAGCCCTCGTACCCGGTCCTCGGGCGCGTCCCGCGCGGTCAGGAAGAGCACGGGCACTTCGCCCAGCCGCCGCGCCACCTCGAATCCGTCCAGGTCGGGCAGCATCACGTCGAGCACCACGATGTCCGGGCCGAACTTGGTGGCGGTGCGCAGCGCCTCCCTGCCCCGGTCCGCCGTTCTGACCTCGAACGACACCAGGCGCAGGGTCTGCGACAGCAGGGCGAGGATGTTCGGCTCGTCGTCGACGACGAGAACCTTGACTGGCCGTTCCATGGCACCCGTTGTAGCGAGATTCGCTTGGAAACCGCTCAAAACGAAGGAAGGGATGCCCGATCCGTCTCGATGACGGGCTTGTTCACGGTGGCGGGGCTGGCCGGCTTCGGGATGTGGTCCAGGCGGGGCGTGGGCGGTCCGCGTGAGTACGCATCAGCGCTTGACTTCCTGACGCCGCCGCCCGACATCATCGATGGGTGTTCTACTTCTGGGCTCCTGGCTACACCGTCCCGTCGGGCAGCACGTCGACCACTGTGCTGGTGGAGATGCTGATCAGGATGGTGCCGTAGGGGTGGCCCCGGCCGGTACGCGAAGTCGTCCGCGCCGAGCACCCGTAGGCCGGCCAGCAGGGGAGGCTCGGGCAGACCGCGGATCAGTCTGCTGATCGTCTGTGAGGTATGGCCTGACGAAGGGCGCCTAAACGATCTACCGTTTGCTCGGTCCGTGCCCGCGAGCGAACAACGAGCAATCAAACGAGATCAACTTCTCGCCGCGAGGCGCCTTGCGGCCGAGAAACCCCAGGTCAGGCGGGGTGTGGAGTGGTGGGGCGCCAGGGATTCGAACCCTGAACCTACGGATTAAAAGCTCGATCTTGCGCTGTTCCAGACAGTTCAATGCAGGTCAGAGCTCGTGCGTAATCCGATCTGAACCGTCCTGGATCAATTGGAACTGCAACCTGGAATGCAACTCCACCCATGAGGGCTTGACCTCCTGGTGCCGTCGCCCGACACAATCGACAGATGTTCGACTTCGGGGCCTCTAGCTACAGGCCGATGTGGTTGAGGGGATGTTCGGCTGTCACTGCCGCTCATGGTCGGAGACTGGCCATGCTGGAAGGCCGGAGGCTGATTCGCGCCCTGCTGGTGTGGGATCTCGATGAGAATGCGTGGTTCTCCGATGGGCTGGTCCTGCTGGACTTCGAGGGGGAGCAGGTCGAGATCGTTCACCATGGAACACCGTTGATCCGACTCAGCCGCTGGATTGGGCCGGAGAGGGATTTCGGCTCGCGTGGCGAGAGGGCGTGCCCGGCGAGCTGGCCGCGTTGGAGGGGCAGCGGTTGCAAGCGGTAGAGCTTCTCGAATGGGCAGGTGAGGACATGGCGCAGGGGGCGGTCGCTGTCGGCTTCATCTTCCCGGAGGACCGGGTAGCGATCTACAACGCGCTCGACGAGAACGGCATCGAGGTCGGGCCTCCAGATCGCCGATACGTACGCCACAAGCTCGGCGTGTAGCCATCGATCGTATGGGACAGTCGGGGCACTAATATCTACACGGTTTCGAAGCGGGAGCTATGGCGGCAGAGTTTCAGCTCGGCGATTACATCCTGGTGCAGGACGGCAGGACCCTTGAAATCTTTCACCGGGGCCTGTCCGAGAGCAGCCGTTACCACGTGGCATTTCTTGGGGTGGATGTCCAACCGCAAGGCGACGGGTTCAAGGTTCGGCTCGGCACCAGGCAGGGCGACGACCAGGTCATGGGCGGGGTGAGACTGAAGATGGACCAAGAGGAGTTCGCACGTTTTCGTGATTTCATCGCCTTGGCTATCGCGGCACGCGACCGGGTGAGTCCCCTGAACGAGTCCACCTCACACTGAACTTGTCCAGGACTGATAGAGGCTTCGATCCACCCCGAGTCCGGAAGGGCTGCCCCCGCTCATGGTGCCGGAGGTGATTCCGTCCTGCCTGGGCCTTCATGAAGAGTGCGGGTGACGGGAATCGAACCCGCGCTGTGTGCTTCCCCGCGGTGCAGTGGTCTCAGAGTTTGTACAGCTTGTTGAACGGTGTCGTGATTCGTTCCTGCCGCGATCCGAAATCGATGACCACGGCGACCTCGTCTTCTACACCGATGACGACGCCAAGGCCGTACCGATCGTGGGTCACCTGGTCGTTCACGCTGAACCGCTCGGCAGGCGGGGCGGGGGGCGGGGGTTTGAAGGGACTTGTGGACAGGTGACGGCGGGGCTCCCCGCTAGCTGGCTTCATCTCCTCCAGTATGTGCCGCCTTTGAGAACGCTCGCGACATAAGCTCGACAGGCTCGCCAAAATGATCAAGGCCTGGGCGAGGATTCGACTCCTGACCTGGGCCTTCGTACGTGGAGCGGGTGACGGGAATCGAACCCGCACTGTCAGCTTGGGAATTGCATGGATCACGGCTCGTACTGCGCTTGACCTGGGCGTAGGCCCGGTCATGAGTGACCGTGGTTGCCCCCTCGTCACCCCGGTCAATGGCCCACTAATGGCCCGGCGATCAGGTGCATGACCAGCGGTGGTGCGTGGCCTGGCCCCTGCTCCGCCCCCGCCCTCCTCGTAGATTCCGACCCCCCAGGACGGGACTGCCGTGTCAAGGGCAGCGAAGCTGATCGCGAAGCGACGCCGTAGGCGCCCTTGACTCGGCGGGCGCGGCCGGGACACTTGGGCCTCGAGGAGGACGGGCTACCGGGTTGGAGCCGAGGCCTCCGCCGGAGGCATAAGCGACGAGGAGTGGAGTTGCCCCGGGTTGCATAAGACCTCAAGATCCCTCCCTAAATGATCTGCGGCCCTGCGGCGAGTGAGGCAGAATGCCGACGCATGAGGGATAGACCGGCGGGTCTGGCGGAGGCCGAACTAATGTGGCACTGACCGAGGGCTGGGGCATCGAGCCCCACTCGATTGAGTACCTCCCAGTGGGCGCAGGCAGCTACCACTGGTCGGTGGTGGATCAGCGTGGGACGGCGTGGTTCGTCAAGGTCGATGACCCCGGTGTCGAGGACGCTGGATTTGATGATGCGTTCGACCGGGTCGGCCGATCGTTCGGTGCTGCCCTGGCACTGCGCCGGGATGCGGGGCTCGACTTCGTCCTCGCGCCGATCCCGACCGCGACCGACGCCGCGGTCTGGCGGCTGACCTCGCGGTACGCCCTGTCGGTGTTTCCGATGGTGGCGGGTGTCGCCGGGCAGTTCGGCGCGCACCGGCCCGAGGATCGCGTCGAGGTAATCGACTTGCTGACCGAGTTGCACGAGGCCACCTCGATCGTGGCGGACACCGCATCACGGGCCGACCTGGTGCTGCCCGGTCGGGACAAGCTGGAGGAGGCGCTGCAGGACCTCGATCGGGAATGGACCGGCGGGCCTTACGCCGAGCCAGCCCGCAAGCTGCTGTCCGTCCATGCCGGGCAAGTCCAACGATTGCTCGCCGACTTCGACCGGCGGGTCGACCAAGTACGAAACACCGCGGCGGTTTGGGTGGTCACGCACGGCGAACCGCACCCCGGGAATGTCATGCGTACCCCGGCTGGACTGCGGCTCATCGACTGGGGCACCGTGCAGATCGCTCCCCCGGCGCGGGACCTGTGGATGCTCACCCCCGCCCTCGCCCGTATGCTCGGCGAGGACCCGGATGGCGACGTCGACGACGTACTCGCCCGTTACACCCGGGCCACCGGCCGGACCGTCACATCGGCCGGCCTCGCTCTCTATCCCCTTTGGTGGCGGCTCGCCGACATCGCCATCTTCGTCGACGAGCTGCGCCGACCGCATGGCCCCGGTGGGCACATCGCCGCGTCGTTAACCTATCTGACCGGCTATCTCGAATCCAGCCGCGACTGACCTGCGGCCCGGATGGCGGTGCGGCGCCCTGTGCGGCAGAACGCTTTGGTGCCCGGTGGTGTAACGGCGGGCGGCCCGAGCCGCTGCCGTCCGGGACCGGCCCCCAGACATCCCATGCGCTTACGCGTCAAGCTGCGATCTCGGATGTCTTCTTCGATTCGCCCCCTGCGCGATGTGCCCAAGCGGTTGCTTCGTCATATTTGGTGCGTGTTTTCAGGCACCCGTGGAGGATTCCCACCAGCCGGTTGGCGAGTTGGTGGAGAGCCGCGTGATGAGCCACCTCGCGTGCTCGCAGCTCGTCGTAGTAGGCCCGGGCGCCGGGTGAGGCGCTCAAAGCGGCGAATGCCTGAGCGCCCAGGGCGTCGATGAGCCGGTCGTTGTGCACGAATCGTGCCAGCACGACTTTCTTCCTGCCGGAGGCCCTGGTGATCGGGCTGGTACCTGCATAGTTCCTGCGGGATTTGGCGTTGTCGTAGCGGTTGGGGTCGTCGCCGAACTCACCCAGCACCCGGGCACCGAGTATGTGTGCCAGGCCGGGTTGGCTGAGGTAGATCTCAGCGTCCGGGTGCCGGCCAAAATGTGCCTCGACCTGACCTTCCATGACCTTGATCTGCTCATTCAAGGTAGTCAGGATCGCTGCTTGGGCGCGCACCGAGGCGGCGTATGCGGCACTGACGACCTCAGGCTGGCCCAGATGATGAGCCCGCAAAGCCACCTGGATCGCTGACGCCTTGTCGGCGACGTTACGGCGCCGGGCTCGCCTGAGTACCGCGCTGATCTGCTCAAGAGTCAGTTTGGCCGCGGAAGCCGGATCTGGCGCCATTGCCAGCAAGTCCAGAGTGTCTGCCCTGGTCAGGTCATCAAAAGCGGCCAGAGCCGCGGGGAAGTACTCGCGTAACGCATGGCGTAGCCGCTGCACGTGACGGGTACGCTCCCAGACCAGCGTCTTATGCGCCCGGGCCACCACCTTGATCGCCTCACCCTGAGGCGTGTCACCGGCGATTACCCGATGTTGATGCCGATCGGTTCGCACCATGTCGGCCAGTGTGCGCGCGTCCGCGGCATCGCTCTTGGCCCCCGAGACGCTGTGCCGCTCGCGGTACCGTGCCACCGACAACGGATTCACCGCATACACCTGGTAGCCCGCCGCGATCAATGCCTGCACCCACGGACCTCGATCGGTCTCAATGCCGATCACCACCTGATCCGCCTCGATGCCCTCGGTCAAATGCCGGCCGATCAACTCATGCAGTTTCGCGATCCCGGCGACGCCTTCCTCCAGCCGCGCTTTGCCTAGCCGTCGTCCCGTCTCGTCTTGCAGCTCGACATCATGGTGCTCCTCAGCCCAGTCGTCCCCGACGAACAGCACCTCAGTTCCTCCTAGCCAGTGACGGCAACCTGGTTCAGCAGCTCGCGGGAGGCATTTCCACAACCTAATGATCTAGTGCTCAAGGCCGACTGCCTGGCACGACATCCCATCAGCGATCAATCCTCCCGACCACCGACAGGGGCATGATCTGGGGGTAGAACTCCCTAAAGGGTCCCGGCCGCACGAGTGCTCACCTGTCGACGGCTACCGTTACCGAGTCTGCCCAAAGCTCGAAGCCGACCCGGTAGTTCTCATTAGGCCGCATGCCCGGACGGCGGGCGAGCGCGGGGCCGCACAGCGGCGGCGCGCTGCGCCGCCGCCTTGACCCGGCAACCGGCGCGCTTCTGCCCACCTGGGATGAAGCGCTCGACGACCTCGACCAGGACGACGACGCCGAACCCCTGCACGTGGTCCGCTTCGGTCCTCAGCTCGACGTCCAAGGCGTCTTGGCCGGGACCCCGGCCGGTGCCGGGGCAAGGCACACAAACCCGAACACCTCGGCTACGCGGGCCGTCGCGTCTTGGTCTCGCGGAAGTGGTCGAACAAGACCCTGACCGAGCACAAGCACGACCGGCGTACCTGGGTGCTGGAAGCCCTCGGCCTCCCCGACGAGCCGACAGACCCGCACCGCTACGTCTGGCGGCCGGTCAAGCCCGGTGACCCCGGCCTCGACCCCATCGGCGTTCGCCTCCTGCGCTCGGTCCACGAACGCCAGCGATGGCGCAACCACATGAACCAGCTCCAGGCCCAAGCAGACGGACAAGATCTTTCGGCAACTGAAGGGAGGGCGGCATGACACCACTACTCGTCACACCGGCTGAGGCGGCGGAAGCGCTCGGTGTCGGCCGGACCAAGGTCTATGAACTCATGGCCTCGGGAGCGCTGCGATCGGTCAGGATCGGTCGTTCTCGCCGCGTGCCCTTCGAGGCGCTGACCGCATTCGTTTCGGCAATGGAGGAAGCAGCATGACCAAGCGCCGACGTTCCCAGGGTGAGGGTTCCGCCTTCAAGCGCAGCGACGGCCGGTGGCAAGGGGCCATCGATCTCGGCTGGCTGAACGGTAAACGTAACCGCAAGACCGTCTACGGCAAGACGGAGCGGGAGGTTCTCGACAAGCTTGCGGCGCTCAAAGAGGCCCAGCGGAAGGGACAGAACCTCGCGGCCCGGCCTCGGAGCTTCGCCGAGTGGCTCGATGAGTGGATCGAGATGAAGATCCGTCAGGGCACGCGGCCTCTGACCCTCCGCGGCTATCGGCGACTCATCAGCGACCGCATCAAGCCCGCGCTCGGCACGAAGAAGCTCGACAAGCTGACCCCTACCGATGTTCGGCGGCTCGTCGAGACGAAGGCCGATTCCGGCCTCAAAGCGGCCACCGTCAAGCAGATCCACGGGCTGATCAGGAATGCGCTCGCCGATGCCGAGCGGGAAGAGCTGGTTTACCGCAACGTCGCCAAGCTGGTCAAGCCGCCATCGGTTCGGCGGGAGGAGGCGAGAGTCCTAACGATGGAAGAGGCCAAGAAGCTGCTCGACGCGATCAAGGGCGACCGGCTCGAAGCCTTCTGGATCTGCGCCCTGACACTCGGGCTACGGCGTGGTGAACTGCTCGGGCTCCGGTGGGATGACATCGATTTCGGCAACGGGCAGCTCACCGTACGGCAGACGCTCCAGCGGGCGGATGGAAGCCTTCAGCTCGTCGATCCCAAGACCGACCGGTCACGCCGGACCGTCCCCGTCCCGGAACCGACCCTCGCAGCCCTCCGCAGGCACCGGCGCACCCAGGCGGCCGAACAGCTCGCGTCGGGAGAGAGGTGGAAGGATCAAGGGCTCGTCTTCGCCTCCACCATCGGCACGCCGATCGAACCGGGGAACCTCTCAGCGCGGTGGCGCAAGGCGCGGACAGAGGCGGGCCTGGACTGGTTGAGACTGCATGATCTCCGCCACGCCTGCACGTCCTACCTGCTGGCCTGCGGAGCATCGCCGCGCACGGTGATGAAGACGCTTGGGCACAGTCAGATCGCGCTGACCATGAACACCTACGCGCACGTGCTGCCGGACATCGAACGGGCGGCCGTCGACGCTGTCGCCAAGAAACTCTTCGGGTGACTCCACAGCAGCAGGGCCGGACTCTCACGATGGGGGTTCCGGCCCTCTTGGCTGTAAAAGGTGGCTGTAACACCCCTCAGAACAAGATCTGTAACTGGTGTTTTGCCTGGTGGGGCGCCAGGGATTCGAACCCTGAACCTACGGATTAAAAGTCCGCTGCTCTGCCATTGAGCTAGCACCCCTTGCTAGAAGCAGGGTACAGAGCGTACCCCGCCTCCGGCGACGTGCTTTACCGCGATCACGATAGCGGGTCAGCGGAAGGCATCCAGCCCTGTGAGCGCCTTGCCCAGCGTCAGCAGATGCACTTCCTGGGTGCCCTCGTAAGTCAGCACGCTCTCCAGGTTGTTCATGTGCCGGATCACGGGGTATTCCAGGGTGATCCCGTTGGCGCCGAGTACGGAGCGGGCCTGGCGGGCGATGTCCAGCGCCGCACGGACGTTCGCCAGCTTGCCGAAGCTGATCTGCTGCGGCCTGAGGGTGCCCGCCTCTTTCAGCCGACCGAGATGCAGGGCGGTGAGCCCGGACTGCTCATGGGCGACGGCCATCCACGCCAGCTTCTCCTGGGTGAGCTGGAAGGCCCCGATCGGCTTGCCGAACTGCACGCGCGTCTTGGCGTAGTCGACGGCGGCCTCCAGGCACGCGCGGCCCGCGCCGACGACGCCCCACAGGATGCCGAACCTGGCCTCGCTCAGGCACGACAGCGGGCCCTTCAGCCCGGTCACGCCCGGCAGTACGGCCGAGGCCGGCAGGCGTACGTCGTCGAAGTACAGCGAGGATGTCACGGAGGCGCGCAGCGACAGCTTCCGGTGGATCTCCGGCGCGGAGAACCCGGGGGTGTCGGTCGGGACCACGAAGCCGCGGATGCCGCCGTCCGTCTGTGCCCAGACCACGGCCACGTCGGCGATCGAGCCGTTGGTGATCCACATCTTGGCGCCGTTGAGGATCCAGTCGCCGGACGGGTCCTGCTTGGCGTTGGTGCGCATCCCGGCGGGGTCGGACCCCTGGTCGGGCTCGGTCAGCCCGAAGCATCCGATGGCCTCGCCCGCGGCCATGCGCGGCAGCCATTCCTGCTTCTGCTCCTCGGACCCGTACTTCCAGATCGGGAACATCGCCAGGGAACCCTGGACTGAGACGAAGGAGCGCAGACCCGAGTCGCCCGCCTCCAGTTCGCGGCAGGCCACACCGTACGAGACGGCGTCGAGGCCGGCGCAGCCGTACCCGTCGAGGTGCATGCCGAGCACGCCGAGCGATCCGAGCTGCGGGGCGAGCTCGCGGGCGGGGAAGACGGCCTCTTCGAACCACTCGGCGACGTCGGGAAGGACGCGGTCGGCGACGAAGGTCTGTACGGCGTCCCTGATCATGCGCTGCTCGGGGGCGAGCTGATCGTCGAGGTTCAGCAGGTCATCCATGACAGCCAGCGTATCGGGGCCTTATCGGGGTTTGGCCAGGGGGAATCCCGATGCACATGTCTCGGAGAAAGAGGCACGCTGGAAGCATGAACGAGACACACAGCAACAGTTCGGTCAAGCAGCTCCGGCGGACCAAGAACGGCAGGGTCGTGGCCGGTGTGTGCTCTGGAATCGGGGAGTACATCGGCGTCGACGCCAACATCCTCCGGATCGCCCTCGCCGTCGCCACGTTCTTCGGCGGCCTCGGCGTCGGCATCTACGCGGTGGCCTGGCTGCTCATTCCCGAGGAGGACAAGAACTCCTCCATCGTGCAGGACCTCGTGAACAAGAACAAGGACGGGCACGCCTGGCAGGACGCCAAGACGAGGTGGGACCGCGCCCAGCACGCCTGGTCACAGCCCACCCAGCAGCCCGCTCAGCAGTACGGGCAGGATGGCGGCTACGAGCAGCACCCGTACGCCCAGCCCGCTCAGGCGCCGAAGCCGCAGGAGCCGCAGGGCCCGCAGGCGTGACTCACGCAGCCCGTACCTCCGCGATGATCTCCGTTCGGGACTCGGTCCAGGCCATGGCCAGCCATGCCGCGAGGGAGAGTCCGGCCGCGCCGGCCAGGGCGACCACCGGCTCCGGACCGAGTTCCTGGGCGACGGCGCCCCCGATCAGAATGCCGGCGCCCTGGGCCGCCAGCAGCCCCGACTGAACGATTCCGAACGCCTGGCCCCGCCGGTCCGCGGGAACGCACTGCACGAAAGCCGCGTTCGCCGCGAGCTGGTACGCGCCGCCGATCCCCGACAGGACCCAGAGCAACAGAACGCCGACGAGCGGCGGCCGCATCGCACACACGATGAGCGGCGCGCACGTCAGCATCGCCATCCACCCCATCGCTCTCAGGCGCGCCGACGGCGCGACGAAACGGCTGAAAACGAACGCGCCGATCACGGTCCCGGTCGGCATCGCGGCCATGAGCAGGCCGGTGACCGCGGGCACGGGCAGCGTCCCGTCATCGAGCTCCATGGCGTACGGCACGGCGATGCCCTCGGGCAGCACGTAGAACCCGCAGAGCCACGCGAACAGCACCAGGGTGCGTAGTCGCCGCTCCCCGAAGACGAGGCGGCCTCCGGCCCTGGTCATGGTCCACATCGAGGGACGGCCTCCGGAGCGCGCGGGAGAGCCGCGCCGCCGTACACCGGCGACGATGACCAGAGCGGACCCCAGGAAGGTGGCCGCGTCGAGCGCGAGCGCGCGGTACGGCCCGAGGCCGGCGATGACGGCGCCTCCGGCGGCGAACCCCAGCATCTGGACGGCCTGGTTGGTGACGTTCTGCAGCGCGGAACCGACGACGTACCGGTCGCCTTCGAGCACTTCGGGCAGCAGCGCCGCGCGTGCCGCGGAGAAGGGCGCGCTCAGCAGGACGACGCAGAAGACGAGCCCGCAGAGCGCGCCGAACGGCATTCCCGGTATGGCGGTGACGGCGACGAGACCGGCTCTGAGTACGTCGCAGGCGAGCATGATGCGCCTACGCGGATAGCGGTCGGCCAGCCCGGCGAGCAGCGGCCCCCCGACGATCGGCGGCAGGTAGGTCAGCGCGTAGACGCTGGCGGTGGCGAGAGCGGACTGGGTCCGGTTGTAGACGAGGATGGCCAGCGCGACCTGGGCGAGCTGGTCGCCGAGCAGGGACATGCCCTGGCCGAGCCAGAGGGCGCGGAACTCGCCGATGGCGATGACCTCGCCGTAGGTCGCCTGGCCTTCGACGGGACGGCGGTGCTTTCCAGGTGGCCGAACGGGCCTGGTCGCCGCCATTTCACCCCGCAGAGGTCACCCGTACGAACCGTGTTCAGTATGTCACCTACAGTGCCCACGGTGCCGTCGTTTCGCAACTCCGGATGGATCACCAGCCGAGTTCGTGCAGCCTGTCGTCGTCGATGCCGAAATGGTGCGCGATCTCGTGGACCACGGTGATGCGCACCTCCTCGACGACCTCCTCGGGTGTCTGGCAGATCTCCAGGGTGGGATTGCGGTAGATCTCGATCCGGTCCGGGAGGACACCGGAGTACCAGTCGCCGCGCTCGGTCAGCGGTATGCCGGTGTAGAGGCCGAGAAGGCCGGGTTCGGGAGGGTCGTCCACGACGACCACCACCACGTTGTCCATGACCTTGGCCAGTCCGGGCGGGATCGTGTCCAGCGCCTCGGAAACGAGCTCCTCGAACCTGTCCAGGGGGAGGTCGATCATGTCTCCATCGTGTCACCGAGACATCACCGTCGCGATACCGCCGTACGGCCGACGGACCAGCTGGCCGGCGGGCCGATGAGATGAACATCACAGCGGGCGATGCCGCGCACGCCGGATTCGCCGGATCCGCCATCGCGATCACCCGTGGATTCGGGTAAGCAGGAAAGGCATGGAGACAACGGATTGGAAGGGGACCGTCCGGCGGCTGAGTAGGGGCCGCGTGGCCGGAGTGCTGGCGGTCGTCGTGGTCGCGATGGCCGGAGCGTGGCTCGGGCTCGCGCTCGGCGCCTCCATCCAGACGTCCATGGGTCCCGCGGACGTTCAGATGTCCTTCCAGCCGACCTGGCGCGGCGAGTCCGTCATCGACGTCCGCCCGCTCGGGACCCTGCGGTTCGACTCCCACCACGGCCCGGTACGGCTCACGCTCGGCATCGAGGCGGTCCACCCCGACGTGGCCCAGGAGATCCTGGACAACCCGGAGTGGGCCGACCGGCTGCCCGAGACCATCGAAAGGGACCTGGTCGACGGGCTGCGGCGACTGGCGATCCGGGCGCTGTTCTTCGCGGTGGCCGGGGGCTTCCTGACGGGCCTGGTCGTGTTCCGCCGGATCTCGCGGGCGGCCTGGACGAGCGTCGGCGCCCTGGTCGCCGTGGCCGCGGTCGGCGTGGCGTCGGTGCTGACGTTCAACCCGCGCTCCGTCTCCGAGCCGCGCTACACCGGGCTGCTCACCGGGGTCCCGTCGCTCATCGGCAGCGCGGAGTCGATCGTGACGCGGTTCGACGAGTACCGCGGCCAACTCGCCAAGCTGGTGACCAACGTCTCCCAGCTCTACGAGGCGGGGTCGACGTTGCCGATCTACAACCCGGACCCGGGCACGATCCGCGTCCTGCACGTCTCCGACCTGCACATCAACCCTGTGGGATGGAACGTCATCCGGTCGCTCAAGGAACAGTTCAAGGTCGATCTGATCGTCGACACGGGCGATATCAGCGACCACGGGACCCGGGCGGAGAACCCGTACGTCGAGGAGATCGGCAAGCTCGGCGTGCCGTACGTCTACGTCCGGGGCAACCACGACTCCGCGGTCACCCAGCGCGCGGTCGCCAAGCAGAAGAACGCGATCGTGCTGGACGGCGCCGCCAAGACGGTCAAGGGGCTGCGGATCTACGGGATCGGCGACCCCCGGTTCACCCCCGACAAGTCGTTGCAGCCCGCCGGGGGTGACCCCGATCTGGTCAACCTCGGGCGCACCCATGCCGTACAGCTCGCGCCGCCGGAGCGGCCGAGTCCCGTGGCCGCGCCGACGCCGGAGAGGATCCCGGTCGATCTCGTCGCTGTGCACGATCCCACCGTTGGCCGGGCCCTGTCGGGTTCCACGGCCCTGGTGCTGGCCGGGCACGTGCACAAGCGATCGACCGAACTGCTGCCCACCGGGACCCGGGTGATGATCCAGGGATCGACCGGAGGAGCCGGGCTGCGCGGCCTCGAACACGAGGAGCCGACGCCGCTTGAGGCGTCCGTTCTGTACTTCAGCAAGGACACCCATCGCCTGCAGGCCTGGGACGACATCACTGTTGGGGGCCTGGGAGAGCAGTGGATCCAGTGCCAGCGGCATATCGAGCCGGAGCCTGGCCGTACAATTCTTCCGGAGCCAACGAACGTCCCGTCTCCAACGGGAACGATCAGCGGCACACCGTCGCCGGTCGCTTTGGCATCACGGGCAAACGTCCCCTATGCTTCAGAGGTCTCCGACGGAAGACGGAACGGAACGGGGCGAAAGCCCTGAGCCCCCATCGTCTAGCGGCCTAGGACACCGCCCTTTCAAGGCGGCGGCACGGGTTCGAATCCCGTTGGGGGCACTGGCGAGCGCAAGCTCACCGGGGAAACGGAAGGTCGAAGACCTCCGAAGAACTGGTAAGCTAAGCAAGCCGAACAAAACGGAAGCGAAAAACTTCCTGCACAAGGTCCTGTAGAGCAGTTTGGAGTGCTCGCCACCCTGTCAAGGTGGAGGTCGCGGGTTCAAGTCCCGTCAGGACCGCTCACGGCGTAAGCCGTAGGGTCAGGTAGCTCAGTTGGTACGAGCGTCCGCCTGAAAAGCGGAAGGTCGGCAGTTCGACCCTGCCCCTGACCACACTCTCTGAACAGCAAGAACGCCCCGAGCCGATTACGGCCCGGGGCTTTTTGATCTCTCTCGGCGGCAACGCTGACGGCAACGTCCGACACATGCTGATTTCAGCTTGCGAGCCGCAACCAGACGGGGCGTCCTGTCAGGATCTCGCGCCGTATGGTTTCGCCGAGCTTCTCGCCGAGAAGATGGGTGGTCTCCGCCAGGTCGGTTGCTCGTTGGGCCAGTTGCTCATCTTGAGGGGCCTTGGCCCACATGCTGTAAGCCTCTCCCCACATCAGATATGTGTCGTAGTGCTCTGTAGCGGCCGTACGGACTGGGTTGGAGCTGAACATCATCAGCCGGTTCAGCATCCGAATGCCGTCCGCCGAGTTGATGTCAGCGATGGGGGAATGAGGCATCACCTCAGCGGCGCGCATATGGTCGTCGACCGCCTTGAGGGCGTCCACGGCCCAACCAAGATATTCGTCGTAGACGTCCGTCCGTCGCTCCCATATCCGATCTTGCAATGCTCGGTTCCGCTGGTGGCGCAGCGTGGCGAGGGTGATGATCACGTTCGACACCAGTGCGATCAAGGCGACGAGGTCGCTTCCGTCTAGATTCACGGGCAAAGATTTACACCTCAGGCGGTCGCCCGAGGCACAAATACGAACGAGCACCCCGCGTTATCCAGGGTGCTCGTTCAGGGATGGTCGCTATCCGAGTGTGTCGCTGAGTTTGCCGAGGGCCTTGCGCTTCTCTCGAGAGACGCATGCGCGTAGATGGTCATGGTCACCTCGATGTCGCCATGGCCAACGATGTCGCGGACGACCTGGGGCGGAACACCGAGGTTGAGCAGGATCGTCACACAGGTATGCCGCCATCGGACGATCACATCGCCGACCACCGGATGTGGCGCCGCTACGGCGATCCTCCCGAGAAGGCCACTACTTCCCGCTGGGCACCTGGTCCTTGACCTCGTCGTAGCCGACCTTGGTGGGTGCCTCGGTCGGCGAGTAGATCACGCGGATCACGCCCGTCGGAAACGCCTCTGTCGCCGTCATTCTCAGGTGGTATGGCGCTTCGCCGTCGTCGAACAGCCTGCGGCCCTTACGCGCCGCCACCGGGTGCACCAGCAGGCGCAGCTCATCGACCAGCCCCGCGGCGAGCAACTGCTGCACCACGGAGATCGAGCCGGGGATGAGGATGCCTCTGATGCCGGCATCGGCCTTGAGCGAGGCGACGGCATCGAGGAGATCGCCTTTGATCAGCTCGGAGTTGCGCCAGGAGAACTCCAGCGGCTGGCGCGAGACGACCACCTTGCGCACGTCCCCGAGTTGCTTGGCGAACGGTGCGTCGTCCCCACCCGCCGCCTCGCGGTCGGGCCAGGCTCCGGCAAAGCTGTCGTAGGTCTCCCTGCCGATGAGCAGCACATCAGCGGTGTCATAATCCTCGCCGACGGCGCGGCCCATGTTCTCGTCGAAATAGGGGAAGTGCCAATCGGGGTTGATCTCGGCCACACCGTCGGCCGAGATGAACAGCGTTGAGATGACCTTTGCCATCGCGGTGATCCCTTCGAGTCAGGCGGTATCGGTAGGTAGACCGGCGCAGCATCCCAGACTCATCGCCGGCCACAGACCCGTCCCGATGGAGAGTCGGCATTTCGAGGTCGGCGTGATGCATCGGCACAGTTTCGTCGACCGGATGCAGATGGGCGACCGGGTTCCTCGAGCCCTGTCGTTCTGTCCCGACAGGTGATGCGTTCAAAGGATCTCGATCAGCCCGCACCCTCTGCGACAGAAGCGGGCATGTTGGTGGGACGCGCATGCGTGCTCCGGAGCGTGGATGAAGCGGTGAGTTCAGCGGGATTGGTGGCAGACTGCCTCGACGTTGTTGCCATCGGGGTCGCGTACGAAGGCGCCGTAGTAGTCCGGGTGGTACTCCGGCCAGACTCGCGGCTCATGCAGGACCTCCGCGCCGGCGCCGATGGCCGCGGCGAAGAAGGCATCGACGAACTGGCGGTCGGTTGCCGTGAACGCGATGTGCGACTCGCGGAAACCGTCGCCGGTCGACTGCTGGCCAATCCAGAACGTGGGGCGGTCAACGCCGTATCCGATGACTGGACCGAATTCCATGATCCGTCGGCCGCCGAGCGGCGCCAGAACAGCGTCGTAGAAGGCCGCGCTCTTGACGAGATCTCCGCACTGAATCGACAAGTGATCAAGCATGGCGGCAGTCTGCCAGACGGCACCGACTGAACCGCCCCGCTTCGGTGGAGACCTCAGGAGTTGATTCCAACGAGTTCGCTGGACTGGTGTTGAGCGTAGTAGAGGGCTTCGTACTCATCCGGCGGAATGTTGCCGATGGAGGAATGCAGACGGGTGGTGTTGAACCACTCGACCCATTCCGCTGGCGGACTTGGCTGCCATGACTCGATCCTCTCAAGGGAACGAGCCTCCACCGAAGCCGGAGCGCTTCACATCGTGGGTCATGCGGTGACGGGGGCGCCAAGCCCGGCCACGGTGACCGCGCGCGACCTGATCCGGCCGGAGTCGTCGAGCAGGTAGAAGGCGGGGAAGGCGGAGTTGGGGAAGGCCAGGCAGACCGGCCCGTTGGTGGGCTCGGTGATCACGGTGGCGCTGCCGCGCAGCGTGTCCGCGTAGCTCTCCCCGTCGGGGCCGGACACGACGGCGAGTACCTGCGAGGGGGAGTAGCCCGCATTGGCGACGAGTTGGAGGAACGGCGGCAGTTGCCCGGGGCAGGCCTGGCACTCGGTGTCGAAGAAGCCGATCACCGCGGGCCGCCTGATCCCGCGCACGTCGGGGACGGTCGAGCCCAACGGCAGCAGCGGTGGCCCCGAGGGAGCGGCATGCTGCCCGGCGTGGCGCATCCTGCGGATCACCGCGAGCGTCAGCACCAGGTTGAGCGCGCTCACGACGCCCACGATGACCAGGGCTGCGATGACGTACGGCATCAGAGGTTCCTCTCCATGAGAAGGTCGGCGAGGTCGTCGAAGAGCACGAGCACGGCGGCGAGCACCGCGGCGGCGACCAGCGCCAGCGCCACCCCGGCGAGTTCGACGCTCCCGCCCGGCATCACCCAGCCGGTGACCGCGACCGCGATCAGAAGCAGGTTGCGCACGATCTGGGCGCGGCTCAGCGGAGCGGCGGTGACGCCGAAGCACCGGCAGGTGGCGGCGGAGCCGCGGCGCAGGGCCAGCAGAATCGCGGTGGCGAAAGCCGCCAGCATCACGGCGGCCAGCACGAATCCCGCGCGCTCGCCCAGGACGAGCAGCGCCACGGCGGCGCTCTCACCGGCCAGTACGGCTACCGCGACCGGCGCGGCGGGCAGGCCGGGAGCCAGACCGGGGACGGAGGACATGAAGGCGCGCCAGCCCGTGGCCTTGCCCGCCAGCGCGGCCAGGAAGACGAGGCAGAGCACGGCCCTGCAGCCCAGCTCTATGTACGGCATGGCACTCCTTCACAGGTGGGGTCCGCCCACGACCCCCTGCGGAGGGGCCGCGGGCGGGGTGTGGAGGGTCAGCAGCACTCGTAGCAGGACACGTAGGTCGTGCAGTTCGACCGCGTGCAGGTCCACGCGCTGTGGTCGAGCCAGCGGTGGCACCAGCACTCGTAGGGGCACGCCGCGGCGTCCGCGGTGGCGGCGGGCAGTATGGCGCCGAGCATCCGGTCGCCCAATGCCTTCAGCGTGCGAGTCATCCGACCTCCTGGGTGAGAGGGGCTGTATCGGCCTGATCATCGCCACCGGGTCAGGGGAGGGGCAATCCTTTCGGACCACCACCGAAATGCGACAAATCAGGCACTGTATTTGAGGAGCTCGTGCCCCAGCGAGGTGAGCACGTGCCGCACCGCCCGGCCCTCGCGGTAGGTGTCCACGAGCCCCGCCAGCCGCAACGCCGTCACGTGCTCGGACACCGTGGAGGCGCTCACCGCCAGCGACCTGGCCAGCTCGCCGGTCGCCAATCCGCCGCCGATCGAGCGCAGGACCCTGGCGCGAGCCTGCCCGACGACCTGGGCCAGGGCGTCCACCGACGCGGGGCGCTGGGGGCCCTCGTCGCTGACCGGATAGGCGATGACGGCCCTGCGGTCGCCGCGGGGCGGCGCCAGTGCGAGAAAGCAGCGGCTGGCGCACATCAGCGGCGAGAACGCCACGCCCCCGTCACCGAGCTCCACCGGCGACGGGCACATGCCCGAGGTGTCGATCTGCAGGGCGCAGCCGTACCAGCTCAGCCTGGGGGTGAGCCTGGGCAGCGTGCGGCCGAAACCCCGCACGCAGATCAGCTCGGAATAGCGGTTCACGTGCGCACTCAGGCGGCGGCGTATCGCGTCCCACTCCGGGGCCACGCAGCTGGCATAGAAGGCGCGTAGCGCGTCGGCGACGTCGCCGAGACCGGGCTGGACGTCGAGCTCGTCGTTGAGCGTGCCCACCCCGGGTGGCAGCGGCAGGTCGGCCCAGAGGAAGCCGGACACGCTGTGCGGCGCGTGGTGGACACGTCGCACGAACGGCATGGCCCTGGCGGGCGTTCTGCGCGCCAGATCCCGCCACGGCGATCCGGGTACGGCGAAGCCGGGATGATGCAGGCACAGGGCGGCGAACAGGGTGTGGTGCAGCGGGGAGATGGTGAAGGTCGTCGCGGCCAGTCCTGCGGCAGAAAAGACCAGACGCATATCCCAGCCCCGTTGTCAGAAACGTCCGGACATAATGGAGTATGCGACTGTTAAGACGTACTAACAAGGGTGCGTAAGACGACCCCCAAAACACGGTCAGTTGGTACAAACCCCCACAATCTCGAGTCCGCGCTGACCTCCCCGTCGCCCAGCACCACGAGCTTTCCGGGCGGCACCGTGGAGGGCAGCCCGGGGCACTCCGGCGGCACCGGTTCACCCGGCAGCGCCGCGACCCGCTTGACCACCCACTCGGCGGCCGCGACCTTGGGCAGCGGCCCCTCGCGCCACCGCATCCCCGGCCCGATCGGCTCAAGCACCACGATCTGCCCGCGCCTGACTGCCTTCCCGCGCAACACCAGCAACCGGTCGCCGGGCCGCAACGCCGGCACCATGCTCTCCCCTCGTACGGTCACCACCGCCAGCCGACGCCTGGCGAGGAGCACGACAACGACCAGCAGAGTGGCGAACACGGCGATCACGGGCATGGCGAGAGCGTAAGCGTCCGCCCTGTGGGGCTCAAGAATTCGAATCACTCTCCGCGCAGAACCCTCGTCCGGTTGAGCGGGAGGGGCTGAAGGCGCCGAGCGGCCAGCCCGGGACGGCTGGGATCATGTTTCGTGATCTTGACGACGATGTACGTCGTCACCCGGCGTCTGTTGTCTTCGCCTGGGCTGCCGCTGCGGAGGAGCGTCTTCGAGGAGGCGGAGCTGGCGAGTCTGACGTCAACGTCGGCCACCACAGGCACACGGCAGCGGCCGTCCGCAGCCTTCTGGCCTCGCATCGGTTGAGCCGAGCAGCGCGGTCGGTCCGTCTGGAAAGCGGAAGGTCGGCAGTTCGACCCTGCCCCTGACCACATCTCTGAACAGCAAGAACGCCCAAGTCGATCATGGCCCGGTGGGCCTTTTGATCTCCAGTGACAGCAACGGCCATCGTGTCGCAGGTCGCATCCCCTGGCAACCTGGTGACCATGTGGTTCCTTCCATGGCCAACTGCCATCGATCGGACTTACGGCACCCGTGTACCCAAGGCGGCCCACACAGTCAGAGCTGTGGACACTCCCACGATGATGGAGCTGTCCCGTGAGGCCGATCTCCTTCGTGGAGGCTCAAAACCTCAGGCCCTTGAGTATCTGGGCGCGCATCTTGCCCCGAAGGGGACTCACTATTTGATCCCCAGGCCGGTCAGACCATGGGATGCGCGGCTTGGGGAGGTAACTGAAGAAGTCTGGTGCATGGACGGGTTGCTCAGAATGAACGACGGGGCGCTCGTCAGGAAGCGGCTCGGCATGTCCTTGCCGACAGCACGCTTCCTTCGATAGCCGGAGCGCTTGCCAGGGTGGAGGGCCTACCGGGTCGCTCGGCTTGCTCGCCAGGGACGCCGTGATGTCTATCTCTGGCGTCGTGATCATCGGCATGACCACACCTGCGAATATCTCTCGTGCGTCGCAGAACGTGAAGGCGTGCCTCCCCCGGGAACGTGTGGAGGGGCGGGTGAACGCCTGCGTCGACGTCATCCTCAGGGTGGCTGAATGACAGGACGCGGACGGGTGCACGGCTGAAGTTGGCCCGGTTTGGTGGACACCTGACCTCTGGGGAACCCTGGTTCCCGGAAGGAGTCCACTGTGCCGAATAACTATCCGCCGGAGTTCCGCCGGCAGATGGTGGAACTGGTGCGCGCGGGACGGTCGCCGGAGGATCTCGCCAAGGAGTTCGAGCCCTCCGCGCAGTCGATCCGTACCTGGGTGCGCCAGGCCGACCTCGATGACGGCCGCCGCCTAGACGGCCTCACCAGCGCCGAGAAGGACGAGCTGGCCCGACTGCGCCGTGAGAACAAGATCCTCCGCGAGGAGAAGGAGATCTTGCGTAAGGCCGCGGTTTTCTTCGCGCGGGAGACGGATCGGCCGAGATGAAGTACCGGCTGATCGATGCGGAGAAAGACCACCACGATGTCTCCCTGCTGGCCCGGGTGCTGGGTGTGTCGCGCCAGGGCTACTACGCCTGGGCCAAGCGCGGCCCGTCCACTCGCGCCCGTCGTGATGCCGAGCTGACTGAGAAGATCCGCCGGCACCATACGGCCTCCGATGAGATCTATGGAGCGCCGCGCATCCACGCCGACCTGCGCGAGATCGACGGGGAGAAGGTGGGCCGCAAGCGAGTGGCGCGGCTGATGCGCGCGGCTGGGCTGGCCGGTGTCTCCCGGCGCAGGGGCTGTCGCACGACGATCGCGGATCGGCGGGCTGCAGCCGCATCCGACCTGGTGAAGCGGAAGTTCGAAGCGGAGGAGCCGAATCGGATCTGGACGGCCGACATCACGTACGTGCCGACCTGGCAGGGGTTCGTCTATCTCGCTGTGGTCTTGGACGTGTTCTCCAGGCGGATCGTCGGCTGGGCGATGGCCGACCACATGCGGACCGAGCTGGTGACCGACGCGCTGGCGATGGCGATCCACCAGCGCCGCCCCAGCGTCGGGGTGATCCATCACAGCGACAAGGGCAGCCAGTACACCTCGATCGCCTTCGGCCAGCGATGCGCGCAGGCCGGGGTTCGCCCCTCGACGGGCAGGACCGGGACATGCTTCGACAATGCGATCACGGAGAGTTTCTTCGCCTCGCTGGAGTGCGAGCTGATCGACCGGCGGACCTTCCGTACCAGGTCAGAAGCCGAACGAGCCGTGTTCGCCTACATCGAGGGCTTCTACAACCCACGCCGCCGCCACTCCGCGAACGGCCAGCTCAGCCCCGCCGAATATGAACGTCGACACGTAATCAAGAGCATTCAAGAAGACGGCTATGCTGCCGCGTAGCTGAAAGCCCTGACCTGTCTACCGAACCGGGGCAACTCCACGGCACACCCTCGGCACTGAGGTCGCCATGGCGACTGCTGGCTGCCAGCGAACGCACTCATCTGCCGCGATCCGGAGTTGATATGCCGATGACAGCGCTGACGACCACGACGCGGGAATCGCACCACACCGCCCTTTGACTCGGCTTTCGTGAGGGTGAGGCAGAATCCGACCGGACTATGGAGCTTCGCGGTGAGGCCGGTCAAGCTTGGAACGCCCGAATCGCGAGCGCGGCGAAACGTCGGGAGGCGGCAACCCGGGCGTTTGTCGATGTGGCGTGCAGGCCGCCGTTGGCCATCAGCATGAGGATGAGGTCGTCCAGGACGAAGTCGGGCCGCAGGCGGCCGCTGTCCTTGGCACGGCGCGCGAGTTCGGCGAGCGAGGTGAGCGCCTGTTCGCGCACTGCGGCGAGATCCATGGCGTGGGGAAAGGCCGAGGTGAACGCCGTGGTGAAGCCCCGGTTTCGTGCGTGCAGCTCACAAAGCTTCTCGATCACGAGGCACAGGCCGTGCCACGGATCCGGATCGGCGAGCCCCTCCTCGACGATGGCATGGCACACATACATCTGTTCTGTGAAAGCCTCGGTGGCCAGCGCCTGCTTGGTGGGGAAGCGGCGGTACAGGGTGGCGGGGCCGACCCCGGCGCGCCGGGCTATCTCGCGCATCGGCACGTCCATGCCTTCGGCGGCGAACAGTGCCCGAGCCGCGTCGAGGATACGCTCGCGGTTGTCCAGTGCGTCCGAACGCAGCGTCTGAGGCAAACGGTCGATCACTCTCTCACTTTAGCTAAACGGACGTCGGCGTCCGTTAGCGTTCCAAGCAGCCAGGGGTCGCTTAACGACGGCTTTGATTGAGCTCACGAAGGGACAACAGTGAAGGCAGTTGCGATCGAGGAGTTCGGGGGTCCCGATGGGCTGGCAGTCACCGACATCCCTGCACCGGCTCCCGCTCAGGGACAAGTGTTGATCCTCAATGAGGCGATCGGCGTCGGAGGCGTCGACGTCATGATCCGAAGCGGGGCTCTAGCCGCCTACGGCTTCCGGAAGGGTCATGTCCCAGGCGGCGAGGTGGCGGGGACGGTGACCGCGGTGGGCGATGGCGTCGACCCCGCATGGGTCGGGCAGCGCGTGTGGGCGTTCACCGGTACAGGCGGCGGCTACGTCGAGCAGGCGATCGCGCCGATCGGAGAGGTCCTGACCCTCCCGGCGAACCTTTCCGCTGTCGACGCCGTGACGCTCGGGAGCTCCGGGGTCGTGGCCCACTTCGGTCTCGCCCATGCTCACTTCTCTCCGGGCGAGACCGTGCTGGTACGCGGCGCGGCCGGCAGCATCGGGATCATGACGGTCCAGCTCGCGGCTCGCGGTGGTGCCAGCGCCGTGGCAGTCACCACCTCCTCCCCTGAGCGTGGCCGTCGACTGCGCGAACTCGGTGCGACCCACGTGCTGGACCGTTCGGGAGCAGGAAGGCCGGACGATCCCCCGGGCTACGACGTCATCATCGACGTCGTAGCAGGTGAAGACATGCCTTCGTTATTCGACAGGCTCAACCCCAACGGTCGACTCGTGGTTGTCGGCGCAGTCGGGGGCCAGCCGCCGGCAGACTTCGGCACGAGGTTGATGGCGGCATTCCAGAAGTCGATGTCCTTCGCCACCTTCAGCGCCGCGACGGTAGCGGAGTCCGCTCGACGTGCCGTGAGGATGGAGCAGTTCGCCGCCGCGGATCGTGGCGAGCTCCAGACGGTGGTGCACGAGGTGCTGCCGCTGGAGCACGCCGTGCTGGCACACCAGAAGATGGACGCTGGCGAGGTCTTCGGGAGAATCGTCCTGACCCCGTAGGCGCCTGATCGCGCCAGATGACGATTCGGCTCGCGCAGCACGATGTCCCAGGGCCTGTCGTCCAAGCGCACTCGTCTGCCGCGAGTCGCGCGTCTGGTCCCGTCTAGCAACTTCCGACTCTGCCGGGATCAGTAAGTCTGCCTCTCTCCGCTCGACGCATCGGATGGCGCGGTCTTCGCGGGCTCGTCGAGGCGCAGGATCGTTTCCTCGATCTCCTTATTTCGCCCGTTGGCGAACGAGATCTCCGTGCCTATGATCGCGAATCCTGCCCTCTGCAGCACCTTGAGCGATCTCACATTGTCACTCGCGGCGCGGGCGAACAGGGGCCGCACGCGAACCGATTCCAAGAGCAGGGCGAGCGCTCGGCTGCCCACGAACCTGCCCCCGTCCGTGGCGCCTCCAGTCGGTAGGGTCGCGGGATGACGACGAGCGCCGGTCCCGGAGCTGACCGTTCGCCAGACCAGCGGCGGTGGATGTGGGAGCATCCGGTCGGCCCGCGCTGGCTGCTCCTTGGCGACGTCGGCTTTGAGGGCTCCTACGAGGACGACATCCCGCTGGGGTTGTGCGCGGAGATCGAAGGACTGTTCGTTGACCTGCCGCCGCGGCCGCGGGAGCGGTTCACGCTCGTCGGCTGCACCCCGGACGGCGCGCTAGCCGACCTGCTCGATCGGCTGCCCACCGAGGCACTCGGCACCGAACGAGCCTGGCTGGGTGACATCTCGATAACGGGGCCTCCACCACCGCCAGGCACGCCGCCGTCCTGGTGGGGCGAGGACCTCGGCGACGTCGTCGTCCTCGCGCAACGGCCAAACCTTACGATGTCCGAAACCGTGGACATCGATCTCGACGGGTTCGTCCACATCTACGACCGCACGGACGCCGTGGCACGTCCCGGCGACGTCACCGAATTCGTCCTCTGGAGCCGGGACGAGACGCCCTACGGCACCTGCAGGGACGTCACCGGCGTGTTCCGCGAGCAAGCCGCACCGCCGGTGCCGCAGGTCCGGCTGCTCGGCTGCAGACCAGAAACCCATATGCTGACCGCGCTCAACGCGGTGGGACAGTCCACCAAGGCCGGCCTGCGTCGCCGCCGGATCCGCGCCGAGGTGTACCTGGTCGCCGCTGATGGTTCGGTATGCCGGGCGATCGACGCCCTGGTGTCCGGAACGGTCGAGGCAGGCGAGCCGTCCCGGCACGGTGCCGGACTCCTCGACGTGACCGTCGACAGCGACCCGCGTGAACCGCTGCCGACCGGGGTCCTCGGCATCCTGGAGCACTGGTACGCCGGACGGCCCGCTGAGAAGAATCTGTGGGCCAGTTACGACGGGGAGTTGCGCCACCACTGGGCGGGAGCGGCGCTCGCCCACCGGTCCAATACGCCGGACCGGCCGGCCGACACCACCTACGACCTCGACGGCCGGTTCGTGACCGACATCGAAGGGTTCTACTGCGCCATCGGCGAGGCGATCAACGGTCCGGGCGGATACTTCGGCTGGAACCTCGACGCCCTCGACGACTGTCTCCGCGGGAGGTTCGGCGCGCGGGCACCGTTTCGGCTGGTATGGCACGACTCGGCCGTCGCCCGCAAGCACCTCGTCGCCGGCTACGACCGGCGCCAGCTGGGTCCGGCGATCACCTTGGAATATCTGCTGGGCATGCTCGCGGCACACCATGTCGAGATCGACTTGCGCTGAGCCGCGAGCCAACGCCGACTACGGCTACGTCGCCCGGTGTAGGCGGCCGCACCGCCGATCCTCCATGATCGGATGCACGCTCATGCCGCGAGTCGCACCCCCGGCCCCACTCCGGATTGATCATCTCAACCATCAACCGTGGCCGCAGTGTCAAGCATCAGCCGAGGTAAGACAGACGGTTCAGGAGTGGCGGATGGGAACTTTCTCTACGTCTTTGAAGGCGGCCCGCTACGCGGCCCGCCGGGCAGTGGGTAGGTAAGCGTGCCCGTCTGCGACGCGGTCACGTCCCGGAGCGTGTGACCGGCGTCTCCCAACTCGACCGCCGCTGCCACCTCGTGAACCGCGACGTTGGCCGGTCCGAACTCGTGTTGTAGTCGTTGTGCCCCTCTTCCAACCGCCCGGCGACCTCACGAGCCCGCGCCCATCAGGCGCGCTCCCAGGCGAAGTGCGGCGTCGGCTCCCGCGCTTTCGCTGTGCCTCGCTGAGTCGGTTCAATCGGCATACCCTCTACCGTCGAGGCGGTGCCTCAGCTCACGGCCTTCTTGACGAGGGCGGTGATCGTCTTCGCGGCTTCGTCGCTCAACTCGGTCACAGCGAAGGACGTGGGCCACAGGCCGCTGTCGTCGGCGAGGTTTGCTTCGGCGGTGAAGCCGAAGGTTGAGTAGGGCTCTTTGTCCGTGTTCCCGCTACGGAAGAAGCACACAACCTTCCCCTTTATGGCGTAGGCCGGCTGTCCATACCACAGCTTCGGCGACAGCTCTGGGGCGTTGGTGGTGACAATGGCGTGGATGCGTTCGGCCATTGTGCGGTCCGACGGCTCCATCTCCGCGATCTTCGACAGCACATCGAGTTCCTCGGCGGCTGCCTTGTCGACACGACCGCGGTTCGCCTCCTTCTTCAGTTCCGCGGCGCGCTGCTTGATGGCAGCACGCTCTTCCTCGGAGAAACCGTCCGTGCTTTTCTTGCTCTCCGCGCTGATGTCCGCGCTCACCGCTGTCACTCTCCTCGTCGTCATTGGTGTGAAGTGCCTGTGACGCTAGCCGTGCCGCGAAGCCGGCGCTTCTCGATTCTTGATCGATGCTCGCCCCGTGCTTCTGGGACACACCTCGTCGCACGGGCTCACACTGCTGGCTGTGGCCCGCGCGGCAGGCGAGGTGGAACGATGGTGCGCATGGGTCTCGGGCGTGCGGAGGCGCAACGGTTGCATGACATCGCCGTGATCCGTCGTGTCCGCGACCGGATCGATCGTGAGTACGCCAAGCCGCTGAACCTCCAGGCGCTGGCCGCTGGGGCGCACATGTCGGTCGGGCACCTGTGCCGAGAGTTCCGTCGCATCTACGGTGAGTCTCCGTACTCGTATCTGATGACCCGGCGGATCGAACGGGCGATGACGCTGCTGCGCCGCGGAGACCTCAGCGTCACGGAAGTGTGTTTCGAGGTGGGTTTCTCCTCACTGGGCACGTTCAGTACGAGGTTCACCGGACTGGTCGGCGTGCCGCCGAGCGTCTACCGGCGTGACCATTCCCAGGCCGCAGCGGGTATTCCGCCGTGTCTGAGCAAGCAGGTGACCAGACCGGTCAAGAATCGAGAAGCCCGCGCCCGGTAGTCATGCGTAGCGTGCCGGGCATGAACGTCACCATTCAGCACGTCTTCCTCCCGCACACCGACCCCGAGGCCGCTCTAGGTTTCTATCGCGACGTCCTGGGCTTCGAGGTCCGGGCCGATGCGGGCTACGAAGACATGCGGTGGATCACCGTCGGCCCGGTCGGACAGCCCGGCACCTCCATCGTGCTGCACCCGCCGGCGGCCGATCCGGGCATCACCGATGAGGAGCGCCGCACCATCTTGGAACTCATCACCAAGGGCGCCTACACCGCCGTCACGCTGGCCACCGACGACCTCAACGGGCTGTTCGACCGTCTGCAGGCCGCAGGTGCCGATGTGGTCCAGGAACCCATCGACCAGGACTACGGAGTCCGTGACTGCGCCTTCCGTGATCCCGCCGGCAATCTCATCCGCATAACCAGCGCACCTGCCTGAGCCAGCCCGCACGACTCTCACACCGACACAAGCGACCCCCGATAGCACGGAGGAACCACCTGATGCCGCTCTCTGTCGACATCATCACTCTCGGTGTACCGCAGGTAGAAGCCGCACGTGCCTTCTACACGTCCGCGTTCTCAGCCACGGCCACGGACAACGACCACACCGCCGGCCTCGACCTTCACGGCACCGGGCAGCTCGCCCTCCGCCAGATCGACGCGCTTGCCACCGACTCCTGTACGGACCCGGCGACCTTGGGTTTCCGTGGCTACGTCCTGTCCTCCATCGTCAACCAGCCCGCCGAAGTCAAGGCCCTTCTCGATGCCGCCACAGCCAAGGGCGCGACGGTCATCAAGCCGGCGAGGAAGCAGCTCTTCGGTGAGTTCACCGCCGTCTACCAGGCACCGGACGGGGCCGTGTGGAAGCTGGCTGCGGCCTCCAAGAAGGACACCGATCCTGTCCCCGACCCGCCGAAGCCGACCGAGACCGCCATCTACCTCGGCGTCGCCAAGCCGATGGCATCCAGGGCGTTCTATGAGACGCTGGGCATGAGCGTCAACCACGACTACGGCGACAAATTCCTCGACTTCGCCATCGCCGACGGCGTGTGCCGGCTGGGCCTGCTGCCACGCAAAGCCCTCGCCAAGGACGCCGGCGTCGACGAGCACGGCGACGGCTTCTCGGCGCTCGTACTCACCCACATCGCCGCTTCCCGTGACGACGTCGACGCTCTTCTCGCCGCCGCAGACTCTGGCGGCGGCCGGGTCACCGCCGCAGCGGCCCGAACCGACCGGGGTGATTACGCCGGGCACTGCACCGACCCCGACGGCTACCACTGGAGAATCACCACACCCGGCTGACCGCAACGGATCGATCGGCGGCCGGGATCCGGTAGGCGCGAGCTGCGCGCCCACCCGATCGCCATGGCCTTGGGGTACCCAGCAAGGCTGGGCACCGCGCTGCGACAGGCGGGGCCGGGCCGAGGAGGTCACGGCGCGGTTGGTCCGGCTGAAAAGCGGACGGTCGGCAGTTCGAACCTGCCCCTGACCACATTCTCTGAACAGCCCAAACGCCCCGAGCGATCATGCCCCGGGGCGTTTTGACTTTACTATCGTTCGCATGGAGCTGTGGGAGCGTTCCGGGACGCTGGATCTCCTCGGCGACCTTCTGCGTGAGAGCGCCCGCGGCGGTCGCGTGGCGGTGGTGGCCGGCGAGGCCGGGATCGGCAAGTCCGTGCTCGTGACCGAGTTCGTCCGGCGATGCGGGCCGGCGGCGTGGGTGCTCTGGGGCGGCTGCGACCGGTTGATCACCCCACGGGCCCTTGGTCCCCTGCACGACATCGGCCGCCAGACCAGAGGCGTCCTGGCCGAGCGGCTGAACGCCGGCGCCACGCAGGAGGAGCTCTTCACGGCGTTTCTGGACGAGATCTCCGGCCCGCCGCAGCGCCCGCGCCCGGTCGTCGTCGTGGAGGACGCCCACTGGGCTGACGAGGCCACACTCGACTGGCTGATCTGGTCGGGCCGACGGATAGGCCGGATGCCGGTCCTGTTCGTGGTGACCTACCGTGACGATGAGGTGGGTGCCGAGCACCCCCTGCGAGGCGCCCTTGCGACCCTGCCCGGCGCGATCACGCGACGCGTGTCGCTGTCGCCGCTGTCGCGGGAGTGCGTGGCGGATCAGGCATACCGGACCGGGCGGGATCCGGAGCTGGTCTACCGGTTGTCCGGCGGTAACCCGTTGCTGGTGACCGAACTGTTGAAGGCGGAGGGGCGGGCGGTGCCGGCCACCGTGCAGGACCTCGTCCTGGACCGCCTGCGGCTGTTGCCGCGGCCCGCCCGGGAGCTGGCCCACCTGGTGTCGGTGATCCCGACTCGCGCCGACGCCGCCGTTGTGGCGGGAGTGCCGGACCTGGTCGACATGTGCGTCGACGCCGGGGTGCTCGTGCCGTCCGGTGACGGCGTGTCGTACCGTCACGAGTTGCTGCGGAGTGCGGTGGAGGACGCGCTGTCGCCCGCGCGCCGCGCCGCGCTGCACCGGCGGGTGCTGGGCGTGCTGGCCGGGGTCCCCGGGGTCGACCCGGGCCGCCTGGTCCACCACGCTACGCAAGCGGGGGACGAGGCCGCGGTCCTTCGGTACGGGCAGGTGGCGGGGGCCGGCGCCGCCCGGCAGGGCGCCCATCGAGAGGCGACGGCACACTATCGGTCAGCGGCCGTGTACGCGGACCGGCTACCGGACCAGCAGCAGGCCGAGCTGCTGGAGGCCTACGCGTTCCAGGCGTACCTGGCCGGGCTGGCGGAGGAGGGATTGCAGGCCCGGTGGGCGGCGCTGGCCGTACGGGAGAGTCTGCGGCAACCCGAACAGGTCGGTGAGAACCTGCGCTGGACCTCGCGGCTGGCCTGGTGGGCGGGGAACGCGGGGCAGGCATGGGAGGCGGCCGCGCGGGCGATCACCGTCCTCGAGACCGAACTGCCGGGCCGGCAACTGGCCATGGCCTACAGCAACCGGTCCCAGTTGCACATGCTTGCGGGCGAGGGGGAGGCGGCCATCTCGTGGGGAGAGCGGGCGCGAACTCTGGCCGTTCGGCTGGGGGATGTGGAGACCTCCGTCCACGCTGAGATCAACGTGAGCACCGCCCGGCTCACGGGCGGTGATGAAACCGCGGTCGCGGCGCTGCGGGAGGTGCACGAGCGCGCCTCAACCCTCGGGCTGGCCGATCACGCGGCTCGGGCACTCGTCAACCTGGCGACCTCGCTGGTGCAACTGGCCGAGTACGAAGCCGCCGCGCCGGCGGTCGAACATGCGCTGGCGTACGCGACTCAACAGGACCTCGACGGCTACGTCCAGTACCTGCTCGGGGTGCGAGCGGGGGTGCGGCTGGTGCGGTGTGACTGGGCCGGCGCTCTGGCCGACGCGGACGCGGCACTGGATCGGCCGGTCCGAGCCGGGGTCGCGGTGGTTCCCGCGCTGCTGGCGCGGGGCCGGATTCAGGCGGCCCGTGGCGAACGCGAGGCGCGGGTCACGCTTGACGAGGCAGCCCGCCAGGCCGAACGCACCGGTGAGGTGCAGCGGGTCTGCCCGGTGGCGGCGGCCCGCTCGGAGTACTTCCTGCTGTACGGCGATGCCAGGCGTGCCGCCGAGGAGGCCCGGCACGGCCTGGACCTGGCCGTCAGGGCGAACCATTCGGTTTACATCGGGGAGTTGGCCTACCGGTTGTGGCGGGCCGGTGATGCCGGGTTGCCCGGTGCGGGCGCCCCGCCGTACCAGCTGATGATCGACGAAGACTGGGCCGGCGCGGCCGCGGAGTGGGCGCGGCGCGGGGCGGCGTATATGCGCGTCGAGGCACTGGCGGGCGGCGATCAGGGCGCTGCGGCCGAAGCCTTGCGGGTCCTGGACGAGCTGGGGGCCACGCGGGTGGCGGCGCGGTTGCGGGCGGAGCTGAGAAGGCGCGGTTTCACTCAGGTGCCGCGTGGCCCTCGCCGGACGACGGCCGCCAATCCCGGCGGCCTTACCCTGCGCCAGGCGGAGGTGCTCGCGCTGCTGGCCGAAGGGCTGTCCAATGCCGAGATAGCCGGGCACCTGTCGTTGTCGGTCAAAACCGTCGACCACCACGTTTCCGCGGTGCTGGACAAGCTCGGTGTGGCCAACCGGGGCCAGGCGGTTGCTGCGGCGCACCGGCTGAACCTAGTCCGGAAGCCGGCAAAATAGGGAATTCTCCCCAATCGCGGATCGTCGCGAGGACCTACCGTTCTGCGCTGAGATGCCGTCCCAAGGGGGAGACATGAGTTTTCTCAGCACACCTGGCGAATCACCCCTTTACGAAGCTGAGCGGCCCGCCCGGGGATACGTGCCCAACTATCTGAGGGTGCTGGCACTGCGGCCTGAGGTTTATCACGCATGGCTGCGGCTCGGGGAGGTGGTCAGGGCCGGTATGGATCCGCGTCGGTACGAACTGGTCACCCTGACGGCCGCCCGCCGCCTCGGTTCCACGTACTGCGGTCTCGCGCACGCGGCCGCGCTGCTTGAGCGGTTCTACGATGACGTGGCCCTGCGGGCGATCATGGCTGACCATCACGATGCGGGGCTGGCGCCGGTGGATGTGGCGGCCATGGACTTCGCGGACCGCGTCGCCGCCGATCCCGCCGGCGTGACTGAGGGGGACATCGCGGTCCTACGCGGGCACGGCCTGACCGATGCCGACATCTTCCAGATCGTCCTCGCGGTCTGTCTGCGCCGGTTCTTCAGCGGCATCCTGTCCGCGGTCGGCGCCGTCCCGGATCCGGTCTTCCGCGCGTTGCCTCCAGATGTCCGGGCGGCCGTCGGGGCAACCGATGAGGCCTTTACACGCCAGCGGGACGACGCAGGCGGCTCGTAGCTCAATCCGCTCTGGATGTCCCGATGACTTCCACCAACCGTCCCCGGCGCCGAGCGGGCAGGTTCGCCGACGGCGTGGTGGACCGCTACCCGCTCCCTGACTCACTGGCCCGATACATGCTCTCGACGAAGGACAAGGAGAAGATCATGGCCGGAAAAGCTGTCATCAGCCTGACAACCGGACTGGAGGACCCTGAGCGGGTCACTGTGGCGTTCCTGGTCGCGCTCGGCGCGGCCGAGCAGGGCCGTCCCACGCTCATGTTCCTTACCAAGGAAGCAACCCGGCTGGCCCTGGACGGCGTCGCCACCGCAGTCGCATGTGACGGCTGTCCTCCACTGGCCGACCTCGTAGCCCGGTACGCCAAGGCAGGCGGGCGATACTTCGTCTGCCCGATCTGCTTCGAGGCGCGCGCGCTCGACAGGCAGCGGCTCATCGAGGGCGCGGAATTGGGCGGGACCATCCCGATGTGGCAGTGGATCGGCGACGAGGGCGCGACCACTTTCAGCTACTGACCAGCTTCCTGCCGCTGATGCCGACGGCAACCGTCAAGAGGTTGAGGTGTTCGGACGAATGGACTATGACCGTCTGCCACAAGGCAGCGCCGCGCGTTGCGCACACGTCTTTCGGCGCGCTTGGCACCTACCAGTATGGAGCGGTCCGAATCGCGTCGGCGGCGGCCCGCAGAAGGCGACGACTCTCAGGATGACACTCCGTAGCGGGCGGCGATCGCGGCGGCGCGGTTGCGCAGGGAGTCGCGCAACCACTGCGGGGCCAGGGCTTCCGCGTTCGTGGTGAGCTGCCACAGCGCCCATTCGGCGTGTCTCGGATCTTGGAAGGTCACCTCCAGCCGCAGCCAGCCATCTGAGTCGGCTTCTTCGGTGCGGACGGCCAGCGCGGTGTCCACCAGGTCCTCCCGCCGCGCCGGGTCCACCCGTACCAGCACGGTGACTTGGTCGCCGCCGGCCCGAAACCGCGTGCCGCGTTCCTGCCAGGCCCGGTCCAGATCGACCCGGTCTGGTCGCTGTGCGGGTTCGGCGAGTTCTTTGGCGGCCGAGATCCGGGACAGCCGGTAGGTGCGGTCCGCGCCAGACCTCGTGGCCAACAAGTAGCCCCGGTCGCGAACGGTGACCAGGCCGATCGGGTCCACCGTGCGCCACTTAGGGGTCTGGTCCACAGCCGCGTAGTGGATGCGCAGCTTGTGTCCGGCGAGCACCGCGCGCCGGACCTCGGCCACTACGGTGTCAGGCACCTCCTCAGCGACCAGCCGACGCGAGAGGAGGTCGGTCTCCGGGTCGATGAGCAATCGCTCGGCCGCGTCGGCGGCGGTGTCCCGATAGCTTTCGGGCAGCGCGTCAACCACCTTGAGCATCGCCGAAGCGAGCGCCGAGCCGAGACCGAATGCCTGCGCGCCGCGCCGCGATCCGGCGATCAGCAGGGCAAGGGCCTCGTCGTGGTTCAGTCCGGTGAGCTCGGTCCGGAAACCGGGTAACAACGCGAAACCGCCGTGCCGGCCGCGTTCGGCGTAGACCGGGACGCCGGCCGCGGACAGCGCCTCGATGTCGCGCAGCACGGTGCGGGTGGATACCTCCAGCTCGCGGGCCAGCGCGGTCGCGGACAGCCGACCGTGCTGCCGCAGCAGCAGCACCAGCGAGACCAACCGGTCGGCGCGCATTCGAAAACTCTACAGAGATACACGACACAGGATGTCGTGTATTCGCTGGGAGGCTCATCGACACGACGAACAAGATGTCGGCTACCGAGCCGATGGACGTACATAACGTCGACGAATCGAATGGAGCGAATGTGGCAATGGAGCGAACGGCGGTCAACCCGTGGGCGTGGTCGACGGAGCTGGGATACAACCAGGGCGAGATCGTCTCCGGGCACACCCGGACCCTGTACTGCGCCGGGCAGACCGCGATGAGCGGTGACGGCAAGCCCCAGCATGCCGATGACATGGCGGCGCAGTTGGCGCTGAGCGTCGACAACCTGGAGGCCGTGCTCGGCGAGGCCGGCATGTCCCTCGCGAACCTCGTCCGGCTCAACGTCTACACCACCGACGTCGATCGGCTCTTCGAGCACTACGGCGTGCTGGCGTCGCGGCTGGGCGCCGCCGGGGTGGCACCGTCCACCACGATGCTCGGGGTGACACGGCTGGCGATCCCCGAGCTGATGGTCGAGCTCGAGGGGACCGCCGTCGCGTGATGCGACCTCGCCGCCTCCGGCAGGGCTGCCGGAGGCGGCACGAGTAGTGGGCAGCCACTGACCCTTACGGGATCGCCCACAGTGACATCCCGGCGACGACCGGAACCAGGCGAGCGCCCGTGGTCATTGATCAAGAGAGTAAGGGTCACGGTGTGGCGAGGGCCTCGGTGGGGGAGAGGTGGGCGGCCCGCCATGCTGGGTAGATGCCCGCGCAGCAGCCGATCACCATCGTGGCGGCCACGCCTTCGGCGCCCGCCCGCGCGGGTACCACCGTCGGCCAGCCCTGGTACGACGAGTACGCCCCCGTCATCGCGATCCTGAGCAGTGCGCCGCCGGCGCCGCCGAGCGCCGACAGCAGCAGCGACTCGGTGAGGAACTGGATGCCGACATGCCCGCGGGTGGCGCCGATCTCCGCGCGCCGTTCGAGCACCGAGATGACCATCGTGTTCGCCACGCCCACGCCGCCGACCAGTAGTGCCACCGCGCCGAGGCCGAGCAGCAGCCCGGACAAGGCCGTGTCCGTGGCCTGCTTGGCGGCGAGCGCGTCCGACGGCCGCGACACGTCCACCTCGTTCGGGTTCTCCGGGTTGGCGGTGGCGCCAAGGACCGCCTTCACCGCCAGTACGGCGTCGTCCCGCGCACGGGTGTAGATGGTGGTCGGATATCCGTCGAAGCGCAGGGTGGATTTCGCCACCGGCCAGCCGACCAAGGCCGCGAAGTCCAGCTCCGGCGCGAGGGCGACCGGGCGCAGGACACCGACCACGGTGAACCACTGGCCCCCAGCCACACTGTCACGTCCGGGGTGGCCTTGACGACGCCGAGGCGCTTGGCCGCCGACGCCCCGAGCACCATGGCCGGGTACCGCGCGGTGGCCGCGTTGAGCCACGTGCCACCTGAGTGACCTGCGGCTACACGTGTCGCTGCGGCCGGTGGTGACGTCGGGCGATCCGGCGGCCCAAGCCTGAGGGCCGAAGCCGGCGGCGGCGTCTGCGCGCACAGGTCGTCCTCCGCCTACTCCGACGGCAACGTGCCCTGCCAGAGGCACGCCCTGGGCACCATTCAAGCGCTCTCCAGCCCCAGCTCCTCGACGGGTCTTCCGGTGTGAGCCGGGATGGGCGGCCTGATCGTCAGCTGCCAGTGTGCGGTGGTGCGGCGGGTAGGTGCACCGTGACGCGGAGCCCGCCGGCGGGGCGGTGGGTGAGGGTGAGGGTTCCGTCGTGTGCTTGGGTGATGCTCTTGACGATTGCCAGGCCGAGGCCGACACCCGCGTCGTCGGTGCGTACGCGTTCGGTGCCGCGCTGAAACGGCTCGACAAGCGTGGAAACCAATTGTGGGGCGAGCTTCTCGCCGGTGTTCTCGACAGTGAGCACCGCAGTCTTGGGGTGAACGCTGGTCGTGACCCATACGGTGCCCTGCTTGGGCAGGTTGTGGACGATCGCGTTGTGCACGAGGTTCGTCGTCATCTGCAGCAGGAGCGCCTGCGACCCGATGGCCGGGGTGATGTCAGTGGAGGTATCGATGGTGACACCGCGTTTCTCGGCGAGCTGGAGCAGTGTTTCGGTGGCCTCTTCTACGACTAGGGACAGGTCGACAGGTTCTCGGGTGAAGGACCTCTGGTCAGCGCGGCTGAGCACGAGTAGTGCCTCGGTGAGGTCGATCGCTCGGGCGTTGACGGCGTGGAGGCGGTCGACGAGTTCGCCAGGGTCTTGTGTCAGATCGTTGCGGGCCACGTCGAGCAGTGCCTGCGAGATGGCAAGCGGAGTGCGCAGCTCGTGGGAGGCGTTGGCGGCGAATCTCCGCTGCTCGGCGACGTGCGCTTCAAGCCGTACGAGCATGGCGTCGAAGGCGTCGGCGAGTTCGCGGAACTCGTCTTTGCGACCTTCCAACTGGATCCGGTGGGAAAGTGATCCGTTCGCGGCCTTGCGTGTGGCGTCCGTGATGCGGGCCAGGGGGGCGAGCATCCGGCCGGCGAGAATCCACCCTCCCACCAGACCGAACACCAGCAGGAAGGCCAGCACGACGGCCGCGGCCGGAGCGAAGGTACTCAAGAGGAGGTAGCGGTTGGGCGCTACGCCGAGAAGGCCGGGCCAACCGTCGGGTACGTAGCGCAGCAGGAACACCCACACGGCAGCGAGCAGCAAGGCGCTGGCAAGCATGAGGAACCCGGCGTAGCTGAGGGTGAGTTTGAGGCGAACGCTCAACCCGGGCGCCCTATCCACGGTCCCCTCCCTCACGTCCGGTGTCGGGTTCCGTGTGGATGCGGTAGCCGACGCCGGCCACGGTGGCGATGATCCCGGGTTCGCCGAGCCGTTTGCGCAGGGCCGAGACAGTGATGCGTACGGCGTTGGTCATCGGGTCGGCGTTCTCATCCCACGCTCGCTCCAAGAGTTCTTCGGCGCTGACGACACCGCCTTCGGCAGCGACGAGGACTTCGAGCACGGCGAACTGTTTCCGGGTGAGCGCGACGTAGCGGCCATCGCGGTAGACCTCGCGGCGGAACGAATCCAGACGCAGGCCTGCGATCTCTCGCACGGGTGGTCTGTTGTGTGCGCGCCTGCGGTCGAGTGCTCTGAGACGGAGCACGAGTTCTCGGAGTTCGAAGGGCTTGGTGAGGTAGTCGTCGGCGCCGAGTTCGAACCCGGAGGCCTTGTCGTCGAGCCGGTCGGCAGCGGTGAGCATGAGGATGGGCATGCCGCTGCCGGAGGCGACGATGCGTTTGGCGATCTCGTCGCCGGAGGGGCCGGGGATGTCGCGGTCGAGGACGGCGATGTCGTAGGCGTTGAAGCTCAGCAGTTCCAGAGCGGTGTCACCGTCACCGGCGATGTCGGCGGCGATCGCTGCCAGGCGTAGGCCATCGCGGATGGCTTCTGCCAGGTAGGGTTCGTCCTCGACGATCAACACGCGCATGCTCCCGAGGCTAGGAGCCGGGGCATATCGTCGGCGTATCGAAAACCGCATATGTGCTGACAACACCACGCTGCCTTGACTGGCGGCATGACGACCACCACCCAGCAGGCCACTCAGGAAACCGTGGCCGCCAGCGCGCGGAACCTGACCAAGACCTACGGCCAAGGCGATGCCCAGGTGCATGCCCTGCGGGGCATCGACCTCGACCTCCCACGAGGCAGGTTCACCGCGATCATGGGGCCGAGCGGGTCGGGCAAGTCCACGCTGATGCACTGCCTGGCCGGACTCGACGGGCCCAGCGACGGCACCGTCACCGTGGCGGGCACCGCCCTCGGATCACTCGAGGACGACGCGCTCACGATCTTCCGCCGCGAGCACATCGGCTTCGTGTTCCAGTCGTTCAACCTGCTGCCGATGCTCACCGCGGGCGAGAACATCGTGCTCCCGCTTGAGCTGGGCGGTCGCCGGATCGACGACGCGGCACGGGAGCGCGCGCGCATGCTCGCCGATATCCTCGGCGTGGCCGACAGGCTCGGCCACCGGCCCGCGGAGCTGTCCGGCGGTCAGCAGCAGCGGGTCGCGATCGCCCGGGCCCTGATCACCGAGCCGGACCTGCTGTTCGCCGACGAGCCCACCGGAAACCTGGACAGCACCACGTCGGCGGAGGTGCTGGATCACCTGCGCCGGTCGGCGCGCGAGCTCGGCCAGACCGTCGTGATGGTCACCCACGAGCGGGACGCGGCGGCGTACACCGACTACGTGGTCACCATGCAGGACGGGCGGATCGTCTGATGCGTACCGTCTTCCTCGCATCGCTGCGCACCCACACCCGCAGATACGTCGCAGCGGCGGTCGCGGTCGCCGTCGCAGTCGCCTTCGTCGTCGTGGTCGGCGTGCTCACGTCCGGGGCACATAGCGGACTCATGGACGGCCTGGGGGCGCCGTACCGCAATGCCGACCACGTAGTCTCGGCGGCGGGGTGGCCATCGTCCGAGCTGGACCCGAAGGCCGCGATCGCATTCACCGAGCGACACGGTGAGAACGCGGCCGCGACCGGCCGGGCAACGCTGCCGGCGCGCGCGAACGGCCGGCGGATCTCCGAAACGACCGTGGGGCCGATCGCCACCTCGGAGGAGTGGCGCTGGCAGGAGCTCAGCTCAGGTCGCTTCCCAGCACGCACGGGCGAGGCGGCGGTGGACGTGTATTTCGCCCTGGCCGAAAATTTCGCGGTCGGCGACCGGGTTCGGATCGGCGAGGGCGCCGCCGCGCGCGACGTACAGGTGGTCGGTCTCGTGGAGTCGCCCTCGCCCCCGGCCCAGGCATCGATGTACGTCACCTGGCCGCAGTTGCTGCAGTGGCGCGACCACCTCCATCTGAACGCGGTGGCGGTGCGCGGGGAGGTAGGTCAGCTCCCGGAAGGCACGAAGGCGCAGTCGCCGGAGGGGTTCGCCGCGGAGCGGCTGACCTATGTCCAGAACAGGGTGAACACCTTGTCGGTGATGCTGCTGTTGTTCGTCGGCATCGCGCTCTTTGTCTCGGTCCTGGTCATCTCTAACACGTTCTCCATCCTGTTCGCGCAACGACTCCGCGACTTCGCACTGCTGCGCTGCATCGGCGCGACCCGGCGGCAGGTGGTGCGTTCGGTACGCCGCGAGGCGGCCGTCGTCGGGGTGCTCGCGTCGCTGGCCGGGACACTGGTCGGCGTCGGTCTCGGCTACGGGCTGATCGCTCTGATCGACGCCCTCACGCCCACCGCCCTGATGGGCGCCGCCGAGTTGCCCACGCTCTGGCTGCTGGGCGGATTCGCCGTCGGCCTGGTGGTCACCATGGTCGCGTCCTGGTTGCCGACCCGGCGTGTGGTCCGGGTGAGCCCGCTGGCGGCACTGCGCCCGGATGCCGCGGTCGACGTACACACGGCCACCGGCCTGGTGCGGCCGGCGCTCGCTGCGATCCTCCTGGTCACCGGGCTGGCCCTGCTCGGGGTGGCGATGGTCCAGGACAGTACGGCGCTCATGGTGGCAGGCGGAGGATCGGTGTTCGCCGGCGTGCTCCTCTTCGGGCCGGTGCTCGTTCCCCGCCTGATTGGGATCACCGGCGCGCTGCTCGGCCCCGCCGGGCGGCTGGCGACCAAGAACGCTGTGCGCGATCCGCGGCGGACCGCCACCACCACTGCCTCCCTGCTGGTCGGCGTCACCCTGACGACCGCCGTACTCACCGGGATGGCCACGTGGCGTTCGTCGTTGGATGAGCAGATCGGTAGGGACCATCCCATCGATGTCGCGCTCACCTCACCCAAGGAGCCGGTCACCACTGACCTCCTCAACCGGGTACGTCACACTCCGGGTGTGGAGCAGGCCATTTCAGTGGACGGCGCCGTGGCCCGAGTGGCCGGGCTCGACGAACCGATCCCGGTTGTCACCGCGCCGGCCGTGGCGCACGTGGCTCGCGACGGCGGGGCGTTCGCCCGGGTGGAGCCGGGGAAGATCAGAATCGATTCCGAGGCATTCGGTAAGAACCTGAGTCTCCGGCCCGGTGACCGGGTCACGGTGCGCGTCGGCGACCGGCGAGCCCAGTTGCAGGTCGCCGTCGGCACCGGCTGGGGCCCGGCGGGCGTGGTCGCGCCCGAGACGCTGGCGACGCTCACCGACGCCCCCGAGCCGCATGCCATCTGGATCCGCGCCTCCTCCGGCGCCGACCCGGCTCGACTCGGCAGTGACCTGGACGAGTTGGCGGATCCGGTTGGCGCGACGATCGAGAACGGGTTGCGGACCTGGGAGTCGCTGGACCAACAGCTGGGAATCTACACCTGGTCAGCGCTCGGCCTGCTCGGCATCGCCGTCGTGATCGCCCTGATCGGGATCGCGAACACCCTGGGGCTCTCCGTACTCGAACGCGTCCGCGAACACGCGATGCTGCGCGCGCTCGGGCTCACCCGCAGGCAGCTGCGGCGAATGCTGGCGACCGAGGCAGTGCTGCTGTCGGTGGTGGCCACCCTGCTCGGCACCATGATCGGCGTCGGGTTCGCCTGGGTCGGCTACGAGACGATTGTGAAGCAGGCTCTCAGCGACGCCACCATGCACGTCCCCTGGCTATCGCTCGGCGTGGTCGTCCTCATCGCCTCCCTGGCCGGACTCCTCGCCGCTGTTCTCCCGGCACGCCGGGCCGCCCGGGTGACTCCGGCCGCAGGGCTCTCCCTCGACTGACACCTTCGTCGATCGTTTGGCCGGCGGCTGGTGAAGTCCGCCATGCGCGGCACTGTGTACGCGATGGCCACATGTAGTCGTCCTGCGTGGTGCCGTACCGGCCGATCGAGGCAGCTCAAGCGTACGGGGGCGGTGCCGCGCCGCGCCGGTCCTACACGCGGGCGAAGAAGTCCAACACCAGCGGCGTGATCTGCTCACCGGCCTCGATCGCGCCACCGTGGGCGTACCCAATGATCTCCGTGAACTCCGCGTTGGCCATCTGCGCGGCGGCGGCCCGACCGGCCCGAGGCGGGAACATGAGGTCGTGCTCCAAGGCGAGCACCAGCGCCGGTTGCGTGATCTTCGGCCACCGTTCCGCATGGTCCACATCCAGCATCCAGTCGATGCACGCCAGGTACTGGCCTCGGTCGCCGGGGGTGTCCCACTGCTTCGCCGAGATCAGTTCCGCCCAGGCGCTGACCTTGCTGTCGTCGTCGCGCAACACCTGAGCCGGAAGAGCGTTCATGAGGTTCTCGGCGAGATAGAACTCCTGCGCTACCGGTCCGTTGGCGAACATGGCCCGCATCGCGGAGAACCATGCCCGCTGGTACGCCGTCGTCGCACCCGCGCACCCCAGGAGCACCACGGCCCGAACGAGATCCGGCCTGCTCGCCGCCAGGTGCTCAGTGACGAATCCGCCCTGCGACAAGCCCATCACCCGCACATCCGACCAGCCCAGATGCTCCATGACCCCCGCCGCGTCGGCAGCCAGGTCGGCGACGGAGTACCCGCCGTCAGGAGCGGAGGACTCACCCTCTCCACGGGGGTCCACCGCCGCGACCTGGTAGCCGGCCTCGACCAGCGCAGGGAGCTGCATCATGCTCCACACGCCGCGCGGCATGCTCGTACCGCCCAGCAGCACGACCGGCTCGCCCTCGGCGGGCCCGTGCACCTCGAATCCGATCGCGGTCCCGCCGATCTCCACGATTGCCATGGGACACCTCCTGATCTTTTCCAACGGCCGAGGCGATCAGGAGTTCCGTGATCACGGTCCAGGGCGAAGGATCACCGGCCGCCCACGGGCACCCCGAGATCTGAGGCGATGTCCGGCAGGCCGGCGAGTATGAACTCTGAGGTGCCCATGGCGAAGATCGCCGCGAGACGGTCACCGGTGCGTCGTCAGCGGTGTCTCCTTCCGATCCCTCGTAGCATCCTGGCGCCGGGCGGCTCCACGGCGGAGGAGTCCCCACGACAGGACCGTCAGACCCCAGACAAGGGCTGCGACGCCCCAGATCGTGCCGGGGCTCGCCGCGTGGTCGGGGTAGGCCATGGCGAGGGCACCGAAGCCCATCGATGCGATACCCGACGTGGTCGCGGGAATCGGGTGACCCCAGGCGGCCAACGCGATCAGCGTGATACCCAGGGCTGCCTGCATCGGCCAATGGTCCAGCCCCATGGTGATATCTATCGGTTCGCGGCCTTCCGAGGCGGCCCCGATCATGTCGGCGGCGTACCAGGTCCAGGGAAGCGCCGCCGCCGTCGCGAGCACCAGCGGCAACGGGGAGCGGGAATCCGGGATGGCGCCCCATCGGCTGAGGACGACGGCGAGCGTCACGACAGCGCCCACGACGCCCAGCCACGCCGCCGAGACGGCTGCGCCGAGCACCAGAGCCGTGGCTGCTCCCGCGAACGGGACGGCGGCAAGCACGAGATGCCAAGCCTGAGGTCGGCCCGTGGTCGTCCAGCCGCGGAGCATGGCGGCGAGCAGTCCCGCGCAAAGTCCCAGGGCGGCGGTGGCGGTCAGGAATTCCGGTCGGCCGGAGAGTACTCCGGTGAGCCCGATCACCACCCCGACGACGACCACTTCCCCGAGAGCCGCGGCCCGCGCCGCGGGATTGAGGAAGATGACGAAGAACGGCACGGCCACCAGCAGGGAGAGCACCAGCCCCCAGCCGCCCTCGAGCACCGCCGCCTGGATGAACGAGGGCGACGGGGCGACGATGGGGACCGCGAGGTCCACCGTCCCGAACCCGGGGAAGACGGCGGCTCCGAGCGCGAAGCAGAGGGCGAGGACGCGTGCGGGCCACGCGAGACGGGGCGCGTTCATGAGGTCTGTCCTCCGGCGAGGCGGTCGAGACAGGTGTCACGGGATCCGGCCGGCGCGTCCCGGCTGACGACGTGGGTGGGGAAGGCACCCTGGGCCCTCTCGCCCGTCGCCGGTTCGGCGAGATCCGGGCGTCGCAGCATGGCCGCGGACAGGATGATGAACTCTCTCACGCCGAACTTGTCGGAAAAGAGGGGGAAATGGGTTCTATGAACCGGTGATGTCCCCTACGGCGACAGAAGGGCATGAAAACCCTGAAGACAACGACGTGTGCGTTGGTCGTGGCAGGCATGGATTCGTTTCCCCGGCCACCGCGCGCAACGCGTTCACCTATGAGCCGGCCACCGTGCCACCCGGGTCCGTGGCTCTCGCCTGATGCGGCGGCGACGGCGGTGCGTCGTCTGTCAGTCGTCGGGCGGGTGACGACGACGTCCACATGGTACGACCCGAGCCTGGCGGCTGTGACGTGCCGATCGCGGCCGAGAATGTACGGCACGGCGCCGCGGCGGTATCCACCGATCGGTGGATTTGCGGGTCAGCCGCATTCACGGATGAGTATGGCCGGCAGATCGATTCGCCCCGGGCGCAGGCGAAAGATGCTTGAGCCATGGCAGTCATCGAAGTCACAGACCTCCGCAAGAGGTACGCGGACCTGACAGTTCTGGACGGGGTGTCGTTCTCCGTGGAGGAGGGCGAGATCTTCGGCATCCTCGGGCCGAACGGCACCGGCAAGACCACCACCGTGGAGTGCGTGGAGGGGCTGAGGCGGCCCGACGGCGGGTCGATCAAGATGCTTGGGCTCGACCCGGTCAAGGACGGGCGCAAGGTGCGCGAGCAGATCGGGGTGCAGCTCCAGCACACGCAGTTGCCGGAGAACATCAAGGTGTGGGAGGCGCTCGACCTGTATGCCTCCTTTTATGCCAAGCCGCGGGACTGGCGTGAGCTGCTGGAGGAGTGGGGGCTGGCGGACAAGCGCAATGCCCGCTTCGGGAAGTTGTCCGGTGGCCAGAAGCAACGGCTGTTCATCGCGCTGGCGCTGGTGGGTAATCCGCGGGTGGCGTTCCTCGACGAGTTGACCACGGGGCTCGACCCGCAGGCTCGCCGTACCACCTGGGAGCTGATCAAGCAGGTGCGGGCGAGCGGCGTGACGGTGGTGTTGGTGAGCCACTTCATGGACGAGGTGGAGGAGCTCTGCGACCGCGTCGCCGTCTTCGACCGCGGCACGGTCGTCGCGATCGACACCCCGGCCGGGCTGGTCGACGGGATCGACGCCGAGCATCAGATGCGGTTCACGCTGATGGCGGGGGACATGGTCGAGCTGGGTGGGCTGCCCGGGGTGACCGGCGTGACCAGGACGGGAAACCGGGTGGTCGTCACGGGCAGGGGTGATTTCGCCACGGCGGTCACCGCTGAGCTCGCCCGCCACCACATCCTGGTCGGCGATCTGCGCATCGACAAGCGCACCCTCGACGACGCATTCGTCGCTCTGACCGGCCGTTCGTTCGGCTCTACCCACTGACGGAGGACCACCATGACCAAGCTTGCCGTCGTCGAACTGAAGCTGCTGACCCGGGAACCCGGGGCGGTGTTCTCGCTGCTCATCCCGCTGTTCATCCTGGTGGTCTTCGGAAGCTCGATCGAGCCGGGAGACACCGTGCTCCTGCCGATGGCGCTGGCGATCGCCGTGGGGCTCGTGGGTCTGTACCTGCTGCCCACCACCATGGCCACCTACCGCGAGCGGGGCATCCTGCGCAGGCTCTCGACCACGCCGGTACGCCCGGCGAACCTGTTGGTGGTGCAGCTGCTCCTGCAGCTCGTCCTCGCGCTGACCGCATGCGGCCTGCTGCTGGCCGTCGCGGGCACCGTCCTCGGCGCCCACCTGCCCACCCGGGTGCTGCCCGGTGTGCTGACCTTCCTGTTCGGCACGGCGGCCATGTTCGCTGTCGGCCTGCTCATCGCGGCCCTCGCCCCGAACGGCCGAGCCGCCAACGGGATCGGCGTCCTGCTGTACTTCCCGATGGCGTACCTCGCCGGGCTCATGCAGCCGACGGATCAGATGCCCGATATGTTGGCCCGCATTGGGGAGTACACCCCTCTGGGCGCTTTCCGGCAGAGCATGCAGGATGTCTGGGCGGGCGGCGCTCCCAGCCCTCTGCTGCTTGGCGTGATGGCCGCATACGCCGTGGTCATCAGCGTCGCCGCGGCCAGGTTCTTCCGCTGGGAGTGAGTGAGGTATGACCGGGCGGCTCGACCGATGGGAGCGGCTCCTGGAGCGCCAGATGGCGGCGGCGCCGTACGTCTTGCTGCTGACCTCCACGGTGCTCTCCCTGCTCACCGACGGCAGGTCGTGGGTCACGCTCGGCCTGGCCGCGCTCGCCGCCGCCTGGATCTGGCTGATGCCGCGAGTCGCGGTCTACGTGGCAGGGCTGGTGGTGCTGATCGGAGCGCTCTGCACGCAGGGGATGTGGTTCGCGAGCTTCTTCGCTTTCACCGGACACCTCCACTCCTGGCAGTACCTGAAGGGAAGGTGGCGGTTCGCCGGGGTGACCGCCACGGCGGCGATCAGCGTCGCGACCTACAACGGCGGTCCGCCTGATCCCACGCCGTCCGGAATCCTCGCCTACCTCTTCTTCACCGCCGCCATCGTGGCGGGGGTCGGCCTGTTCAGCTTCGTCGGCGAGATCACGGCCGAACGGAGCGACGAGCGCAAGCGCATGGTGGCGCAGCTCGAGGAGGCGCTGCGGGAGAACGCGGGACTGCACGCCCAACTGCTCGTCCAGGCCCGCGAGGCGGGCGTGCTCGACGAACGGCAGCGCATCGCGGCCGAGATCCACGACACCCTCGCCCAGGGGCTGACCGGCATCATCACCCAGCTCCAGGCGGCGCAGCGGACCGAGGACTGGCGGCGTCATGTGGACAACGCGGTACGGCTGGCGCGGGAAAGCCTGGCCGAGGCCCGGCGCTCCGTACACGCGGTGGGACCCGGCCAGCTGGAGGCGGCGCCACTGCCCGAGGCACTGAGGGACGTCGTCACTCAGTGGGGTGAGCTCAACGGGGTACGTGCGGATTTCGCCACCACTGGTACGGTCCGTCCCATGCATCCGGAGGTCGAGGAGACGCTGCTCCGCACCGCGCAGGAGGCCCTGGCCAACGCGGCCAAGCACGCCGGTGCGTCCCGTGTCGGGCTGACCCTGTCGTACATGGAGGACGTGGTCACCCTGGACGTGCGCGACGACGGCGCCGGGTTCGATCCCGAACGTGTCCGCGACGGCGGCGGCTTCGGCCTGACCTCGATGCGCAAGCGGGTCTGCCGCCTGGCGGGCACGCTGGAGATCGAGTCGGAACCCGGTGTCGGCACCGCGATCTCCGCGAGCGTTCCGGCGGTGGCACGTGGCTGAGACCCCGATCCGGCTGCTCATCGCCGACGACCATCCCATCGTCCGGGACGGCATCCGCGGCATGTTCGTCGGCGACCCGGACTTCGAGGTGCTCGGCGAGGCCGGAGACGGCGCCCAGACCGTCGAACTCGCGCGGGCGCTGAACCCCGACGTGATCCTCATGGACCTCCGCATGCCCAGGATGGACGGTGTCTCGGCCATCAAAGAACTCGCCAGGCTGGGCATCGCGGCCCGCGTCCTCATCCTCACCACGTACGACACCGACAGGGACGTCCTGCCCGCCATCGAGGCCGGGGCCACTGGCTATCTCCTCAAGGACACCGGCCGGGACGAGCTCGTCCGTGCCGTTCGTACGGCGGCGCGGGGCGAAGCCGTGCTGTCCCCGTCGGTTGCCACCCGCCTGCTCGGCCAGGTCCGCGCGCCCGCTGACCCACTGAGCGCCCGGGAACTGGAGATTCTCCACCTCATCGCCGAGGGCGCCACCAACCGCGAAGCCGCCGCGCGCCTGTTCATCAGTGAGGCCACGGTGAAGAGCCACGTGCTGCACATCTACGCCAAACTCGGCGTCAACGACCGGGCGGCCGCTGTCGCCGTCGCCTTCCGACGCGGCCTGCTCACTCTCGACAACGGCTGACCGGGACGGGCGCAGGCAACGCTGACGGCAACGTCGGCCACAAAGCCCACACGGAGGACCGCGTGGCCGATCCCCGGCCCCTGGTGGCGGCAGCCCGTCAGTGTGATCGCCCTGTTCGCCGCATTCTGCCCAGACCGACCATGGCCTGATCACGCCAGTGTGATCGCGAGATGTCTACATATTTCGGTTAAGCCGGATTATGCTCTGGCCAGTCCTGAAGTGGATCACACGGAGGTGTCCATGAGGAAGATGACCATCCGCCGCAAGAGCACGCTGCGCCTGCTGTCCGGCGCCCGCCGGCTCTGGATCGAGTGGTGCTGGTAGTTGCCGGCACGGCGGGCGCTCCCGGGCGCCCGCCCCTGCGGCGGTCGGCCCAGCCGTGACCGGTGAACCGGAGGGCTACGACTGCCACCGCGACCACGGGCCGTACGCCGGGGTCGGGGCCTTCCTCGGCCGGATCGCCGCCGACCGTCCGCGCCTTGCGTCCCGCCACAAGGTTGAGCTGCACGCCATCGCACCCTGGCTCGACCACGCGGCGCGACCGGCCGCCGAGGAGGAGCCGATCCGGTTCCATCCCGCCCGGCGCACCGCCTGCCTGGCCTACGGCGCGGCGGAGTTCGTGGCGGCCTGGGCGGGCACGCTCCGGCATCCGGTCACGGTCCGGTTCGACCACGTCGCCGACGCCGACGAGACCACCCGCGAGCTGCTGGACGTGCTGGTCCGCCGGATCGGGTCGTCCCCGGTGCGTCTGGACCTGCGCGACGGCGGCGCCCGCAAGCCGATAGCGGCCGACCAGACGCCGGAGGCGATGCGCACGGCCCTGGGCGACAGCCTGGCCCGCGGCTTCTACCACCACGCGGCCCACATCGCCGGGCGTGGACGCGCCGCGGTGACCCCGGAGGGCGACCTGCGGCACTGGTGGGCGTTCACCACCGGTCTGGCCACCGCGCTGGCGGCGCTGGACCGCGCCGCCGAGGCGCTCGACCTCTACCACGAGGCGCGCGCCGCCACTGACGACCCGAAGATCAATATGTCGGCCGCGTACGCCACCGCCATGCTGTACGCCAGGCACCTGCCGGCAGCCGACCAGAACCCGGCGCGGGCGCGGCACTGGCTGGAACAGGCGCTCCACCTCGCCGCCGGACTGAACGACCCACGGCAGCGGGTGCTGTCCGCCGTCTTCTACGAGCAGGGGCTGGCGCTGCTGGACAGCAAGGCGGGTGAGCCCGCCCGCGCGCTGCGGCTGATCGACGACGGGCTGGCCCGGCTGACGGCGGTGCTCACCCCCGGCGAGCGCCCGCAGGACCTGGCCCGGTTACGCCACAACCGGGCGCAGGTGCACCTGGCCCTGGGCGATCCGGCGCAGGCGTTGGCCGACCTCGACACCGTGATCGCGCACGACCCCGGCAACTGTGAGTACTACGTGGACCGGGCCGCCCTGCACCGTGCGGCGGGTCGGTTCCAGGCCGCGATCAAGGACTATGGCACCGCGATCCGGCTGGGACCGCACCTGCCCGAGGCGTACTACAACCGGGCCGTGCTTCAGCAGGAGCGCGGCCGACTGGAGTCGGCGCGTGACGACCTGGAGCGCGTACTCGCCATCGACTCCGGGCACCTCGACGCCCGGATCGCCTTGGTCAACCTGCAGGTGGAGCGCGGTGCGCTCGACGCAGCCGAGGAGGGTGCGCGGGCCGGGCTGGCGCTGGCCCCGCAGGAGCCCGCGCTGCTGTGCACCCTCGGGCTGATCCGCTCGGAGCGCGGCAGCCTGGCCGAGGCCGACGACCTGCTCACCCGGGCTCTGGCCCGGGATCCGGAACTGGTCGAGGCATGGACGAACCGGGCCGCCGTGCGATTCGAACGCGGTGACGTGACCGCCGCCGTGGCCGACCTGGACCGGGCGGTGGAGCTGTCGGCGGCGCCGGTGCCCCGCTACAACCGGGGTACGGCGCTGATGCGGCTGGAGCGGTGGGACGAGGCCGCCCGCGACTTCGCCCACGCGCTCGCCCAGCCCGGCCTGGACCGGGCGCTGCGACGCGACCTGCGCGCGGCACTGGACCGCTGCCGTCGCGCCGTGGCCGGCTGACGCGGACCGGGGCGTAGCCGGCGCCGGTTCCAGGCCGGCATCCCGGCTCTACCTCGTGTCGGGCGCGCGACTGCGGGCCGTGAGTCGGCCCGTTGCCGTGGTTCGCGCTGAAGGAGACGCTGAACCTGCTGCTGGAAGGACCCATTTCTTTGAGGGCCGGTGAGCCATGCGGTCGGCCGGATCGAAGCCACCTGAACGCGGGTCCGGTCACCTATGAGGGCTGCCCGGTGACATGCCCCGAATGAAACGAATGGTGCGCGTCCCCGGAGCTCGATAGTTCCGGGGCGCTTATCGAGCCCCGGCACCCTGATCGCCCCGCTGCTGGAGGAGTGGGGCGTCATCCCGCTGTGCATGCTGGTCATCTACACCCGGCGAGACGCGCGTGGCGCGCCTGTCAGGTGTCGGTGGCCGGCTTGAGCAGGCCGGTCTCGTATGCCGCCGCGACCGCGGCCGCTCGATCATTCACCTTGAGCTTGGCGAAGATGTGCAGCAGGTGCGTCTTCACCGTCGCCTCGGTGATGAACAGCTTCGCGGCGATCTCACGATTGGTCGCGCCTCGGGCGATGAGCCCGAGCACCTCGAGTTCCCGGCGGCTCAGCAGCGTCTGCCGTTCCGGCCTGCGCGCCTGGTGCGTCAGCACACCGGCGACGGAGGGGGACAGCACCGTCTCACCGCGGGCCGCCGCCTGTACGGCGCGGCGCAGGTCGGCGCGCGGGGTGTCCTTGAGGAGGTAGCCGGTGGCACCCTGCTCGATCGCGGGCAGGACGTCGGCGTCGTCGTCGAAGGTGGTCAGGACCAGCACGCGGATGCCGGGCATCGCCTCGCGCAGCCGGCGGATGACCTCCGCCCCGCTCATCTTCGGCATCCGCAGGTCCATGAGCACGACGTCGGGGTCGGTCCGCATGGCCACGACGAGCGCTTCCGGCCCGTCGGCCGCCTCGCCGACGACCTCGAAGGCATCGTCGTCGGCGAAGATCCCGCGCAGCCCGTCACGGACGACCGGGTGGTCGTCCACGATGATCATACGAATCGGCATGTCTCACATCGCGTTTCCGGAGCGGTTAGACGATCCCGGATCCGAGGCGGCCGGGATGGCTGGGATGGTGGCGGAGATCCCCGTTCCCTGGCCGGGGGCCGTCTCGATCGCGAAGTCGCCGGCCAGCCGGGTGACGCGCTGACGCATCGCGATGAGTCCGAAGCCGCCCTCGCTCGAGGAGCTCGTCGCCTCAGTGAAGCCGGCGCCGTCGTCACGTACGTCCAGCGCCACGACGTCCTCCATGTACGACAGAGTGAGTCCGGCCCTGGTGGCCGCGGCGTGCTTGCCGATGTTGGCCAGCGCCTCCTGCGCCACCCGTAGCAGGGTGATCTCCACTTCCGCGTGCAGGGGCCGAGGGTCGCCGGTGACGGACACAGAGGCGGGTACGCCGGTGGTCTGCGACCATTTTCCGGCGATGTCGTGGAGGGCGGTGGCGAGCTGGGCCTCGTCCAGCGGCGCCGGACGCAACGCCTGAACCGATCGCCGGGCTTCGTTCAGGCTTTCTCTGGCCAGGGTGCGCACCGTGTTCAGGCGGGAGCGAGTGGCGGGGATGTCGTCGATCGTGTTGTCGGCGGCTTCGAGCTGGGTGCAGATGGCGGTCAGACCCTGCGCGATGGTGTCGTGGATCTCCCTGGCCATCCGCTGCCGTTCCCCGAGGACGCCGGCCTCGCGGGCGCTGGTGAGAAGCTGGGCCTGCAGGTGCGCGTTCTCCTCCGCGAGCTCGGCCAGCTTGGCGCCGGCCTCCCGCAACTGCGCGATCATCACCTTGCGATTCTCGTTCTGATCGCGGATGGCGTGGCTGACCAGGCCGATCGCCGAGGCGACCAGCAGCGCGACGAGGAAGGAGAAGAGCATCTGGCTCGGGGTCCGCCCTTGCTCGGGCCGGGCGACGACCAGCACACCGGCCGTCGCGGCCACCCCTCCGTACGCCCACCACCCGGGAATCAGGGTGAAGGACTGGATGAACATCGCCAGGGCCGTCACGGTGAACAGCGTGTCGATTCTGATCAGTGCCCCGATGACGGCGAGCATCACGATGAAGTAGGTGATCAGCGCCACCGGCCTCTCGATCCGGCCGGGGCGCGACGTGACCATGAACCAGTGCCAGGCTCCGACGAGTGACGCCAGGGCCAGCGCCTCCGGCCTCCAGTCCCGCAGCAGGGCGAAGGCCGTCGGGATCAGGATGAAGAGGTACAGCAGGACGGGCCAGACACGATCCCAGCGCGAGGCGGCGGGGTCGCCGGTGGCTACCACCGGAACGCCCTGAGGGCGACGCCGCCGGCGACGATGGATATCGCGACCATGACGCCCAGGGTAATCGGGGACATCGCGTCGCCGGCCCAGCCGTCGCGGATCGCCTGGACCGCGGGGGCCATGGGGGTCAGGTCGCCGATGGCGCGCATCGAGCCGGACATGGTCTCGCGGGGGATGATGGCGCCGGAGAGGAAGCCCATCGGAAAGAAGAGGCTCAGCCCGATCACCGTCGCGGCGCGGCCGCTGGGGACGAGCGCGCCGACGAGGAGGCCGATGGAGCTGAGGCTCAGCGCGCTGAGGATCCACGCCAGGAGAACGTTCCCCGCGTTCGCGGGTGCCGTGAGACCGTAGGCGGCCAGGCCGATGACGATCAACAGCATCGTTCCGAGCGCGGCCAGCAGCATGTGGGCGGCCCACTGGGCGCTGAACAGCATGGTGGGCGAGGCGGGAGTGGCGCGCAGCCGCTTCAGCACCCGGCGTTCTCTGTACCCGGCCAGAGTGGCGGGGAGGATGACCAGCGCGGCCAGACCGATGACGAAGACGCTCAGCATCGGCACGGTGGCGTCGACGGCCGGCAGCCCGCCCGGCAGGGGTTTGCCGCTGCGCATCTTGACCCACAGCATGATCGCCGGGAAGGCCAGCGCGAAGAAGGCCGACATCGGATCACGCATGATCAGTTTGAGCTCGACCGCGGTGACGTTCGTGATGCCTTTCATGCCGTTTCCCTTCCGGTCAGCGCGAAGTACGCGTCCTCCAGCGAATCGGATCGCCCCTTTGTGATCAGCTCGCGCGGGCTGCCCTCGGCGATGACGCGGCCCCGGTCGATGATCGCGATGCGGTCGCACAGCGCCTCGGCCTCGTCCATGAAATGGGTGACCAGCACGACGGTGACCCCGCGCTCGCGCATGTTGCGGATCAGACCCCAGGTCATACGGCGGGCGGAGGGGTCCAGGCCCGTGGTGAGCTCGTCGAGGAAGACGACCTCCGGGTTGCCGACCAGGGCCAGCGCGACGAACAGCCGCTGCTTCCAGCCGCCGGACAGGCTCGCGAAGCCGGCGCGCTTCTTGTCCGCCAGGCCCCACTCGTCCATGAGCTCCCGCCAGTCGGCGGGCGCGTCGTAGAAGGAGGCGTACATCCGTAACGCCTCACCGACTTTGATCGCGTCGGGCAGGGCTGCCTCCTGCAACTGGACACCGATGCGCTGCGCCAGCTCGCGCCGGTCGCTCTGCGGGTCCAGCCCCAGCACCCGCAGCGTGCCGCCGTCCCGCCGCCGCAACCCCGACGCGCACTCCACGACCGTGGTCTTCCCCGCGCCGTTGGGGCCGGCGATTCCGAAGATCTCGCCGTGCTCCACCTTCAGGGAGACGCTGTCCAGCGCTCTGCCGGACTTGTAGCTTTTGCGTAGGCCCTCGATCTCGATGACTGTCATGTTCTGAGAATCACCGGCGGGCGGCGCTTCCGAAATCAACCGAACGGTTGATGGGGTCGGCCCATCACCGTTCATCGGTCAGCGCTTGACGGCCCGCAACACGACGAACTTCGGGTCGCTGGCGACGACCTCGCAGTTGCCGAAAAGCCGGCGTAGTTTCACGTGGTATCCGAGGTGCCGGTTGCCGACCACCCACAGTTCCCCGCCCCGGCGGAGCGCGGCCCGCGAACCGTGGAACATGCGCCAGGCCGTCGCGTCGGTCGTCGCCCGGTGGGTGTGGAACGGCGGATTGTTCATCACCAGGTCCACCGTCCCGGCCGGCACGCCCGACATGCCGTCGGCCGCCAGGAACTCCACCGGAGAGTCGATGTTCGTCGAGCACGTGGCCTCCGCGGAAGCCAGCGCCTGGTAGGACTCGTCGATGAAGAGCACCTCGGCTTCGCTGTTCTCCAACGCCATGGCCATCCCGACCACCCCGTTGCCGCAGCCCAGGTCCACGACGCGCTCACGGCCACGGCGGTGAGGAAGGTTCCGCAGGAAGAGGCGGGTGCCGATGTCGAGGCGGTCGGCGCAGAAGATGCCGGCGTGGTTGGTGACGGTCAGGCCCGAGGCCGCTCCGACGCCCTCCGGGAGCGCGTAGCGTCGGGGCCACGGGTTGGCGCCCGGGGTGAGCCGAGGATCCGGGGAGCAGAAGATGAGCCGGGCCTTCTTCGCCGCCAGTGACGTCCTGGTCGGCCCGAGGATCTGTTCGAACAGCCTGAGGGTCGAGGTGTGGATCTCGGTGACCATTCCCGCGCCGACGACGACGGTGTCCGCGTGCACGTGGGGTGCGAGGCGGTGCAGTTGGTCCTCCAGGAGTGCGAGGCTCTTGGGGACCCGGATCAGCAGCACGTCGATCCGGTCCGGGGGAGTGTCCCGGGTCGTCAGGAGTCGCGTCGGGTCCGCGTCGACGCCGTTGCGTGTCAGGTTCGCCCGGGTCGCTTCCCTGGCGAGGAAGGAGTCGGTGATCTGTACGGGACGGTGATCGGCGATCGCGGTGACCAGAGCGCCCCACCGGTCGCCCAGCACCACCACGCGGCCTGACAGATCGGTCGGCCGCTCGCCGTCGATCCCGTCGAGGTGCCGCAGCAGGTACTCGTCCGCGGCGTCCCAGGCGCGAAACGGGTCGCGGGGATCCTCGGGGAAGCGGGCGAGGTCGAAGTCACCCCTCGACGTCGTCAAACGGTTCATTGCGCTGCCAGGCTAGCGAGTCACGCGACGCGCGAGGTAATCCGGCGCCTTGGCCGGGGACCTGGTCGGGCATGCTCGCGTCGCCGGATCAGGGGAGCGAGGCAGGCAGCCCGAAGGGCGTGAAGTGGTCGGGGCCGAGGAACGAGGTGATCTCGGCGATGCGCTCGCCGCGCAGGGTCAGCACGTTGATCGACCAGGCGAGGTACGCGCCCGCGTCGTCGTTCCAGAGGTAGCAGCTCACGGCGGGCTGGCCGTTCGCGCTGGTCGGGAGGTGCCGCCAGGAGCCGCATCCCGTCAGCGGGACTCGCATGGCGAAGTCGGCGACGGCCTCCAGGCCGTGGTACCAGGACGCCAGCGGCGGCATCGACCAGGTGACGTCCTCGGTCAGCAGTGCGACCATGGCGTCGGCGTCGCCGCGTTCGAGCGCGGTGGAGAACCCGGCGACGATCTCCCGCACGCGGGTGTCGCCCACCTCCCGCAGCGTCCGCTGCTGGGTGCGGGAGGGAACCTTCTCCGCGACGATCCTGCGAGCTCGCGCCAGGGCGGAGTTCACCGACGTGGTCGAGGTGTCCATCATGGTGGCGATCTCGGCGGCGGAGAAGCCGAGGACCTCGAAGAGCAGCAGCGCCGCCCGCTGGTTGCCCGGTAGGTGGTGCAGGGCGGCGACGAAGGCGAGCTCGACGGCCTCGCGCTGCTCGTAGCGCGCGTCGGGGGCGAGCGGGCCGTCGCCGAGACCGGCGTCGGCGTAGGGGCCCAGCCAGGCGACGTCGACGAGCGGCGCGTCGCCGACCACGGCGCGGTCGCTGGACGGGCCGAGGTCGACCGGCAGTGCCCGCCTGCCGCGGGCTTCGACGCTGTCCAGGCAGGTACGGGTGGCCACGGTGTAGAGCCACGAGCGCAGCGAGCCGCGGCCCTCGAAGCGCGCGAGCCCCCGCCACGCCCGCAGCAGGGCGTCCTGCAGGGCGTCGTCGGCGTCATGAGCCGAACCGAGCATCCGGTAGCAGTGGGCGTGCAGTTCCCGGCGCAGCGGCTCCACGAGACGGGTGAACGCGCCACCGTCCCCGCCACGCGCCAGCGCCAGATCGGGATCCTCGGCGCCCTCCGCCGCGGTGTTCACGGACCGTGCGGAAGAAACGTCGCTCACGAGCGACGATTCTGCCCCACGGCGGGAGTCTCCCCTTCGACCGGCCGTTACCGCCCCACGAGAAGGACGCCCATGACGTCGACCGGACGCCGTGCCGGGCCCGCATGGTTCACCCGCGGGGCCGACGACTCTCGCGGACGCGAGAGCGGGGCATGACCGATGACAGGAGACAGAGCCGCATGACCGAGACGGATCCGAAAGCGGATCTTCACCACTACCTTCAGGATGCCCGCGACGCCCTGCTGTGGAAGCTGGAGGGGCTCTCGGAGTACGACATCCGCCGCCCGATGACGCCGACCGGCACCAATCTGCTGGGGTTGGTCAAGCACCTGACCACCGTCGAACTGTTGTACTTCAGCTACGCGTTCGACCGCCCCTTCGTCGATCCGCCGTCGTGGTTCCGGCAGGACGCGGAACCCAACGAGGACCTGTGGGCCACCGCCGAGGAGTCCCGCGCGTACATCGTCGAGACGTACCGGCGGGCGTGCGCGCACTCGGACGGCACAATCGACGCGCTGGGACTGGACGCCGTCGGCCACCTGCCGTGGTGGCCGGCCGAGCGTGGCGCGACCACGCTGCATCGGGTGCTGGTGCACGTGATCGCCGAATGCCACCGTCATGCCGGGCACGCCGACATCGTCCGGGAGTCGATCGACGCGGTGGTCGGGCTGCAGGACGGCAACGCGTTCATGGCGCCAGGCGACCGGACCTGGTGGGAGGACTACCGGAACCGGCTGGAGCGTGTGGCGCAGGAGGCGGGCCGGAGCTGAACCCGCCCCCCGCCGCCGCTCATGGCTGATAAATGAGTGGCGGCGGACGGCGTGCGAGGAATTGACTGGGGCGATCTTCATTGAGGAGCCCCCATGATCATGATCTCGGCCGCGTCCGGTGCGCTCGGACGCCTGGTCATCGACCGGTTGTCCACCCGCACCGACGTGGTGGCCGTCGTACGCGACCCCGCGCGAGCCCCGCAGGGCGTCCAGGTACGGCGAGGCGACTACGACGACCCGGCATCTCTTCGTGCGGCTTTCGAGGGGGCCACCCGGCTCCTGCTGATCTCCTCCCCGGAATTCGATCCGGCTCGCAGGATCAGCCAGCATCTGGCCGCTGTCGCGGCTGCCGGTGATGTCGGCGTCGGCGCCATCGCCTACACCAGCTTTCTGGGCGCCGGCACCACCGCCACGGGAGTCACCGAGGCACATCACGCCACCGAGAAGGCCATACGCGACAGCGGCCTGCCGTACACGATGCTGCGCCATCCCTACTACAGCGAGGCGTTCGTTCCGCAGGTATCCGAGGGAGAGCTGACCAGCAGCACCGGCGGGCGCGGGCTGAACACCGCGTTCCGGTCCGACCTGGCCGAGGCCGCGGCGAACGTGCTGACGGGTGAGGGGCACCTCGGCCGGGCCTATGACTTCACCGGCCCGCTGTGGAGCTGTCCGGAGGTGGCTGACGCGCTCGGCGTGGCCTACCGCGAGGTGCCCGACGCCGGGCCTGGGGCCATGAGCTGGCTCAACGCCCAGGTGCGCGCGGGTGACCTGGAATACCAGAGCGGCGACCTGGAGCGGGTGCTCGGCAGGCCGGCCGAGTCCGTGCTCGCCCGGCTGAAGAGCCGTCACACATCTCAGGCTGTCTGACGTAACCTGCCTGCGGGCGCGGGCGAGCGGGTCATCCGCGCATGCCGAACAGGGACCGGGTCAGCCGGGTCCGGCGCACCAGCAGGTCGTACGCGGCGACGGACAGGGTGAGCGAGACAGCGACGATCGCGACGTACTTGACCAGCATCGGGGCGTCCCAGCGGACCACGCCGTACGCGACCGCGACGACGATCGGCTGGTGAAGGATGTACAGCGGCAGGACGGCGGCGGCCAGGTAGGCGTAGAGCCGTTTCCCCACGCCGGCCCGTGGGCCCGGCCCGGGAGCCGCCCCCGCACGCGGCCCGGGATCCGCCGGGATCCGGGCGGACCGGCGGCGGTCGAGAAGGCCCAGAATCGCGACGAGGCAGCACCATCCCGCGGCGCCGTACAGGACGCGGACGCCGATCGCGAGCGCGGTCATGTCCGTGAAGGGGTTCGCGCCGGGGGCGTCGCCCGCGATCAGGAAGCCCGGCATGCCGATCGCCAGCAGGGCCACGGCGGACACGAGGGCCGGGACCGCGTCGCGGCGCATCGCCGTCCGGAAGCGTTCGTCTGAGGCGAGTACGAACCCGTACAGGAAGAACAGCAGGTAGGCCCAGCGGCTCCAACCGGCGAACGGCTCCTCCATGCCCATCAGGGCGGTGATCAGCGCGATCGGGACGGCCGGGAGCAGCAGCACGGCGCCACGCGGGCGCGTCGCCGCGGCCAGACGCTCGCGGATCCGGCGACCGCGGTCGCGGGGCAGCCAGCGCGCCAGCGGCGCCAGCAGGAGCGCGTACGCGAGCAGCATCACCACGAACCACAGGTGTCCGGACTCGAAGTACTCGCCCCGCACGATGAAGGGGAACTCCGACAGGTCCAGGCGTACGTCGAAGAACCGCGGCAGGAATCGCAGGTACGACTCGTGGTAGGCGGGGTCCGACCGCAGCCGGAGCCACTGCGGCACCGGGAGGATCGTCAGCGTCGCGACGACCAGGGGAACGCCGAGCCGCAGCAGCCGCTCCACGGCGAAACCGGCGGCACCGCGGCGACGGAGTGAGTGCCATGACCCGAGTCCGGCGATGAGGAAGAGCGTCGGCATCGCCCACACGACGGCCAGACCCGCGCCGATCATGGTCGCGTCGGTGGTCTCGGCGTTCTTCACGTAGTAGTCGTCATGCGTGTCGAAGACCAGCGCCGAGTGGAAGAAGATCAGCCCGACCACCACCAGCGCGCGGATCGCGTCCAGTTCCGGCCGGCGCTGTGGTCCCGCCGTAACGGGTGGATCGATGTGCGACGCCGTCATCCCGCCTCCGCCGCCGTACGTGACAGCCGGTTGCCGCCGTGCGTGACAAGGTCAGTCTGGGACCTCTCGGCGGCGCACGCCAGTCTGTTGATCCATCTATAGGTGGATAAGTCCGGGGTGCTCACCGCCGTCGGTCGCGGAAGTTGTCGGGACCGCATGCCGAATCTGACGCGGCCCGGCAACTTTTCTGACGATTCGTGTCTCTCAAGGGTATGGAATCCAAGATTTATTGGGAGAGGGCGGGAGCAGCGGCCGGCCTCTTCGGTCACTGTGGGCCGGGCCGGGCGTTCCCTCGGCTGCGAGGGGACGGCGCCTCGCCGATCTGTCACCTGCCGAGGGAAATACCTTGCGCGTTCATCTAGGCGTCGCGGCCAAGCGCGCGAATACCCCGGTGTCACCCGTGGCGCTCACCGCGGCTCGCGAGGGCATGGCGCGAGCCTTTCCGGTGCCCGTCGCGACCGTCGTCGCACAGGAATGGCGTTCCAGCCATGGCGACATTTCCCTGCTCTCCTGGTCGAACGAGCCTGATGAGCACGGACTGCCACTGATGGTGCGAGGCAACGGCCGGGTCGCGGGCATCACCGGGCATCTCAGCAGACCGGCGGACGCTGATCAGCTGCTCGCCGCCCCCCGCCTGGGCGAGGTCGTGAACCGTACTGGTGGCTGTTTCTCGGTTCTTCGTGCCTGCGATGACGATCTGGCCGCCGCTACGGGCAGCACGGGAGCGTGCCCGTTTTACTACGCGGAGACTCCGGACGTGCACGTCATCGGTAATCGCGCGTTGCTGGTCCACCTGGTGGCGAGGGCCGCCCGGGGCGGATCGGCGCGGCCCGAGATCGTCTGGGATGTGCCGGCTCTGCAGTCGATGGTGCGGGTGGGCTATTTCATGTCCGATGAGACTCCGTTCGACGGCGTCACCACGTTGCCACCCGCCGCGGAGATCAGGATCGCGAACGGCCGCCGCGCCGTCACCGTGACCCCGCTTCCGCGAGCGCGTCCCAAACCGACGTCCAAGCGCGGCATGCGCGCCCAGGTCACCGAACTGGCCGACGCGCTGCTCGCCGCCGTCGAGCCACTGCTCGGTACCGCCGAGCCGGTACGGCTCTCGCTCACGGGCGGCCGCGACAGCAGGCTTCTCGCCGCTCTGCTGTACGGCGCGGGCATTCCCTTCACGACCACGACCACCGGGAACGACGGCGACCCCGATGTGGTGCTCGCCCGGCGCGTCGCAGCGGCCTTGGGGGTCGACCACCGGATCCACCGGCCGAAACGGTCGGCCGATGGCGCGAGCATGCTCGTCCAGCATCCGCTGGCCCGCACGCACAACGTTCTGTACGCCTGCGAGGGGATGCTTTCGGCGTACGAGAACGTGCCGGGTCCGGCGCGATTCGATCCCACGCCCCGGATGTCCGGGCACGGCGGAGAGATCCTGCGCGCCGGTTTCCTCCACAACCAGGAAGATCTCACCCAGAAAGCGGTCAGGCGCCGGGTGGAGGGCTTCTTCGGCAAGAACGCCGATCTGCTGACTAAGGAGGCCAAGGACCACGCCCGCGCTCTGGCGGCACCGTGGCTGGAACGTTGCGGAGAAAGCCCGGCCGAGGTGCTCGACCACATCTACCTCATGTACCGCGTCGGCCGATGGCATGCCGCCTCGCGCGCTTCGCTGCTTCGCGTGAGTAATCCCGTTCCGCCGTTCCTCGACAACCGGGTCGTCCAGACCGCTCTGAGCATCGATCCGTTGTGGCGGCGTTCCGAGGACGTCATATACAAGGTGATAGACGTCTTCGCGCCACAACTACGCGACATCGCCGTAGAGGGCAGGCCGTGGCGTTTCGAGGTGGAGAGTTCCGATCACGATTTCGTGAATCGTGTCCGGCGTCGATTGCGGGTGCGTGGGCACCGTGCCACCGGCGGCGGGAACGGCCCTCATGACCGCTCCGGTGGGCGCGTGGACCGCGACGGGAACGACAGCAAACCCTGGAACTGGCGGTTGAACCCCTCGGAGGAACTGGCCCGCCTGCTGCGAGCGGGCATCACCGCTCCACGGGAGGCGTCGGCGAGCGACGGATTGGCACGCATCGTCGACGACGACGGGCTGGCGGGATTGTTCGCCGCCTTTCCCGAGCGGCGCATGGACGTGGCCTGGAATCTGTACACGGTTTCGATGATGATGACGGACGCGTTCTCGGACGCCTCGCCTCCTGAATTCGGGCCGTTGGAGATCCCCCGTCCGGGGTGAGAACGGGCCGCCGCCGGTGGAGTCCTCCTCGCCCGGCGTCTCGGCCCGGCCTCTGGGCCGAGACGCGAACACCCCCTTCGAGATGCCGTTCGTCGAATCCAGGCCCGTGAACGGGATCTCCGCGCGCCTGGATTCGGCTCGTCGCGTGCGCGGCTCGTCGCGCGACGTGTGGACCCGGCTTGTCGCGCGCGGTTCATCGCGCGATGCCGGAGTCGGCTCAGGTGAAGACGGACACGCGGGTGCGGTGGTGTCGTGGTGTCTCGATCTCGTCGATCACCGCCACCGCGAGGTCCGCGTACGACAGATGCGCGGACGCCGACTCCGGCACGGTCTCTCCTCCGATCCGGTAGCCGCCGGTCCTGGGGCCCGCCGCGTCAAGCAGCGCGGGCGGGGTGAGCATGAGCCAGTCGATCGCCGTGTCCGCCGCCCGGAGCCGGTCCAGCCCGGCGGTGTGCGCGACGGCGAACGGCCGGATCGCCGGCGGGAAGGCCGAGGGGTCGTCCATCACCGGGCGCTCACTGGCGTCCTTGAGATTCGCGAACAGGCCGATCGCGACGAGCCGGGGCACGCGCACGTCGGCCAGACCGGCGAGCAGGGCGTCGGCCGCCTTGACGAAGAACTCGGGGTCGAGGTCGGCGAAACCCTGCTCCGGCCCCGAGAACGGGCTCACCGCGTGGACCGCGGCGTCGTGGTCGCGGGCGATCGTGGAGATCGCCCGCGCGTCCGTGATGTCGCCCCGCACCACGTGAACGCCGTCCGCCGTGAGGTCGCGGTACTTGTCCGGGTTCCGCACCACGGCGGTGACGCGGTGTCCGCGTTCGACGGCCTCGGCCGTGACCGCCCGTCCGGCTCGGCCGCCCGCCCCGAAGATGACGATGCCGCTCATGTCACTCCCATCCAGCCATGTGTGTCGCTGCCGGAAAGGACGGTATCCATCGGATACTGGTTACCTCAAAGATACTGGGGTAGCCTCGCGGCCATGGCCGAACCGTTGGATCCCGAGATGTTCGACCCTGTCTGCCCGTCCAGCGCCATGCCGATCCAGATCGGAGACAGGTGGACCGCGATGGTCGTGCTCTGTCTCGAAGGCGGCCGTCGGCGCTTCAACGAGCTGCGCGGGCCGTTGCGCGGGATCACGCCGAAGGTGCTGACCCAGACCCTGCGGGCGATGGAGCGCGACGGCCTGGTGACCCGCACCGCGTACGACGAGAATCCGCCACGGGTCGAGTACGAGCTGACCGATCTGGGGCGCACTCTGCTGACCCTCATCGCGGCCGCGCGCGCCTGGAGCGCGGACCATCTCCCCGCGTTGCTCGAAGCTCGCAGGGCGCACGACTCGTCGCCGCGCTCGTCCCTATCGCGGTAGGCCCTCGTCCGCGGAACCGGCGTCGGTGCCGTCGACGAACGCGAGGACGCGGGCGTTGACGCGGTCGGGGAACTCGCCGTTGATGGCGTGTGAGGCGTCCGGCCACAGCTCGACGGCGCCTCGGGAGAGCAGCCGGCGGGCGCGGCGGGCGGCCTTGCGCGGATTGTGGATGATGCTGCGCCCGGCGATGAGGGCGAGCACCGGCAGGCCGACTCCGGCCACCTGGTCATCGGTGGGGTACGTCGGCACGGGCAGGAACGTGGTGAAGTCGCGCATCCCGGCCGAGATCAGGTTCGCGACCGGTAGGTCACCGGTGGCGTCGGCGCCGCCGGAGATCCAGCCCAGCAACCGCCGGCGCCAGGACTCGGGGAAGAACGGGACGAACGCGCCCAGCGAGACGACGACGGCCTTCCAGGTGATCCGGCCGAAGAGGTTGGCGGGGTCGAGCAGGCTCACGGAGGCGATCCGGTCTGGCGCGTGCACGGCCAGATTGAAGGCGGTCCACCCGCCGATGGACACGCCGAGGAGGTGCACCCGGTCGTGGCCGAGCCGGGCGAGGACGTCCGCGAGCCAGCCGGCCTGGTCGGCTGCGCTGGTGAGCGGCCGTGTCTGCACCGAGAGTCCGGGCTCGCCGAGCAGGTCGAGCGCGTAGACGGGCCGGTGTGCGGCGAGACCGGCGAGGTTCGACGACCACATCGGGGTGGACGCGGTGCGACCCGGCAGCAGGACTAGCGGCACGCCGTCGCCGGCCCCGAAGCGGTAGACGCGCACCGTTCCGAAGCGGGTCTCCACGTCCCACGTCTGAGCGGGCCGGGGAAGGTCGGCCATGGCTCTGTCGTACGCCTCCCGATAGCGCGTGTAGGCCGACGGGTCGCGGAAGTGGCCGAGGCGCCGCCGACGGTAGGCGGCTCCGATGTTGGGTGTCACGAGGTCGTTCACGTACGGGCCTCCGTCCGATTTCGCGATACGATCGTATTGTATTGGTATCACGATACGGTCGTATTGCCAAAGGGGAGGGTGGGTCGTGCCCAAGCAGGTCGATCACGCGGCGCGGCGGGCCGAGATCGCCCAGGCCGCGCTCAGGCTGTGCGCACGGGACGGTCTGGCCGGGGTGAGCATCGGACAGGTCGCCCAGGAGGCCGGCATCTCCAAGGGGCTCGTGCAGCACTACTTCGCCGGGAAGAGCGACCTGCTGCGCGCGAGCGCGCACGTCCTCCGGGAGGAGGTCGAGCGGCACATGCGCGAGGCGGTGCGCGGTGCCCGCGATCCGCTCGACACACTGCGGCGCGTGCTGCTCGCGATCGTCGGGCTGGGCGAGAGCGCTCCCGTCCTCCTGCTCGCGGGGCACGCGTTCCTCACGCTGTCCGCCGCCGACCCGGACGTGCGCGAGCTGTACCGGACGGGCGGCGACGCCACCCACCGCGCGATCGTCGCGCTCGTGAGCGCGGCGCGGCCCGGCCCCGGTCTCGATCCCGAAGCGGAGGCCCACGCGCTGCTCGGCCTCGCCCGCGGCCTCGCCGACGCCGTTCTGGTCGGAGAGGTCGGCACCGCGGACGCGGCCTCGGTCCTCGACTATCACCTCGACCGGATCCGCTCGTCGGCGGCGACCGGTCCGGGACACGGTTCGGCGACCGGCCCGGCGATCGGCTCGGCGACCGGTTCGGCGACCGGTTCGGAGCCCGAGCGGGTATCCGCGCCGGACCTCCCCGCCTGAACCTGAGACCCCGGGCCGCTCGCCCCATCGGGGTCACGAGCCCCACGGCGGCACGAAGGCCGCCCGAGTGGCGCGCCGTTCCCGCGAGCGGGAGGTCCGGCCGGGACTGGGGCTGGGCGCGATCATCGCGTGCGGATCTGCCCGACCCGGCCCGGCAGGTACGGGAGTGGATGTGGCGCCCCGAATACCGGCGTATCCGTCCTCGGTGACGTGCTCGGGTTCCCGCCCCGAAAGCGGGAGCGCTCACGCCCGGGGGCGACGACGAGATCCGGCTCCGAACAGGGCAAAAATTAGGAACAAAGTCTTCCGCATTGGTCTGTAGCGTCTTCGACGAAGCGCGAACGAGCCAAGGGAGATTTCCATGACGATCCTCGTGACCGGAGCCACCGGAACCGTCGGCCGCCACGTGGTGGACGAGCTCATCCGCGACGGCCGGCGGGTGCGCGCCCTGACCCGTGATCCGCGCAGGGCGAACCTGCCCGCCGAGGCGGAGGTCGTGGCGGGCGATCTCACCGTGACCGACAGCCTCGTGCCCGTCCTGGACGGTGTCACCGCGGTCCACCTGATCACCTTCGGGGGAGACGACTACGCGATGCTGCCGAACGGGCAGGAGATCGTCGACCTGGCGGTCAAGGCCGGGGTGCGCAAGGTGACCGTCCTTGGAGGCTGGGATGAGGGGACGCTGGAGCCCGCCGTGAGGGCCGCCGGTGACCTGGACTGGACCTTCGTCCGGCCGACCGAGTTCATGTCCAACGCCCTGCAGTGGGCCGAGCCCATCCGCGCCGAGGGCGTGGTGCGGGAGCCGTTCGGCGACGCCACCACGGCCATGGTCCACGAGGCGGACATCGCCGCGGTGGCGGCACGCACGCTGGTGGAGGAGGGGCACGCGGACCGGGTCTACGGCCTGACCGGCCCCGCGCGGCTGAGCACCCGCGACAAGGTCCGCATCATCGGCGAGGCGATCGGCCGGGAGATCGGCTTCGTCGAGCTCACCGAGGAGCAGGCGCGGGAGAGGATGGCCGCCGAGGGCCAGCCGGACGAGCTGATCGACTTCCTCATCAACGTCTTCGGCAACGTGCCGGAGGAGCCCAACATCGTGAACTCCAACGTCGAGAAGGTGACCGGCCGGCCGGCGCGCACGTTCGCCCAGTGGGCCGCCGAGCACGCCGACGCCTTCCGCGCCTGACGCCGTACGTGCATCCTGTGTCCGGCGAACCCGCATGAGCTGCGCTCATATAAGTCGGGGTCGGACCGGAAACCGGGGAAGGAAACACCCGGAACCCCGATCCGCGTCCCCTGCCGGGATGACACAAGATCATCCGCGTGACGGATGCCCGGGCATCTGCAGCTCGCCTAGCTTGCTCGGTGCAACGGGGCGCATCAGGTGTCCCGTACGGGAAGAAAGGCGGGGATACGTATGAGCAAGACGCGTACCACCCTCGACGACATCGCGGCCTTCGGTCCGGAGCTCGACGAGGGTCAGCTTCTTCAGGTGAGCGGCGGCGCCAAGAGCCAGGTCATCGAGATCCACGGCAACCACTCGCACACCTCCGGCGACAGCAACTAGTTCGCCGCGGGGGCGCGACCGCATCGCGCCCCCGTCCGGAGCCCCGCCGATGATCCTCGTCCTGACCTCTGACGGAGATGAGCACGCCGACCGGGTCGTGAAACCGCTCATGGCCGCTGGCGCGGACGTCGTCGTCTTCGATCCCGCCTCCTTCCCGACCGACGCCACCCTCGAGATCAGCCACGCCGGGGACGGTTCGACCAGCCGGATGTTCGGCCGCGCGGGCCGCCGCCTCGTGCTCGACGAGGTGACCGCGCTCTGGTACCGCCGGCCCCTCGACCCGGTCGCGCATCCGCGGGTCGCCGCTCGCGACTACGTGGAGGAGGAGTGCCGCGTCATGGCCGAGAGCCTCTGGGACAGCCTCGGCTGCCTCACGGTTCCCGGCTCCCGGCCGGTCATCGACCGCGCGGCGCGTAAGCCGTACCAGCTCGAACTGGCCAGGCGGCTGGGCTTCGAGCTTCCCGCGACGCTGATCACGACCGACCCCGAGAGCTTCCTCGACTTCTACGACCGGCACGAGGGCCGCGTGATCACCAAGCCCGTGCACGGCAACCAGCTCGACGTGGAGGGAGAGCGGTTCGGCCGGTTCGCGGCCCCCGTCACCCCTGTGGACGTCGCGTACGCGGACGCCCTGCGCTTCTGCCCGGTCATCGTCCAGGCGTACGTGCCCAAGCGGGTCGAGGTACGCGTGACCGTCGTGGGGAGGAAGGTCTTCGCCGCGGAGATCCATTCCCAGGTGAGTAACCACACCCGGTACGACTGGCGGCACTACGACCCCGGCGCGACGCCCATCCGGGCGCACGACCTGCCGCCGGAGATCTCCCAGCGGTGCCTGGACCTGGTCGGGCGACTCGGGCTGGCCTACGGCGCGATCGACCTGATCCTCACGCCGGACGGCCGCCACGTCTTCCTGGAGATCAATCCGAACGGCCAGTTCCTCTGGATCGAGGACGCGACCGGGCTGCCCATCGGCGCGGCGATCGGCGAGCTGCTCATGAGCGGAGTGACGTGATGACGGACGGGCGGATGCTCGCCGAGGCGATCGACATGCTCGGCGCCGGTACGGCCGAGCGTGACCTCGACGGGTTCAGGGCGCGGTACCCGGAGGCGCGGGTGCGGCTGGTCGCCCAGCGTGAGGAATATGACGGATCCCTTCATCACGCCCTGCTCATCAAGGAACGCGACGGCGCCACGATCTCCCTCTCGTGGTGTCCCGACCGGGCGCTGCCCTGGCCGCTGCGCGGTGTCCACCGGGCCGGTGAGCACCTGCTGCTCCGGGTCAACGGGGTCGAGACCCCGGTGGCCAGGGCGATCGCCTGCCTGGACTTCATCTGGGACGAGTCGCGGCTGGCCGACCGCCTCATCAGCGACAGCCTCGTACGCGAGGTGCTGGAGGAGGAGCCGGAACCGCTGACCGACGCGGAGCTCCAGGAGGCGATGGACGCGTTCCGCCGGGCCCGCGGCCTGCTGGCGGGCGGCGCGATCCGGGCGTGGATGGACCGCAACCACATCTCCCACCTCGAGCTGGAGGAGCTGGTCGTGCTTGAGGCGTCCGTGGCCAGGCTACGGTCGCGGGTGGCCGCCGGCCGGGTCGAGGACTGGTTCGCCGCGCACGGTCACGAGCTCGACGTCGCCCGCGTCGCGCGGGTGGAGTTCACCGACGGGCCGCGCGTGCTCGCCGCCGAGGGGTTCCTCGACGCCGTGGAGCGGGCCTTCGCGGACGGTACGGCACGGCCGGGCGAGGTGTTCGCCATGCTGCGCAGAGGAGAGCTGGATCCGGAGACGGCCGACCGGGTCTTCGGAGCCGCGCCGGGGACGGTCACCGGTCCTTTCGAGACGGAGCACGGTCACCTGGTGATCAAGGTGCTGGCGGTGGAGCCCGCCGTCCTCGACGGCACCGTACGCGATCTCGTCGAACGCCGGATCTTCGCCGAATGGATCGAACGGCGCAGGAGCACGGCCAAGATCGAATGGTTCTGGGGAACCACGGAGCGGACCGGCGCGTCCGGCGCGTCCGGCTCCTCCGGCGCCGCGGATCCGGCCGGTACGGCTGGGCGGGCCGGCACATGACGGGACTTCCGTACCGGGAGAAGGCGGTTCACCACCACATGGCCGCCCGGCGGCGCGTCGAGCGGCCGTACCGGATCTCCAGGAGGCTCCTGCTCGGCCTGTGGATCTACGTCGGGCTGCTCGCGATGTCGATGGCGGCCGTGGTGCTGATCGGCGTCCTTCCCTCGCTCGGAGCGGGGCGATGAGGCGCGGGCGGGTGCCCGTGATCAGGCAGGCCACGATGGCCGACTGCGGCGCGGCCTGCCTGGCGATGGTCCTCGGGCACCACGGACGCCGCACGACCGTGCGCGAGGTCGGCGAGCACGTCCAGGTGTCGCGGGACGGGCTGAACGCGTTGGCCATCGCGGAGGCCGCCAGGTCGTACGGCCTGCGCGCCAAGGCGTTCTCGCTCGCCCCCGAGCAGCTCGGCGCGGTGCCCGGACCGTTCATCGTGCACTGGGAGTTCAACCACTTCCTGGTCGTCGAGCGCTGGCGTCCGGACGTCGTCGAGGTCGTCGATCCCGCCTCCGGGCGGCGCAGGCTCACGCCGGAGGAGTTCGACGTCGGCTTCACCGGGGTCGTCCTGGCCTTCGAACCCGGCCCCGAGTTCGACGTCCGGGGCCCGCAGCGCCGCCCGTGGCGCCGGGACCTGGTCCGCGCCCTGCTGACCCGCCACCGCGGGCTGCTGCTCCAGGCGTTGTTCGCGTCCCTGCTGCTGCAGGGGGTCGCCCTCGTCCTTCCCCTGCTCTCCGGGCTCGTCGTGGACGAGGTACTCCCCGGAGGGAACCGCTATCTGCTGCGGATCCTCCTCGTGGGGCTCGGCTTCGTCGTGCTCACCCAGGCGATACTCACGTATCTCCGTACGGCCGTGCTGCTCATGTTGCGGGCGCGGGCGGACACCCAGTTCACGGCGGGGGTGGTCGGGCATCTGTTCACGCTGCCCTACCGGTTCTTCACCCTCAGGGGGACGAGCGACCTGGTCATGAGCACGCAGAGCGCGGCCAGCCTCCGGGCCATGCTGTCCGGCCAGGCGCTCTCCGCGCTGCTCGACGGTCCGATGGCCGCGGTCCTCCTGACGCTGGTCCTGCTGGGCGATCCCGTGCTCGGGGGATGCCTGCTCGCCGTGGCGGTCGTCCAGGTCGCGCTGCTGCTGGCCACCCGGAGGCGGATCGCCGACCTGACCGGGCGCGAGATGACCGCCGCCGCCACGACCCAGGGCCGGCTCATCGAGTCCATCGGAGGCATCGAGACGATCAAGGCGTCCAGCGCCGAATGGCGTGCCATGGAGCGGTGGTCCGGGATGTTCACCGCCCAGATGAACGCCGACATGCGTCTCGGCCTGACCCGCGGGGTCCTGGACGCGGTCCTGTCGGGGATCAGGATCCTCGGTCCCGCGCTGCTGCTGCTCGTGGGCGCGTCACGGGTGCTCGACGGCGAGCTGACCCTGGGCACCATGCTCGCGCTCAACGCGCTGGCCATGTCCACCCTCACTCCGCTGACCTCGCTGCTGACCAGCCTCCAGGAGCTCCAGGAGGCCGGGGCGCACTTCGAGCGGCTGGCCGACATCGTCGAGGCGGAGCCCGAGCGGAGAGGCAGGAAGCGGCCGCACCTGCGCGGCGAGGTGGTCCTCCGGGATGTCGGATTCCGCTTCGACCCGCGCTCCCCGTGGACGGTCAGGAACGTGTCGCTCGCGGTCGGGCCGGGGCAGAAGATCGCCCTCGTGGGCAGTTCGGGGTCGGGCAAGAGCACGCTGGGACGGATCCTGCTGGGCCTGTACCAGCCGGTCGAGGGCGACGTCTGGTACGACGGGACGCCCGCATGGGACATCGACGCGCGCTGGTTGCGCAGCCGCTTCGGCGTGGTCACCCAGGACCCGCACCTCTTCACCGGGACCATCAGGGACAACATCGGCCTGGCCGTTCCGGACGCCTCACTGGAGCAGGTGGTGGCGGCGGCCAGGATGGCCTGCGTCCACGACGACATCATGGCCATGCCCATGGGCTACGAGACGATGCTCACCGAGGGCAGCGGTCTCTCCGGCGGCCAGCGGCAGCGGATCGCGCTCGCGCGGGCGCTGCTGCCCCAGCCCAGGGTCCTGCTGCTCGACGAGGCGACGAGCCATCTCGACACCGCCGCCGAGGCGGCGATCGAGCACAACCTCGCCTGGCTGACCCAGACCCGCATCGTGATCGCCCACCGGCTGAGCACGGTACGCGACGCCGACCAGATCCTCGTCGTCGAGGCGGGCCGGATCGTCGAACGGGGCACCCACGACGAGCTGATGCGGTACGGCGGCCGGTACGCCGCCCTGACCGAGCGGCAGGCCATCCGCTGACGAGGCCGTCCGCCGACCGGGCTCGTCGCCGGTAGGGCGTCGTCAGTAGGGCTTGCGGAAGCCGTACGTCTCATGCCGCCTGACGAAACCCAGCGACGCGTACAGCCCGGCCGCGGGGAGGTTCTCGGCGTTGTGGTTCACGGTCACCGTGGTCATGCCCCGCTCCGCCATGCGTCGCATCGCGTACAGCATCGCCGCGCGGGCGAGGCCCATGCGCTGGAACTCCCGATGGGTGCCGACCGGCTCGAAGTGCCCGATCCGGTTGCGGTCGTCGGTCCAGTACACGGTGAACGCCGCGATCCTCCCGTCGGGGGACTCAGCGACGATCTCGCGCCCGGGGTCGTAGCCGGGCTTCTCCATGACCGCCGACCGGTACAGATCTCCCGTCCAGTCCTCGTCGAAGGAGTGGTTGCGGGCCACCGCGAGCTGCTCGGCGTCCTCCGGCCGGGCCTCGCGCAGGACGAATCCGCCGGGCGGCACCGGCTCGGCGAGGGGCCCGGCCAGATCGCGTTCGTTGACGTGGTCCCAGGTGCGGAAGCGGGCGAACCCGAGCCGGGTGAGCAGTTCGGCCCGGGTCGTGTCGCAGTCGAAGAGGTCGGTCAGCACGAACGGCTCGTCGCGGCCCATGAGACGGCCCGTCGTCTTGTACGCGACGCGGAGCATCTCCAGCTCCGCAGGCGTACCGCGCAGCGACGGCGCGGTGAAGACGTCGAACGCCGAGCCGAAGCGCAGGTTGACGGCGAGCCCGGCGATGGCGCCGCCGTGCTCCCAGACGTGGACGAGTTCTCCCACGGGGCGCCGCCCGCGGAGGTTCTCGTAGATGCGGTGCGGCAGCTCGCCGATGTGGTCGTATCCGCACCGGCCGGCCACGGCGATCCACTCCGCGAAGGTCCGCTGGAGGAGAGGAAGGTCCGCGTCGGAGTAGGGACGCATGGTCAGTTCGGCCGCGATGGTCACCCGGTCATCCTGCCGCCCGGAGTGCCATCGTTCATCCCATTTTTCCGGCGCGGACCGGCGCGGACCGGCGCGGACCGGAGCGGGCCGGGGCGGATCGGAGCGGGCTGGAGCGGATCGGCGTGGCCTGGTCGGCTTGGGTGGCCAGACCGGACGATCGTTCCTTCGCCGCGTATTTCGCCGCAAAGTACGCGGGCCGGGGATCAGACGGGTTTGCGGGCCTCGATGAGGAACCGGGTGGCGTGCGCGACGAAGGGGCCGTCGGCCTCGATCCGGTCGTGGAAGGCCCTGAGCTCGGCGCGGTAGCGGTCGACCGTGAACCCCGGGACGATCCAGATCACTTTCCTGAGGAAGTAGATCACCGCTCCGACGTCGTGGAACACCGTACGCAGGGACTCCAGCCGGAGGTCGAGCACCTCAAGGCCGGCCGACTCGGCCGCCGCCCGGGCGCGTTCGGGGTCGCGGGCGTAGCCGGGCGGCTGCGGGCCCATGAAGAACTCCGTCACCTCCGCGACGCTCCGCGGGCCGACCTCCTGGGAGAGGTATGTCCCTCCCGGCTGGAGCACGCGGGCGATCTCCTCCCATCCGGTGGACACCGGATGCCGACTGACCACGAGATCGAAGGCGTCGTCGGCGAACGGGAGTCGCGAACCGTCGCCCGTGTCGACGACCACGACCCCGCGCGGGCGCAGCAGGTGGCTCGCCCGCGCGACGTTCGGCGGCCATGACTCCGTGGCGGCGGTCAGGGCGGGCAGGTGCGGCACGCTCGCGAGCACCTCGCCGCCACCGGTCTGGATGTCGAGCGCGGCCGTGGCGCGGGCCATGCGCTCGGCCACCAGCCGCGCGTAGCCCCACGACGGGCGCTCCTCCGTGGCGCGGCCGTCCAGCCAGGAGAAGTCCCAGCCGTCGACGGACGCGGATTCCGCCTCGGCGACCAGCTCGTCAAACGTCCTCGTCATGATCCGAGGCTGTCAGTTCTCCTCCGGTCCGGTCCATGGATTTTCCGGCCCGACCTATGCGTACATGCAGCCTGTATGTATATTTCTCGGTATCCGGAAGGAAGATCGGGAGCCGGGCCCCGGCGTACGGGCGGCCCTCGTTCGCCTTCCCGCGCGGAGGCCGTCGCGGAGACGGCAGGAGAGGCGGCGACATGGAACTGACCCCGGCCCGGACGATCGACGGCCTCATCGCGGAGTTCGCCGCGTTCGCCGACCTGGTCGGCGGACTGTCCCCGGAGGAACTGGACCTGCCCACCCGATGCACAGGCTGGGCGGTGCGCGACATTGCCGGTCACGTCATGGGCAACGCCGTCGACACGGCCGCGCTGGCCGCGGGCAGCCGGAGCCCCGACGAACTGGCCCGAGCCTTCCGCGACCACGACCACGCCGCCGAACTGCGGAAGGTGATCGCCGACCTCCGGCCGCTGCTCCACGCCTCCGCCGACTACTGGAACCGCCCCAGCCTGGTTCCGGAACGGACGATCGGCAACGGCGTCCTGACCCTTTGGTACGACGCGTACCTGCACGCCGACGACATCCGTACGGCGCTGGGCCGGCCGAGCGAGCGCGGCCCGGGGCTGGCGGCGGCGGTGCGATGGGTCGTGGCCGAGCTCGGTGCCAAGGGGTGGGGCCCCGCGCGGATCGCCCTCGACGGCTCGGACGACACCGGCCTCGTCGAGCCGGGTGGCGTCGAGCCCGGCGTCTTCGAGGCGGGTGTCTTCGAGATCGGCGAAGCCGGGGCGGCGGAGGAGCCGATCCTGCGCGCGGACGCCCTGCGGTTCGTGCTGGTGGCGACGGGACGGGCCGATCCGGCCGAGCTCGGCCTCGACGAGAGCGTGAACGTCCACCGCTGATCCGTACGATTGGCCTATGGGCAACCGGAAGGTCGAACAGGGCGAAACGACACGGACCGCGCTCGTCGAGGCCGCCGCCGCCCTGTTCGCCGAGAAGGGGTACGCCGACACCTCCACCGGTGAGGTCGTCGCCCGGGCCAACGTCACGCGAGGAGCGCTCTACCACCACTTCGCGGACAAGGAGGAGATCTTTCGCGCCGTCCTGGAGACCGTCGAGGGCGACATCTTCGACCGCGTCAACGCCGCGACGGCCGCCTCCATCGAGGCCGGAGCCGGGGATCCGGCGAGCCTGCTGCGCGTCGGCACCGACACCTTCCTCGACGCCTGCCTCGACCGCCCGGTCCAGCGGATCCTGCTCCAGGAAAGCACGTCGGTGCTGGGCTGGAGCCATTGGCAGCGCCTCGACAACCCCCGATGCCCGCGCCGCCTCCTGGCCCATGGTCTCGCCCAGGCGGTCGACGCGGGCATGATCGCCGAGCAGCCCGCCGAGCCGCTCACGCACCTGCTGTACGGCGCGCTCGTCCAGGCCGGCATGATCATCGCGGGTGCCGACGATCCCGTGGCGACCCGCGCCGCCATGGGCACCGCCGTCGAGCGCCTGCTCGACGCCCTGTTCGCCGCGGGGACCGGACACCCGGTCCGGGATCGGCATCGCTCCTTGGCGCCGTGATCCGTTCGGAACCACCGATCAGCCGCCCCGCGGGCTGAACCGCTCGACGAACCGTGTCTCCGCGAGCGACCGGACAGCCCGGAACCTTCGTTCGTTCGGGAACGGTGGATCGAGGTTGACCTCTGGCGCGCACGACAGCGGCGCCCGCCTGCGCTGACGTGGCGGCCGGTTCCTCGTCTGTGATCAGCGTGCGGGGCGGGATGGGCCCGGCCGCTCCACCGCCTGATCGAAGGGATCGACGAGAACGTCGGCTCGCCTCGCCCGGCCCCCTCTCCCGTACGGCACCGCAGGCGTGTGCCGTGGCGGACGCCTGCCATCGTGCCGGGCCACTCCTCAGAGCATAAGACTCGCTTGACACCATCGTTCTTAATGGAGAGCATTGCTCTCGAAACGGAGCGATGCGCCGAACGATGTCTCGATCGGAGAGACCCATGACCACTCCCAGCTCTTCCCGTGCCCGCCTTGGCGCCGGTTCGCTCGCGGCGGCCGGTGTCCTGTTCCTCCTGTATCCACTTGTGCGTCCGTACTCGGACGAGACGACGCTCGCGGGCGCCCAGGCGATGGCCTCCTCGGCGTGGGTGGCGGCTCACCTGTTCGCCGTGGTGGGGTTCGTCCTGCTCACGCTGGGACTGCTGGCGCTGCACCGCGTCCTCGACCGGCCTCTCACGCTGCCCGCCGTCGTGGTCACGTGGATCGGCGTGGGGCTGACGTTGCCGTACTACGGGGCCGAGGTCTTCGGCCTGAACGTCATCGCGAGACGCGCGCTCCAGGAGCAGGACGCGTCGCTGCTGGCGCTCGCCGACGAGTTCCGGTTCGGCCCGGCGGCGGTCACGATGTTCGGGGGCGGACTTCTGCTGCTCGGGGTCGGCGTGGTCCTGGCGGCCGTCGCCATCTGGCGCTCCGGCGTGCTCGCGCGGTGGAGCGGCGTCCCGCTGGCCGCCGGATTCATCCTGTTCCTCCCGCAGTTCTTCGGCTCGCCCGCGATCCGTATCGCGCACGGTGGCCTGATCGCGATCGGCGGCCTCTGGGTGGCCGTGGAGATGTGGCGGGCGCGTCGCACCTGATCCTCCCTCCCGTCCGATCCGCCGCTCGTGTCCGGGCGGGCCCTTCCCGACGGGATCGGTTCCGGCCGGGTGACGAGTACTGCCTCGCGCGACGCGGGGCAGGAGTCGGTCAGGAAGAGCGGAAGAGAGCCGGCCCGACGCCGGTCGGGGGGAGCTTCGTATGGCCAGGAAGACCATCGCCGATCAGTTCGTCGACATCCTCGCCCAGGCGGGCGTCCGGCGGATCTACGGCGTCGTCGGGGACAGTCTCAACCCGATCACCGATGCCGTTCGCCGGGCCCCCGGCATCGACTGGATCCAGGTGCGGCACGAGGAGACCGCGGCCTTCGCCGCCGGTGCCGAGGCGCAGCTCACGGGCGACCTCGCGGCGTGCGCGGGCAGTTGCGGCCCGGGAAACCTGCATCTGATCAATGGCCTGTACGACGCGCACCGCAGCATGGCGCCGGTGGTCGCGCTCGCCGCGCAGATTCCCAGCAGCGAGATCGGCACCGCCTACTTCCAGGAGACCCACCCCGACCGGCTGTTCGCCGAATGCAGCCACTACTCGGAGCTGATCTCGCATCCTTCGCAGATGCCGCGGGTGCTGCAGACGGCGATCCAGCACGCGGTGGGCCGGTCGGGCGTCTCGGTGGTCAGCCTGCCCGGCGACGTCGCGGCCCGTGAGGCGCCCCAGAAGGCGGCCGAACTGGCGCTGGTCACCCGCCGTCCCACGATCCGCCCGGCCGACGAGGAGATCGACGCGCTGGCCGCGATGGTCGACGACGCCCGGCGGGTGACGCTGTTCTGCGGCAGCGGTACGGCGGGAGCCCACGACGAGGTCATGGCCTTCGCCGAACGGATCAAGGCGCCGGTGGGCCACGCGCTGCGCGGCAAGGAATGGATCCAGTACGACAATCCGTACGACGTGGGCATGACGGGGCTGCTCGGCTACGGCGCGGCGTACGACGCCATGCACGAGGCCGACCTGCTGATCCTGCTCGGCACGGACTTCCCGTACCACGCGTTCCTGCCGGAGGACGTGCGCATCGTCCAGGTCGACGTACGGCCCGAGCACCTGGGGCGGCGGTCCAAGCTGGACCTGGCGGTGTGGGGCGACGCCCGCGAGACGCTCCGCGCGCTGATCCCGAGGGTCGAGGAGAAGACCGACCGCAGGTTCCTGGACCGGATGCTGAAGAAGCACTCCGACGCGCTCAACGGTGTCGTGGAGGCGTACACGCGTGACGTGGAGAAGCATGTCCCGATCCATCCGGAGTACGTCGCGTCGGTCCTCGACGAGGAGGCCGCCGACGACGCCGTCTTCACCGTGGACACCGGCATGTGCAACGTCTGGGCCGCCCGCTATCTCACCCCGAACGGCCGGCGGCGGGTGATCGGCTCCTTCAGCCACGGGTCGATGGCCAACGCGCTGCCCCAGGCGCTCGGCGCGCAGTTCGCCCACCGCGGCCGGCAGGTCGTCTCGTTGTCGGGTGACGGCGGTTTCTCCATGCTCATGGGTGACTTCCTGTCCCTGGTCCAGCACGACCTGCCGGTGAAGGTGGTGCTGTTCGACAACTCCTCGCTCGGCATGGTCGACCTGGAGATGATGGTCGCGGGCCTGCGGCCGTACGGCACGACCTACCCGCACACCGACTACGCCGCCATCGCCCGCGCGGCGGGGGCGTACGGCGTCCGGGTGGAGGATCCGAAGCGGGTCAGGGACGCGCTGCGCGATGTGCTCCGGCATGACGGCCCGGCTCTCGTCGACGTCGTCACCGATCCGAACGCCCTTTCCCTCCCGCCGCGCATCACGGGGGAGCAACTCGCGGGGTTCGCGCTCTCGGCGGGGAAGCTGGTGCTGGACGGCGGGGTCGGCCGGATGGTCCAGATGGCCCGGTCCAACCTCCGCAACATCCCTCGCCCGTGACGACGCCTCGGAGCAGTCCGACAACTCTCATGTTCTTGACAACAATATTTGTCGGTGACATCGTTGGCGCATGTTCGAAGTTGCGGTGATCGAGGATCCGGCGGCGGCGGAGGTCTCACTGGACCCGGTGCGCGCCCGGCTGCTCGCCGAGCTGGCCGAGCCCGGATCGGCCACGATGCTGGCCGCCAAGATCGGCCTGCCGCGGCAGAAGGTGAACTATCACCTCAAGGCGCTGGAGAAGCACGGGCTGGTCGAGCTCGTGGAGGAACGCAGGAAGGGCAACGTCACCGAGCGTGTGCTGCGCGCCACGGCGGCGTCGTACGTGATCTCACCGGCCGCGCTCGCCGACGTGCAGCCGGACCCCTCCCGCTCGCCCGACCGGTTGTCGGCACGCTGGCTGCTCGCCCTGGCCGCCCGGCTGGTGAGCGACGTCGGCGCCCTCCTCACCGGCGCGGCGCGGGCGCGCAAGCGGGTCGCCACGTTCGCCCTGGACGGCGAGGTGCGATTCGCCTCGGCGGCCGACCGTGCCGCCTTCGCCGAGGAGCTCATGAACGCGGTCACCGCACTGGTTTCCAAATATCACGACGAGACGGCCGAGGGCGGTCGCGATCACCGCGTGATCGTCGCCGTCCATCCGAGCGTCAGGCCCGTGATCACGACCGAGACAGAGACGAAGGAGTCCTGACGTGCCGCACGAGTTCGAGGTGCGCGAGGAGATCGCGCTCGATGCCACTCCGGAGCAGGTGTGGGAGGCCATCGCCACCGGTCCGGGAGTCGACTCCTGGTTCATGGGGCGGAACGAGATCGAGCCCCGGGAAGGCGGCAGGACGAGCCAGGAGATGATGGGCTTCACCAGCGAGGCCACGGTCACCGCCTGGGAGCCCGGCAAGAAGTACGCGTTCCGGACGGCGGAGAACCCCGACGGCACCTTCATGGCCTTCGAGTACCTCATCGAGGGCCGCGACGGCGGCAGCACGGTGCTGCGCTTCGTCCACAACGGCTTCCTCGGCGACGACTGGGAGGCGGAGTACGACGCGCTCAAGGTGGGCGACCGCATGTACCTGCGGAAGCTGGCCGTCTACCTCAGGAACTTCGTCGGCCGGATCGCGGCGCACAACGTGTTCGCCGTCGGGCCGCAGGTCGCGGACAGGGGTCGGGTCTGGTCGGCGTTCACGGACGTGCTCGGCCTGACCGGGGCGCAGGTCGCCGACGGCGATCCGGTACGGCTCGCGGTGGAGGGCCTCCCGCCGGCCGACGGAGTCGTCGAGTTCGCCCGGCATCCCAACTTCCTGGGCGTGCGCACGGACGAAGGGATCCACATGTTCATTCACGGCCACCAGGACGCGGTCGTCGTGGAACACCACGACTTCTCAGGAAGCGTGGACGGAAAGGACCTCGACGCGGCCTGGCAGTCCTGGCTCGCCCGGACCTTCGCCTGATCCCGACCTGACGACCGGCCCCGGACGGGCTTGCCCGTCCGGGGCCGGGTCGGGGCCGTCCTCAGCCGGCGACCACCTCGACGTCGTAGAAGCAGAGGTGGTCCCGGATCTCGGCGACGTCGGGCTTCGGGTCCGGATACGCCCACACCAGGTCCTTCGCGTCCGGCCGCGACCAATAGGACGCCGTGCCCTTGAAGGGGCAGTACGTGTGGGTGTCGGACGGGGTCAGGAGGTCGATGCGGACGTCCTCCTGAGGAAGGTAGTAGCGCACGGGCATGCCCGTCTCGCGAAGGAGGAGCGGGCGGCGGCTCTCCGCGAGGAGAACGCCGTCACGCTCGACGCGTACGTGCTCGGTACCCTGCTCGATGGTGATGCGGTGCCCCTCGGACACGATGCCTCCTGGTCGGCTCGGCGGCTGTCCTCTGGTCCAGCGATTCCACGCGAGGGCACATTCCTCATCGGCCCCCGAGGGTGCCGCGCTCGCGCCCGCCCGAGGGGGCGTTCGTCCCCCGCGGGCAGGCGGAATGTGACGATTCCGCAGATCGCCGGAGTTTTACATAGCCAGCCGATACGGTGTCGCCCCGTGTGGCGACGATCATCCACGGTGCTCTGGACGGCGGCCCTCGTGCTGTCCGCCGCTCCTTACGCTCTCCTGCCGTTCCTTGAGGGAGGCTCGGGCGGCGGCTACGTCAGCTTCGCGCTGTGCCCCGGCTTCAGCCGGTATCTGGACGTGAGTGGGTATCTGTCGCCGCTGGGGCTGATCCCCGCTCCAGTGGTCATCCTGATGGGGTTCGGCGTCTGGGCGCTGTCGGCCAAGAAGGGGCATCCCCGATGGGGCCGGGCCGCGGGCCTGCTCACCGCGCTCGTTGTCGGGACGTACAGCCTTGTCACGCTCTCTCTGGCCGCCGCGGACGTGGTCGTCGACGGCTCCTGCGCGGGGCAGTGGGAGATGCTCGTGGGTGGTCTGTCGGTTTTCTGGCACTTCTACATCGTCGCCGTCGCCGTGCTGGTCATCGCGGCGGCGCGGGTCGGACGCCCCGTCCCCAGACGGAGAGACCGGACCTCCCGGGCGAGTATCGCGCCGAGTGACCCCGCAACGTAAGCAGATGGTGGATCCCGAGCTGTTCCCCGCCCACGTGCGGGTGCTCGGCGTGATCCTGCCGTACGCGGTGGTCGAACGCCCTGTTCGGCCACCGCGGAGTACGTCGCGCTGTGGTTCAAGAGCGCCGGGATCGAATCCGGCTTCTACTGGTACGTCTCCGGCTGCGCCGCGGTCTCCCTCGTCGTGTACCTGTTCAACCCGTGCCTGACCCGGGCGTGACGCGGTGAATGCGTAGTCCGGCCGCGCCTTACACGTACCACTCGCCGGGAAGGGCCTTGTAGACGTCTTCGAGGGCCTGGGAGGTCCGGGCGCGGGCCCACAACCATGCCTGGCCGTCGTCGCGCAGCAGCACGTCCGGGCCGAGGAACCAGCGGGTGCCCGGCTCGTCCTCGGGATAGGAGGGCATCGGAGCAAGCGCGTAGAGCTCCTCGATCACGGCGACGGTCTCCGGATCGAGTTCCCGGTTGTCCGCGAGATCGTCGTCGGAGAAGAGGGACTCCGACATGACGATCTCCACGAAAGCCAGGGACAGCCGGTCGATCCACGGAGCCCAGCGTTCGGTCGTCTTGTCCAGCATGTCGGCCAGGTAGACCGTCGCCGGATCTTCCTGGTCCAGCGTGTCCAGGGTGATGCCCCACTCCACGACGTACTGGTTCTCCACCCGATAGACCAGGGCCTGTCCGGTGTCGTCCACGTACAGCTTGTCCGGCGGGAGCAGGGTGTCCTGGTTGCCGGTCAGATCGTCGCGACGGCCGAGCAGCGCGTACGCCTCGCGGAGCGCGACGGGAAGCCGCAGGCCGAGTCGCTCCTCCGCGGCGTCCAGTTCCGCCGCGTCGTAGCCGTCCTCGGCGGCCAGCGGAGCCAGCCATTCGGCGGCGAAACGCCGGATGAACGCCCACGCGTGGTCCCGGCCCTGGATGGCGACGGCGAGTTCCGCGGCGAGGTCGAATCCGTTCGGCACGGGAGGAATCTATCCGAATGGAGATCGAGTACGCGGAGTCACGCGGAAGTGGGACGCAGCGCCGAGAGGAGGACGCGGAGCTCGGTGATCCGGAGCAGCCGGCCGGCGAGGGGATACAGCGCGCATCCCGCGGCCCCCGCGGCGAGCAGGATGACGAGGGAGCCGCTCCAGCCCGTTCCGATGGCGGGGACGAGGGCGTGGGTGATGGCGATCGCGGTGAAGCCGGTGCCCGCCGCGGCGATCGCCGTCCGCGTGTGGGTGGAAAGGAGCCGATGGCCGTCGACCCGTCCGAGCCGCGATCTCAGGACGATCGCCGCAGTGAGAAGACCGACGGTGCCGGCGAGGGCGTACCCGGCGGCGAGAGCAACGAGCATGCCGGGACCGGGGACGATGGCCGCGGCCGCCCAAGCGCTGATCGCCGTGACGGCGGAGACCAGCACGCCGATCAACGCCGGGGTACGGGTGTCCTGCAGTGCGTAGAACCCACGGATCATGATCTGGTAGCCGCAGAAGGGCACCAGCGCGAGCCCGTACACGGAGAGATCGCGCCGCGCCGCGGCCCGGCCGGCGAAGGCGAGCAGGAGCATCTGTGCGGCCACGCCCGCGGTGGTGCCGACGGACAACAGCAGCGTCTGCGCCGACGTCAGCTCCTCGACGCGGTGACCGCCGCCGATCGCGAGGTAGGCGACGGCGGTGGCGATGACCACGAGATTGTTGGCCACCGGCGCCCACATCGGGCTGGCCATGCGGCCGCGGGCGTTGAGTACGGCGGCCAAAGCCGTTCCGGCGCCGTAGAAGAGGATCTGCGGCAAGAAGAACCGGGTGAAGGTGATCGCCAGCTGCCGTTGGTCAGGGGTGAAGCCGGGGGCGCACAGGTCCACGATCTGAGGAGCGAACAGCATCGTGACCGCGATTGTGATGCCCAGGCAGTAGACGATCAGCGAGAGCAGCCGTTGGGCGAACATCTCGTCGCCGTGCCGTACGAGGAGGGGGACCAGAACGCCGGCCAGCGCCCCGCCCAGCACCACGTCATAGATCGAGTTGGGCAGGGTGTTGGCCACCGTGTGCGCGTCCAGCAGGCGCGATCCGAGCCCGAGTGCCGCGACCAGGGCGAGGGTGCGGCCGAACCCGGTGATCCGGGAGACGAGAGTGGCCAGGGCCATCGCCCGCCCCGCTTTCGCCAGCCTCGGCTGCTCCGCGGCGTTCTCCGGCTTGTTCATCAGGCGAGGGAGGGGGGGACGAAGTAGATCGTGCGGTACCAGAGCGCGCTGAGCGTCTCGATCGCGGTCTCGTCGTCGGGGGCGTTCACGTTCGCGTCGCCGCCCGCCGCCATCCATACCCAGCAGAAGGACTCGAGCATCGAGACGATCGCGGACGCCAGTGTGCCCGGATCGAGCTCGACGTGGTGTCCCGCCTTCTCCGCGTTCTTGATCCCCGCGAGGACCGTGCGAATGCCGGCCGCGCGGTTCTCCCGCCAGCGTTCGGCGAAGGCGGCGTCCGTCATGGACATCTGGAAGACGCCCACCATCTCCGCGAGGTACTTGCGGTAGGTGGTCCAGTAGGCCCTCACGGCACCGCGGATGCTCTCCAGCGGGTCGTCGCTCTGGCTCTTGAAGGACGCCTCGAGGACCTCGATCGAGAACTGTTCGAGGAGCGCTTCGAGCAGCTCCTCCTTGTTCTCGTAGTAGTTGTAGAACGACCCGGGAGACTTCCCCGCGGCCTGCGCGATGTCGGAGATCTTCGCGTTGAAGTACCCCTTCTCCGCGAACACCTGCCGGGCGGCGTCCAAGAACGCGGCCTCGGTCCGCCGTCCCTTCGGCGTGGCTGGCATCGACGGCTTCCTCCGTCTCTTCTGCTGATGAACCCGTCTTCCGCTGCCCAATGACGAGGTCTGAGTGTAGGCGATCACGCGTGGCCGTCCGTCCCTTCTCGATCGCCCATTGACTAAAACTGAATTTAACATCAGAATCGCGGTCAGTTCCAGTCAGCAGCCGCGCGACCCGAGGGATGCACGATGGCGATGATGACCGGGGGCGAGTACCTCGCCTCGCTCGACGACGGAAGGCGAGTCTTCGCCGATGGTCAGGAGATCAAGGATCTTTCCGCCCATCCGCAGTTCGCCACGGCCCTCGACCTGATCGCCGCGGGATACGACGAGCACCACCGGCCGGGGGAGGACGCCTGCGGGCCCTACTTCGCGATCCCCCGGAGCCGTGACGAGCTGAAGCGGCTGCTGGAGGAGCTGCTGCACTGGGACATGGTGACGGTGACGACCTCGCAGGGCCTGCTCGCCCTGCTCACCGCGGCCGCGCGGATCCGGCCGAGCAGCGAGGAGTACGCCCGGCGGATCGAGGCCTACTTCGAGTACTGCAAGGACAACGACCTCCGGTGCGTTCAGGCGATCACCGACGCCAAGGGGGACCGGATGCGCTCCCCCGGCGCGCAGGACGACCCGGACGTCTACACCCGCATCGTCGAGCGCCGCCCGGACGGCATCGTCGTCAGGGGAGCGAAGCTGCACATCTCCTCGGCGGCGGTGAGCCACGAACTGGTCGTGATGCCGACCAAGAAGATGAAGCCGGGCGAGGAGGACTGGGCGGTCGCGTGCGCCATCCCGGTGAACTCGCCGGGCGTACGGATCGTCAACACCAACTACGCGCCGCGCGAGCGCACGCCGGACTTCCCGCACAGCTCCCGGCACAACATGCCGGAGGGCTTCGTCATCCTCGACGACGTCTTCGTCCCCAACGAGCGGGTGTTCCTGGCCGGGGAGACCGAGCACTCGGCGACGTTCGCGCACTCACTCGGACTGTGGGAGCGCCTGGGCGGTACCGCGCACCTCGTGGAGATCGGTGACACGCTGGTCGGCCTCGCCCAGCTGATCGCCGAGGCGAACGGCACCGAGCGGGTCTCGCACATCCGCGAGAAGATCGCGGAAATGATCATCTACGCGACGCTGGTGCGGGCCGGGCTCGAAGCCGCGATCGCGAACGCCGAGCCGAGCCCGGAGGGCTGGTACTTCCCGAGCGAGCTCTTCACCAACGCGGCCAAGCACTTCGGCGCCGCCGAGTTCAGCGCGATGGTCCGGCACCTGCACGACATCGGAGGCGGTTCCATCGTCACCGCGCCGTCGATCGCCGACCTCGAGCACGAGGAGATCGGCCCGGCGATCCGCAAGTACATGCGGACCAAGGAGGGCGTCGACGGCGAGTACCGCACGCGCCTGTTCCACGCGATCCGCGACTACACCGCCGACGCCTTCGGCGGCTGGCAGCTGGTGACCATGCTCCAGTCCGGAGGCGGCCTCTACGCCCAGCGACTCGTCGCGCGCAAGCACTACCCGATGGACAAGGCCAAGGCGCTCGGCCTCAAGGTGGCCGGGATCCCGGAGAACTGAGGAGACCGCGCCGTGAAGAACGAGCACGCTCCCGACGTCGCCGGCTTCCGCGACGAGGTCAGGGAGTTCCTGCGGTCCATCGCGGGGGAGTTCGGCGTCGGCGACGGTGACGCGCGGGCCGGTGACGCGGGGGCAGGTGACACGGGTGGCGGTGTCCCGGCCCGGAACGCGGAGCGCTCCGACCGCATCGCCGCCGTCGAGGAACTCGGCGAGGGACACGAGTCCGAGGTGCGCAGAGCCCGCGAGCTTCAGGCGCGGCTCTTCGACGCCGGCCTGGCCTGGCCGAGCGGTCCGCCCGACTGCGGCGGGCGCGGCCTGAGCCCGGAGCACGACCAGGTCCTCGACGACGTCCTCCAGGAGTTGGGATTCCCCTCCCGGGAGGTCCTCTTCGTCGGCCTGCACATCGTCGTACCGGCGATCGACAAGCACGGAACCCCGTCGCTGAGGCGGCGGATGCTGCCCGCGCTGTTCCGCGCGGACATCGTCGGATGCCAGCTCTTCTCCGAGCCCAGCGCCGGGTCCGACCTGGCGGGCGTCACCACGCGGGCCGTACGCGACGGCGACGACTGGATCATCACCGGCCAGAAGGTGTGGACCTCGATGGGCCACCTCGCCGACATCGGCGAGGCCCTGGTCCGCACCGACCCCGACGCCCCCAAGCACGAGGGGCTGACCATGTTCCTCGTCGACATGCGCGCCCCCGGGGTGACCGTACGGCCGATCCGCCAGATGACCGGAGGAGCGGCGTTCAGCGAGGTCTTCCTCGACGGCGTCCGCGTGCCCGACGCGCACCGCGTCGGCGAGGTCGGTGCGGGGTGGCGGGTCGCGGCCACCAGCCTGGGCAGCGAGCGCGGCTCCATGAGCGGCGTGAACGGCCCGGTCAGCCCGTACGTGCTGGAGCGCCTGACCACCCTGGTCTCGCGGTTGGACGCGGTCGCCGACCCCGTCCACCGGCAGCGGGTCGCCGCCGCCGTGAGCGCGGTGGTCGCGATGCGGGCCGCGGCCGACCTCCCGGACGGCTCGTGGAGCCACGGGCTGGCCCCCGTGTCGGGTTCCGTCATGAAGATGCTCATGACCAGGGCCGTCGACCAGATCGCGGCGCTCGCCGGCGAGGTCCTCGGCGAGCGCGCGTTCGCCGACCACGGTGAGTGGGACACGTACGCCTGGTCGGAGTTCGTCCTCGGGGCGCCCGCGCTCCACATCGCCGGCGGCACCGACGAGATCCAGCTCGACGTCATCGCGCAACGCGGGCTGGGGCTTCCCCGCCCGCCCAAGCCCGTCACCCCCCGCACCCGCATCGAAGCGACAACGACGTAAGGACGGTGCCGTGGAATCCTTCATCCAGCTACGTAAGGGGCGCACGCCGCGGCGGATCCACCGCGATCTCGACGGTCTCAAGGACGACGAGATGGGCAGGTCGGGGTTCACCGGCCGCACCGCGCACCTCTACCGCAGGAACGACCCGACCGCCTACCGGGTCGAGGGCACGCTGCGCTCCGTGGACGTCCGGACGGGAGAGCTGAGGCCCTCCGACCTCGACGACCCGGACGGCGAGCCGCTGCTCCTCTTCAGCAACCCGGACTGCCGCGTCTCGCTGAGCCGCCGCCGCGTGGCCGCCCCCTTCCACGTGCGCAACGTCGACGGGGACGAGCTCTGGTTCGTGCACCGGGGCCACGGCCACGTCGAGACCGAGTTCGGCCGCCTGCCGTACCGGCCGGGCGACTACGTCTACCTGCCGAAGTCGACGACGTACCGGCAGGTTCCCGAGGACGACGCGCACGTGCTCGTCATCGAGGCGCGGGAGGAGTTCCGGGTGCCGGAGGCCGGGGTGCTCGGGCGGCACTTCCCCTACGACTCGTCGCTCGTCACGGTTCCCGAGGCGGAGGCGTTCGACGACGACGGGCGGGCCGAGTACGAGGTGCGGCTCCGGCACTCCGGCGGGCGTACGTCCCTCTTCTATCCCCATCACCCGCTCGACGTCGAAGGCTGGAAGGGTGACAACTTCCCCTTCACGTTCAACATCGACGACTACGACGTGATCACCTCGGAGACCGTCCACCTGCCGCCCACGGTCCACCTGTTCATGCAGGCCACCGGGGTGTACGTGATGCACTTCCTGCCCCGTCCCGTCGAGGCGGCCCCCGGTGCCGAGCGCATGCCGTGGTACCACCGCAACGTCGACTACGACGAGGTCGCCTTCTACCACGGTGGCAGCGTGTTCGGCGTCCAGATGCCGGAGGGCCTGATCTCCCACGCCCCGCAGGGCATCCACCACGGCGTGCCGGAACGGGCCCGCGAGCGGTCCAGGCGGCGGCACGACGTGGATCAGCGGGTCGAGTGGAAGGTCATCTCGATCGACACCCGGCAGCGCCTCGTCCCGAGCGAGGCGATCCTGTCCGCCGTCCAGGCCGAGGTCTCTCCCGAGGTGCAGATATGACCGCCGCCCCTCGCCACGAATACGACCGCATCCCCTATCTGGTGCTGTTCGAGGACCGGTCCGCCTACCGCGACACGTACGGGGGCAGCGGCGAGAACGTGGTGCTGGAGAGCTACCTGCTCAAGCCGAGGGACGTGGCCTCCGACACCGTCATCGTCTTCATGCACCCCATCGGGGGCGGCGCGTACCTGCCGATGACGAACGCCCTGCCGAGGGCGGGACACCACGTCATCTACTGCAACAGCCGCTATCGCGGCATCGACAGCGCGCTGATCATGGAGAAGGTGGTCCAGGACCTCGGCGCCTGCGTACGCGACGCCCGTGAGCGGCTCGGCTACCGGAACGTGATCCTGGCGGGCTGGAGCGGAGGCGGCTCGCTGTCGCTGTACTACCAGCAGCAGGCGCAGGCGCCAACCGTCACCCACACCCCGGCGGGCGACCCGATGGACCTCGCCGCGCTCGACCTCCAGCCGGCCGACGGCGTCATGCTCCTCGCCGCGCACGTCAGCAGGCACGGCACGCTCACCGAGTGGATGGACGCGTCCATCCTGGACGAGAACGACCCCGCCAAGCGCGATCCGGAGCTGGACCTGTACGACCCGGCGAACCCCGACCGGCCGCCGTACAGCGCGGAGTTCCTCCAGCGGTACCGCGAGGCGCAGATCGCGCGCAACCGGCGGATCACCGCCTGGGTGAAGGAGTCCCTCGACGACCTGCGCGCGTCGGGACGGCCCCTGGAGGAGCGCGCCTTCGTCACCCACGGCACGATGGCCGACCCTCGCTGGCTCGATCCGGCCGTCGACCCGAACGACCGTGCTCCCGGAGTCTGCTACCTCGGCGATCCCCGCGTCGTGAACATGGGGCCGGTGGGCCTCGCGCGGTTCAGCACCCTGCGGAGCTGGTTGTCGCAGTGGAGCTACGACGACGCGAACGGCGACGGGGTACGCTGCGCCGCCTACCTGCGCGTCCCCACGCTCGTCATCGGCAACTCGGCGGACGACGCGTGCACGCCCAGCCACACCCGGCGCCTGTACGACGCGGTCGGGCATCCGGACAGGACCCTGCACGTCGTTCAGGGCGCGAACCACTACTACACAGGAAAGGCGCAGGTTCCGCACCTGGCCGAAGCGGTCGAAACGATCACGAACTGGATGGCGGAGAGGGGCTGGGCCGGATCGCTATGACCAGACAAGAGCAGTGGCCCGATCTCACGATCGACGCAGCCGTCCGCGCGCACGCGCGCATGCGCCCCGACGCGCCCGCGATCGTGGGCCCCGCGTCCTCCCTGACGTGGCGCGAGCTCGACGAGGCGGCCGACCGCGGCGCCGCGTTCCTGGCCGGGCACGGCGTGGGGCCGGGCTCCCGCGTCGGCTGGCTGGGACAGAACGACGTCGCCTTCCCCGCCGTCCTGCTCGCCATCTGGCGCAGGCGCGCGTCCATGGTGGGGCTGAACTGGCGCCTCCCGACCGCGGGCCAGCGCGAGGCGGTGGCCTTCGTGGATCTCGCGCACCTGGTGTCCACCGCCGAGTTCGCCGAGCGCGGCCAGGAGGCGGCCCACGGTCTCACCACGCATTCGGCGGTGGACTCCACGCTGCCGCTGTGGCCGGACTCCTCCGCGGTGGAGCCCCTGGAACCGGGCTACGACGACGAGGCGATCGTCTACTTCACCTCGGGATCGACCGGCGTTCCGAAGGCGGTTCCGCTGACCCGGCTGGCCAACGAGCTGTCCGTCGCGAACCCGCAGGTCCACCGGTTCACGACCGAGTCGCGGCAGCTGATCGTCCCCCCGGTGTTCCATCTCGCCGGAGCGACCTGGGTGCAGTACGGCCTCCGCTTCGGCACCACGCAGGTGTACGTCGCGGGCGGCGCTCCGGCATCGCTGGTCGAGGAACTGGCCGGGCACCGCATCACGCACACGGTCCTCGTGCCGACCCTGATCCGGGCGATCGTCGACCACCTGCAGAAGCATCCGAGGCCGCTGCCCGACCTGCGGCATGTCGCCTACGGCGCGTCCCCGATCACGGTGAGCCTGCTCAGCGAGGCCATCGACGTGCTGGGATGCGAGCTCTGCCAGATCTACGGCATGACGGAGGCCGGAGCCCCGGTCACCTGCCTCCCGCCGGAGGACCACCGGCTCGATCCGGAGAACGCCGGTCGGCTGGCGTCGGCGGGGCGGCTCGTGGAGAACGTCGAGCTGAGCGTGCGCGACCTGGTGACCGGTGAGGAGGTGCCGGTCGGGACCCCCGGTGAGCTGCACTTCCGCACGCCGTTCATGATGCGCGGCTACATCGGAAGGGACGACGCCACCCGGAGCGTCCTGACCGGCGGCTGGCTCAACACGCGCGACGTCGGCTACCTCGACGGGGACGGCTACGTGCACGTCGAGGGCAGGTCCGACCACATGATCGTGACCGGCGGGGAGAACGTCCATCCGGCCGAGGTCGAGAACGTCATCGACCAGATGCCCGAGATCCTCGAATGCGCGGTGTACGGCGTGCCCGACGACGTGTGGGGCCGGCTGGTGTGCGCCGCCGTCGTCCCCCGCGACGACGGGCTGACGGAGCAGGCCGTCATCGAGCACTGCAGGAGGTTCCTGCCCGGATACAAGGTGCCCAAGAGGATCAGGATCCTTCCCGAGCTGCCGAGGACGGCGACCGGGAAGATCGTGCGCGCGACCCTTCTCGCCGGGGAGACCGGCGCGGGAGCCGGTGGAGAGGCCGAGAGATGACCGACGACCTGCTGAGTCCCGACGAGGTCAGGGCCGCGCTCCGGGCGTACTTCGCCGACCGGCCGGGCCTGGACGAGACCCGGCTGATCCGTGACGGCGATCCGGCCGTCGCCGGCGCGGGGTTCGACCGGGAGCGCTGGCGCGTGCTCGCCGACGAGGTCGGCCTGCTCGCCATGGCGGCGCCGGAGGAGGCCGACGGTCTCGGCCTGGGCCTCGAACACCTGACCGCCGCGGCCGAGGAGGCGGGCGCGTCCCTCTATCCCGGGCCGTTCCGCGCCTCGGTGCTGCTGGCCTGGGCGCTTCGCGCGGGCGGCGCCGCCACCTCCGGCGGCGACCTGATCGGCGATCCGGTCGGCCATGCGGGCGGGGTCCTGACCGGCACCGCGGTCGCGGGCGTGCCCCAGGCGTTCGCATCGCACGTCCCCGGGCTGCGCATGGACGCGGAAGGGCGCGTGTCCGGCGAGGTCCGGCACGTCACGCACGGCCCGGCCGCCGACGTGCTGCTCGCCGTCGCCCGCGCGCCGCACGGTCCCGCCGCCGTCCTGGTGCCGCTCGGCGGCGAGCGGGGATCCGTCACGCGCCGGGCGGCCGGATCCGTCGATCTCACCGCGACGCTCGGCGATCTCCACCTCGACGCGGTCCCGGCGCTGCCCCTGTCGCGGCCGGGAGACGTCGCGACCCTCGCGAGGATCGGCGACGTGGCCCGGCTCCTGCTCGCGGCCGAGCAGGTGGGCGGGGCGCAGGGCTGCCTCGACCACGCGGTCGGGTACGCGAAGATCCGCAGCCAGTTCGGCCGGTTGATCGGCGTCAACCAGGCGATCCAGCACCGCTGCGCGGGGATGGCGGTCGACGTCGTCGCGGCGCGCGCGCTCGTCCTCGCCGCCGCGCGGGCGATCGACGCGGAGGACGAGCGGGCCCACCTGCTCGTGCTCCTGGCCAAGGCCGAGGCGTCCCAGGTGTTCGGGGCCGCCGCCGAGGCGCTGATCCAGGTGCACGGCGGGATCGGCTTCACGTGGGAGCACGACGCCCACCTTTTCTATCGGCGGGCGAAGGCCACCGCCGTACTCGACGGGCAGCCGGTCCGGCTCAGGGACACCGCCGTGGCGAGCGGGTGCCTCTCGCTGCTCGCCGGCTGAGCTCCCTCCGACCTCGATCGACCCCGCAGAACCACCCAAAACCGTGCAGAAAGGATGCACCGTGCCCGCTCCCGTCATCGTGGAAGCCGTACGCACCGCCGCAGGGAAGAGAGGCGGCTCGCTCTCCGGGTGGCATCCCGCGGAGCTGGCGGCCGAGACGCTCAAGGCGGTGGTCGCCCGCGCCGGGATCTCCCCGGATCTCGTCGACGACGTCGTCATGGGATGCGTGACCCAGGTAGGGCCGCAGAGCACCAACATCGCGCGGAACGCCGTACTCGCCGCAGGATGGCCGGCGAAGGTCCCGGGGACCACCGTGGACCGGCAGTGCGGCTCCTCGCAGCAGGCGATCCACTTCGCCGCGCAGGCCGTCATGTCCGGCTACATGGACGTGGTCGTCGCGGCGGGCGTCGAGTGCATGAGCACCGTCCCGATGTTCTCCAACGCGCCCGAGGGCGACATCAGGGCCGTCTACGGCGACGAGGTCCAGCGCCGGTACGCCGACCGCGTGTCGTACGGCCTGCCCGGACTGGTCCCCCAGGGGATCTCCGCCGAGCTCATCGTCGACCGCTGGGGACTGACCCGCGAGGACCTCGACGCGTACGGCCTGCGGAGCCAGCTCCGGGCTGCCGCGGCCACGGCCGAGGGGCGGTTCCGGCGCGAGATCGTCCCGGTGGCGCGGAAGGTACGCGACCCCGAGACCGGTCAGATCACGGAGCCGGGCGGCCTGCTCACCGAGGACGAGTGCGTACGCGCCACCTCGGCGGAGGCGCTGGCGCGGCTCAAGCCGGCGTTCGTCCCCGAGGGACGGGTGACCGCGGGCAACGCCTCCCAGATCGTGGACGGCGCGGCAGCCGTTCTCATCATGCGGGACGACGTGGCGGAACGCCTGGGCCTGCGCCCCCGGGCGGCGATCCGGTGGATGTCCGTGGTGGGAGACGACCCCGTCGAGATGCTCACCGCGCCGATCCCGGCCACCCGCGACGTGCTCGCGAAGGCGGGGCTGACGGCGGACCGGATCGATCTGTTCGAGGTGAACGAGGCGTTCGCGCCGGTCGTCCTCGCCTGGCAACGCGAGCTGGGAGCCGATCCCGGCAAGGTCAACGTCAACGGCGGCGGCATCTCCCTGGGGCACCCGCTCGGGGCCTCCGGCGCCAAGCTCATGGTGACGCTGCTGCACGAGCTGGAGCGCACCGGCGGCAGGTACGGCCTGCAGACCATGTGCGAGGGCGGCGGCATGGCCAACGCGACGATCATCGAGCGCCTGGCCTGAGCACCCCCGCACGACGACCACGTACGGCCGGGGCACACGCGCGGCCGGAGACATTGGAGGACGCATGAAGGTGGCAGGCAGCTCCGCGATCGTGACAGGCGGCGGCTCCGGGCTGGGCGAGGCGACGGTGCGCGCGCTGGCCGCCCGCGACGTCAGCGTGACCGTGATCGACCTCGACGAGGTCAACGGGAAGCGGGTCGCGGCGGACGTCGGAGGCCGGTTCGTCCGGGCGGACGTGCGTGATCCCGAGGCCGTCATCGGCGCGATCGAGCAGAGCGTCGCGGCCGCTCCGCTGCGGGCGGTGGTGAACTGTGCCGGCATCCCGAGCCTGTCCAGGACCGTCGGCAGGGACGGCACGTACGCGTCGGCGCACGACCTGGAGGCGTTCCGGAAGGTGGTCGAGGTCAACCTGATCGGCACCTTCAACGTGGTGCGCCTGGCGGGAACGGCGATGTCGCACAACGAGCCGGACGAGGACGGCGCGCGCGGCGCGATGGTCAACACGACGTCCGTCGCGGCGTTCGAGGGCCAGGTCGGCCAGGCCGCCTACAGCGCCTCCAAGGGTGGCGTGGTCGGGCTGACGCTGCCGCTGGCCCGCGACCTCGCGGTCATCGGCGTACGGGTGAACACGATCGCGCCCGGACTCATCGAGACGCCGATCTACGGCAGCGGGCCGGACGCCGAGGAGTTCAAGGCGCACCTCGCCAAGGACGTGGTGTTCCCGCGCCGTCTCGGGCGGGCCGAGGAGTTCGCCTCCCTGGCGCTCGAACTCCTCCAGAACGGCTACATCAACGGCGAGGTGGTCCGCGTCGACGCGGGCGTGCGCCTCCCTCCCAAGTAGCGCGAGGTCCGGCCATCCTCGGACCCTTGCCGTAGCTCAGATTCTGAGGATAAAGTCAGTTTCAGGAATCGAGTGTTCCACATCACACTTCTTCCGGAATGCGTGCGCGCCCCGGGAAGGATTCGAGGCCCCCCACTATGAAAAGACGACTCGCGGCGGCCACGGCCGTGCTGGGACTGGGACTGATTTCGGCCTGCGGCGGTTCTGACGATGGCGCGGGCGCCACGAAGGAAGCGCCCGGCGGAGCGTTCACGTTCGGTGCCGTCCTGGCCGACACGACCCTGGACCCCGACCTCATCCCCGTGCGGCAGATGGTGGTCTACACCCAGCCGCTGTACGACTCGCTGACGTACCTCGCCCCCGACCAGAGCGTCCAGCCGATGCTCGCCACCGAATGGAAGGCCGGCGAGGACGGAGACGGGCCCTTCCTCGACGTCACGCTGCGCGAGGGGCTGACGTTCCCCGACGGCACCCCCTTCACCGCCACGACGGTCCTCGCCAACGTGAAGCGGTCGCAGACCCTCAAGCAGAGCACCAACGCCCCCGAACTCGCGGGGGTGACCGTCGAGGAGGCAGGTCCGGCGAAGGTGCGGTTCCGTAACCCGGCCGGCGTGGGGGACCTCCCGCGCACGCTCGCGGGCCCCTCCGGAATGATGATCTCCGACAAGGCCATCGACGGCGGCACGGACCTGACGAGGCAGTCGGCGGGCATCGGGCCGTACACCGTCAAGACCGTCCAGCCCAACCGCATCGTCTACGCGAAGAACCCGGACTACTGGGACCCGCGGGCGGCGGCCAGTGACACGCTGGAGATCAACTACCTCACCGACGACGCGAAGCTCAACGCCATCCGTACGGGCGACCTGGACGTCACCGTCGTCCCCGAGCAGATGGTCACGGCCGCGGAGGCCGCGGGCTACAAGATCGAGCGCAGCCTCGGCACGGAGAACTTCTCCTTCTCCTTCAACACCGAGATAAAGCCGTTCGACGACGTGCGCGTCCGGGAGGCCGTCAACCTGGCCGTGGACCGTGAGGCGATCTGCAAGGGGCTCTTCCAGGGCCAGTGCGAGCCGACCGGGCAGTTCTTCGCGGCCGGCAGCGCCCAGTACGACCCCGCCTTCGGGCTCACGGCGGTGCCGTTCGACCTGGAGAAGGCCAAGAAGCTGATCCAGGACGCGGGCGCGACGGGTGCCAAGGTGGAGATCGTCACCGTCGCGGGCAACCAGGTCATGGAGCAGCTCGCCTCGGTCCTGCAGCAGCAGATGAACACGATCGGCCTCCAGGCGTCGGTCAGCCTGGTGGCTCCGCCCCAGGTGGTCGGCAAGTTCACCGCGGAGAAGAGCGTCGCGGTGGCCGTCGGCGCCAGCGGCAACACCTTCGACCCCGCCACCACGGTCGCGCGGTACGTCCTGCCGACGGGCCTGTACAACCCGGGCGGCTTCCGCGACGCCGAGGTCGTACGGCTGGCCGCCGAGGCCGTACGGGAGACCGACCAGGACAAACGCACCGAGGTGTACCGGAAGCTCTCGACCGCGGTCATGAAGGACTTCATGTTCATGCCCATCCTGACCACGAAGACGAGCTACGCCACGTCGTCGACGGTCTCGGGATGGCGCAACCCCTGGGCGCCGGCCTTCCCCTCGTTCCGCGGCGTCAAGGGCTGACGCGGCGCAACCGGTCCGCGAAGCGGCCGGGGCCGATCGGGTCCCCGAACGGTCCCGGCCAATCCCCCGAAGGCTTGGTCGATGCTCACTCTGATCCTGAGGCAGGCCGCGCTGCGCGCCGTCGTCGCCGTACCGACGCTGATCGTGGTCACCTGCTGCACGTACGTCATGCTGTTCTCCATCGGGGATCCCGCGGCCGTCGTGGCCGGAGAGTCCGCCACGCCGGAACAGGTGGCGCAGGTCCGCCAGAGCCTGGGACTGGACCGGTCCGTCGTCGCGCAGTACCTGGACTGGCTGGCCCACGCGGTGCGCGGCGACTTCGGGGAGTCGCTCCACCACCGGGGCGACGTGCTCGGCCTGGTCGGCCAGTACCTGCCGGCGACGCTGCTGCTGTCCTTCCTGGCGCTGGCGGTGGCGGTCCTGGCCTCCGTGCTCATGGGAAGCGCGGTCGGCGCGCGCCCCGGGGGGCTCGTGGACCGCGGCCTGGGAGCGGTCGCCGTGCTGGGCATCGCCGTTCCCAACTTCCTGGTCGGCTACGTGCTCATCCTGGTGTTCTCGCTGTGGTTCGGCTGGTTCCCGTCCGGCGGCTACCGGACTCCGGCCGAGGCGGGCCTGCTGACCACTTTCCGGTTCCTGGTGCTGCCGTCCGCGTCGCTCGCTCTCGGCCTGATGTGCGTCCAGACGCGTACCTTCCGGGCGTCCCTGATCAAGGAGTACGAGGCCGACTACGTCAGGACCGCGCGGATGAAAGGCGTGTCGCCGAGCGGCGTCTTCTTCCGGCACGTGGCACGCAACGCCTCCGCGCCCTGGGTCACGGTCATCGGCCTGGAGATCGGGGTGCTCATCACCGGCGCGTTGCTGGTGGAGTCGGTGTTCTCGATCCCCGGCATCGGCACCCTGACCCTGGAGGCCGTCCAGGGACAGGACTTCCCCGTGGTGCAGGCGTTGGTCACCTTGTTCGCCCTGGTCATCCTGGCGGTCAACCTGGTCACCGATCTCATCGCGCTCTGGCTCAATCCCGCGTCGAGGGGGCTGTCATGACCGAGGTGCTGGAAACCGAGCCGGTCCGGGCGGCCGGGCCCGCGGAACCGACGGCGGGCGCCGGCCGGCGCGTCCGCCTCGGATGGCCGGGGACGCTCGCCCTCGGGTTCGTGCTGATCTGCCTGCTCATCGCGCTGCTCGTGCCGTTCCTCTCGCTCGCGGAACCCAACGAGCAGGACCTGGGCGACACCCTGGCCAGGTACTCCGCCGACCACCTGCTCGGGACCGACCAGCTCGGACGCGATCTGCTCGCCCGGCTGCTCTGGGCGATCCGCACCTCGCTGTTCGCGGGGCTGACGGCGATCGTCGTCGCCACGCTGATCGGGCTTCCCACGGGGATGCTCGCCGGATACCGCCGCGGCTGGTTCGACACGGTCAGCGCCCGGATCGCGGACGTGGTCCTCACCGTCCCCGCGCTCGTGCTCCTGCTCACCGTCCACACCGCGCTCCGTACCGGCATCACGGGGCAGATGGTGACACTCGGGGTGATCTTCGCCCCCCGGATCTACCGCGTCATGCGGGCCGAGACCATCAGGGTGGCGACCATGCCGTACCTGCTGGCCGGCCGGATGTCGGGGTGCTCGCATGTGCGGATCCTGTGGAGATACCTGCTTCCCGGGATCCGCGCCCAGGTCCGCGTCCAGGTCAGCTACCTGCTCGGGCTCTCCCTGCTGATCGAGGCCGGCATCAGCTTCCTCGGAGTCGGCGTCGAGTCACCGGACGCGAGCCTCGGCACCATGCTGTCCGGAGCGGCGGCCATGCTGGCCTCCGACGCCAGGGTCGTGCTGATCCCCGCGGCGGTGCTGTCCCTGTTGATCCTCAGCCTGAACGTGATCGGTGACATCGAGAGCGAGGGGGAGCGCCGTGGCTAGCGAGCCGGGGAAGACCGTGCTCACGGTCGACAACGTGACCGTGGAGCTTGATCGCCCGCACGAGAGCACGCCGCTGGTCACCGACGTCTCCTTCGCCGTCCGGCGGGGCGAGATGGTGGGGATGGTCGGCGAGTCCGGCTCCGGGAAGAGCCTGACCGCGTCGGCGGTGGCGGGCCTGCTGCCCCGCGGTGTACGGCTGGCGCGTGGCGCCGTCGAGATCGACGGCCGGGCGGCCGGTACGGACGCCACCGCGCGTACCCGGCACGACGGCGTGGCGATGGTCTTCCAGAACCCCATGACCAGCCTGAACCCCTCGATGCGGGTGGGAGACCAGGTGGCCGAGGCGATCAGGCTCCGGCGGCCGGGGACCTCCCGCCGCGACGCGCGCAGGGAGGCGGTAGAGGTCCTCGAACGCGTCGAGATCACCCGTCCCGCGGAGCGCGCCCGCCAGTATCCGTTCGAGTTCTCCGGCGGCATGCGGCAACGCGTCATGATCGCCATATCGATCGCGCACCGCCCGTCCGTCCTCGTCGCGGACGAGCCGACCACGGCGCTGGACGTGACCGTGCAACGAGGGGTGATGGACCTCCTCGACCGGCTCCGCGCCGACATGGGGCTCGCCGTGCTCCTCGTGTCCCACGATCTCGCCCTCGTGGGCGAACGGTGCGACCGGCTGCTCGTGATGTACGCCGGAGAGCTGGTGGAGCAGGGCGAGACGGAGAACGTGCTGCGACGCCCGCTGCACCCCTATGTCCGCGCGCTCCAGCGGTGCACCCCGGAACACGCCATCGCGGCCGGCGGCCTGTACTCCCTTCCCGGGCGGGTCCCGCAGGCGGGCGAGGTGCGCACGGGATGCAGGTTCGCGGCCCGGTGCGAGCTTCGCACGGCGGAGTGCGACGAGACGCACCCCACCCTGGACGCCTACGCGCCCGGCCATCTCGTACGGTGCGTCCACGTCGGCCGTCCGGAACAGGATCACCACCATGAGCGTCGAGCGGAAGGCGGAGTCTGACGTGCTCGTCGAGGTCGAGTCGGTCACCAAGACCTACCGCACGGGGAACGGGCTGCGCCGGGGCACGCCGACCGTCGCGGTCGACGGCGTCAGCCTGCGGATCGCCCAGGGCGAATGGATGGGCGTCGTCGGCGAGTCCGGCTCGGGAAAGTCGACCCTGGCCGGCATCGTCTGCGGCGTCGTCCGGCCCGACTCCGGGTCCGTACGCGTCGCGGGCCAGGAGATGTACGCGCGTCGCAGGATGGACCGGACCATCTGGAAGACGGTCCAGATGGTCTTCCAGGATCCGTACACCTCGCTCAACCCGGCGATGACCATCACGGAGATCGTGGCCGAGCCGCTGCGTCTCTGGCACGGCGTGGACAGGCGCGAGGCCGACCGGCAGGCGATGGCGCTGCTGGACCAGGTCGGCCTGTCGTCCGCGGTGGCCGGGCGCAGGCCGGGTGGCCTGTCCGGCGGGCAGCGGCAGCGCGCCTCCATCGCCCGCGCGCTGGCCGTGTCCCCGTCGCTGATCGTGCTCGACGAGTCGGTGTCGGCCCTGGACGTCTCCGTACAGGCGCAGATCCTGCAGCTCCTGCTCGACCTCAAGCGGGAGCGCGACCTCGCCTACCTGCTGATCAGCCATGACATCAGCGTCATCCGGCTCGTCTGCGACCGGATCCTCGTCATGAACAAGGGCGAGGTGGTCGACGAGCACTCGGCCGCGAGCCTGACCGAGGAGACGGCCGACCACCCCTACACCCGCCGCCTCCTTTCGGCCGTGCCGAGGATGACCGCGTCCGGGTGATCGCGTCCGGGTGACCGGGTCCCGTCGCGTGCGTGCGCGGGACCGGTACGGCGTGGCGCCATCGCGGCGTCGCGGCCGTCCCGCCGCCGTCGTTACTCCATCGCCGTCGTCATCCCATCGCCACGGGGCGCAGCCGCGGCTCGCGGGCGGGGGCGAGATGCGCGCGGAGATCGGCCACGAGGGCGGCGCGCACGCCGGCCACGGCGGGGTCGTCCCACCGGTTGACCCACTGGTGCGGATCCTCCTCCAGGTCGTACAGCTCGCCTTCGAAGCCGTCGTAGACGATCTCGCGCTCCGGCGGGCTCATGGCGAAGCTCGCGTACCGGTCGGCCTTCGGCATCCCGTACTCGCGGTCCGTGGGCTCGTAGACGGTGCAGATCCAGCCGTCCTTCACGATCGTCCTCAGCCGGTAGCCCGTGTCGAGCTGGCTGTCCCACTCGATGATCGCCCGTTCCCGGCCCGAGCCCTTCGCGGTGGGGAGCGGAGCGCCCTGCATCCATTCCGGTACGGGAACGCCCGCGATCCGGCAGAACGTGGGAGCCAGGTCGACCTGCTCCACGGGCTCGGGCACCACCGCCGGGGGCACCTCCGCCGACCTGGCCGGCCGCCAGATCATCGGCAGCCGCAGCAGCGCGTCGACGTGGTAGGGCCCCTTGAACAGCAGCCCGAGGTCCCCCTGGAACTCGCCGTGGTCCGTCGTGACGATGACGTCGGTGGCGTCACCCCATCCGCGTTCCTCGATCCTGTTCAGCACGCGCCCGAACGCCTCGTCGAGCATCTCGTTCTTGGCGTGGACCAGCGCGTTGATCTCGCGGATCTGGTCGTGGGTCAGCGCGGCGGGGACGAAGTCGCCGGGGGCGCCGTCGATGTTCGGGACCGAGCCGTCGTACCACGCGAGCCAGTGCGCCGGCCGGTCGGCCAGGATCTCGCGGATCCGCTCGTCGGAGCCCGGGTGTCCCGCCGGGAGGTCCAGGTCGCGCCAGTCGACGCGGGCGCTCTCGGAGGCGGGCAGGTCCCAGGGATGGTGCGGGTCCGGGAAGCTCATCCAGCAGAACCAGTCGTCGTCCTCGTCGAGGGAGTCGAGCCACGCGATCACCCGGTCGGCGACCCAGTCGGTGTGGTAGTGCTCGCGCGGGATCGGGTTGGGCGCGACGCCCGGAGCCCCGGTGTCCCCTCCCGGCGCGGTGGAGAACGTGCGGAGGAACCCGCCGTCCTCGCCCTGGTGGTTCTCCCGCAGCCAGTTGGCGTAGTGCGAGGCGCCGAAGGTGCCGTGCCCGGCGAACTCCACGTGCTCGAACCCTCGGTAGGGACCGTGCTCCCCGGCCAGCGCGAGCCGGTTCTGCTCGTACAGCCCCGCCGGGTCGGCGATCGGCTCGAAGTGGACCTTGCCGATGAGGGCGGTGCGATAGCCCGCGTCGGTCAGCACCTGGGCGACGCTCGGCGCGTCCGGCGGCAGCGGGACGCCGTTGGCGATCACGCCGTGCGTCCGGGGGTACTGCCCGGTGAGCATGCTCGACCGTGCCGGGCTGCACACCGCGTTCGCGCAGTAGGCCCGCTCGTACCGGACGCCCTCCGCGGCCAGGCCGTCCGTCACCGGTGTTCTGGCGATCGTCCCACCGTTGCATCCATAGGCGTCGTAGCGCTGCTGGTCGGTGGTGATGAAGAGAATCTTGCGCCCCATGCTGCCGTCCTCCGGTCTCGCGTCGACGCCGGTGCTCGCGATGCGCGCTCCCGTGGTCGCCGGGAGGGCAAAATTGATACTAACGTCAGAATCAGAAAGGCGCTATGGTGTCGGCTGCCGCCGTGCCGGTAGCCATCGCCGCCGGGCACGCTGAGACCGCCATTGACACGGATAGAGGGCCGACATGCCGATGGACAGGGGAACGGGAGCGGACGACGAGGTGCTCGTCGAGCGCAGGGACGGGGTGCAGATCATCACGATCAACCGTCCGTCGGCGCGCAACGCGCTCAACGCGGCGGTGGCCCGGCGCGTCGCCGACGCCGTCGACGAGCTGGACGCGTCGGACGAGCTGAGAGTGGGCGTCCTGACCGGAGCGGGCGGGGTGTTCTCGGCCGGAATGGACCTCAAGGCGTTCCTCGCGGGCGAGAGCCCGAGCATCGAGGGCCGTGGCCTGGCCGGCATCAGCGTGACCCCGCCGGCCAAGCCGCTCATCGCCGCCGTCGAGGGATGGGCCCTGGCGGGCGGCTTCGAACTCGTGCTGGCCTGCGACCTCGTGGTGGCGGGGGAGACCGCGAGATTCGGCGTCCCCGAGGTGAAGCGTTCTCTCGTGGCGGCCGCGGGCGGCGCGCTCCTCCTCCCGCGCCGGGTCCCGTTCATCGTCGCCATGGAGATGCTGCTGACCGGCGAGCCGATCGGCGCGCGGCGTGCCATGGAGGCCGGGCTGGTTAACCGGGTCGTACCCGAAGGGACCGCCCTGGAGGAGGCGCTCGCGCTCGCGGCCGCGGTGGCGGCGGGCGGCCCGCTCGCGGTCTCCGCCACCAAGAAGATCGCCCGCGCCGGCTCCGACTGGACGCTCGATGAAGCATGGGCGGAGCAGCAGAAGATCATCGACCCGGTCTTCGACTCCGAGGACGCGCGCGAGGGCGCCACCGCCTTCGCCGAGAAGCGCCCGCCCGTCTGGAAGGGCCGTTGAGCGGGGCGCGGCACGCGCGTTGACCGTCGAGTCCGGGCGACGCCGGCGGCGTCACACCTCCGCGACGAGGAGCCGGTATCCGGCGTCGAACTCCTCCCGCTCCAGGAGGTCGGCGTGCCGCTCATGCCGACGGCCCGACACCAGTCCGCGGCGAGCCGCGCCTACCGTCCGGCGAAGGCCACACCCGCCGCCGCCGCGATCACCGTCGTGATGACGACCATGACGAGGATCGTGGCGAGTGGGTTCCCGCGCTTGACGGGGCGCTTCGCCGCGCGGCGCACCCGCGTCCGGGGAGTGGTCGTCACCGGGGAAGGTGAGGGCGGCGGTTCCACGACGCGGCGCGCCGGCGGGCTCGGCTTCTCCGGACGCGGTGTGACCTGCCGAACCGGCGGTGTCGGAGCCGGTGTCGGAGCCGGTGTCGGCGTCGGTGCCGGAGGGGGTGTCTGCTCGACGACCGGTTCCGGCGGAGGCACCGGTCGGGGCGGCGAGCATTCGGGACGGCAGTCGCAAGGAGGAATCCCTATGCCGATCCCCAGTCCCAGGCTGACCACCGTGTCCAGCTCGACACAGACCGATATCTCCAGGCCGGCCGCCGGGCCGTCGTCGCCGGAGCCGCCCGAGTCGCCCGTACGGAGTGGTGCGCGCGCGGCCACGGCCCGCGCGGCGGACGAGGTGGCCGCGTCGGCCGACGCGGGGGCGGCGTCCAGCGGTCCCGCGACCACGGAACCGATGAGCACCGCACCCGCGAGCAGTCCGGCCCACGGCGCCGGCACGCGTCGAACTCCCATGCTCACCGGCCCAGAGGGATCTGCTGGATCTCCTGCAGTGCCGCCGTGAGCGCGTCCGGCTTGACCGCCAGCCCGCCGCTGAACACGTGCGAGATGTCCCACGCCTGGTAGACGCCGACCCCGAGCAGCGCCGCCATCACCATCAGGGGCAGGATCGTCATGCCACGGGGCCGGGCACCCGCGAGGAACGGGAAGACGATGACCACGACACCGGTCAGGATCGTCAGGGCCAGGACTCCGGAGGGAGGCGTGGCCTTGGCGTCCGCCGCCCTCTGATGGCGGGCGGCCGACAGGTCGGCGACGGCGTCCAGGACCGCGCTGCGGGCGTTCTCCGCCTCGTCTCCGGTCAGGCTCATGCTCGTCACCTGGACGCGGAGCTGGTTGAGCCGCGCCGAACCTTCGGAGCTGAGTCGCCCCTGCGCCATGAGCGGCCATTCCTTGTCGAGCACGAAGCCGAGGTAGCCGCGCAACTGCGCCTGCACCTCAGAAGCGGCCGGAGCGGGCAGCGCCGTGGACGCCCAGTAGGTCTCCACGGCCGCCTCGCCCTCGGCGTAGGTGTTCTCACGGGCGGCGTCGGTCGTCGTCCACGGCACGATGATCGCGATCGCGAACACCAGCAGGAACAACGCCGACAGCATCGATCCCGCGTGGCCCGTGGAGGGACCGCCGGGATCACGGTCGTCCGTGCCCCGGTCGAGTTTCCTGAAGAGGAAGGCGGCCAGGGCCACCGTGCCGATCGCCGAGGCGATGGCGAGTACGCAGACCAGCATGACGATCCCCCATTGCGATTCTGTGGCAGAGAGCCCCGACACTTTGCCGGTCGCGTGCCGTCACATAACTATCACAATGAGTGATGTTTGGGATGTCGCTGGGGGCACACCGGCGGGAGGTGACTCCAGGAAAACGTCCGACCTCGCCCGCCCCTCTCGATCCATGGCTGCGAGAGGCCCTGCCGACGTCGGCCTCAGGAGATCACGGCACGCACGGCACTGCCGTCTCATGACAGGAGAAGGCCGGTTCCGAAGATCGGAGCCGGCCTCCCAGCCGGTACGTCCGGGTCGAGGTGCGCCGGGTGGCGGCAGGATGCGGCCTTGTCGTCGTCACGAGGCGGTGCCGTCCCACAGGACAGTGCTGTGGGCGTCGACGAGCGCGCCGATACGGGTAAGGACGTCGCCCGCGGGCCGTGGGTCGAGGCGGCGCCCGTCACGCAGGCGAAGGGCGACGTGGTCGTCGGCGGCCTCCTTGGCGCCGATGACGGCGTGGTAGGGCACAAGGCGGGCATCCCGGACGCGGGCCCCCAGGCTGCCGCGTTCCGGCCCGGCGATTTCAGCCCGCAGCCCGAGGTCGACGCATCGCCGGGCGAGCGCCGCGGCGTTCGGCAGCTCGGCTTCGGAGACCGGGAGGATCATCAACTGGGTGGGGGAGAGCCAGGCGGGGAAGGCGCCGCCGTGCTGCTCGATGAGGTGGGCGACGGCGCGTTCCACGCTGCCGATGATGCTGCGGTGGATCATGACCGGCCGGTGTTTCGCGCCGTCCGCGCCGATGTAGTGCAGGTCGAACTGCTCGGGCTGATGGAAGTCGACCTGGACGGTGGACAGGGTGGATTCCCGGCCGGCACTGTCGGTGATCTGAACGTCGATCTTGGGTCCGTAGAACGCGGCCTCCCCCTCGGCCGCCTCGTAGGACAGGCCGGAGCGGTCGAGGACATCGGTCAGCAGGGCGGTGGATCGCCGCCACATCTCGGGAGCGGCGACGTACTTCCCGCCAGGGCCCGGGAGGGAGAGCCGGTAGCGGCTCGGGCTGATGCCGAGCGCCTCGTATGCCCGGCCGATCATCTCCAGGGCGGCCTGTGCCTCCTCGGCGACCTGGTCCAGAGTGCAGAAGATGTGCGCGTCGTTCAGCTGGATGGCCCGGACGCGGGTCAGCCCGCCGAGCACACCCGAGAGTTCGGAGCGGTACATGGCCCCCAGTTCGGCCATCCGCAGGGGCAGCTCACGGTAGCTGTGCGAGCGGGAGCGATAGATCACCGCGTGGTGGGGACACAGGCTCGGCCGCAGGACGACCTGCTCACCGCCGAGGTCCATCGGAGGGAACATGTCGTCGCTGTAATGCGACCAGTGCCCCGAGATCTCGTACAGCTCCCGCTTGCCGAGCACCGGCGAGTACACGTGCCGGTAGCCCGCCCGCCGCTCGGCGGCGCGGATGTACTCCTCCAGGGTGTGCCGTACGGCCGCGCCATCGGGCAGCCAGTACGGCAGGCCCGAGCCGATCAGCGGGTCGGTGTCGAACAGGCCCAGCTCGCGGCCGAGCTTGCGGTGGTCATGCATGGCGGTCTCCTCGCGTACGTCGGGCGAGCGACCGAAAGACGAAGCCCCGGGGCACTCGCCCCGGGGCTTCGGACTAAGACTGTTGTCAGCGCGCCGGGACACTCTCCGGCGTCGTCGTCATGGCAGCGCGCTTCATGCCGGTAACCGTAGCAGAGCGTCGCGACGTCCAGGCGATCATTTCTGCGCAAACCGTATTCGCATCTGCCGAACGTTGATATAGGGGAGTTCGGGCGGCACGCTGGACCGGTGGCCTTCCGATGATCGGCGCGCAGCCGATCGTGGGCCCGCGTGGTGAGCCGGTCACCGTACCGGCGAGCCCGTACCGCCTGGCTGCTCGCCGAAGTCGACCCCTCAGTGCTGGAGGCACGATGGACCTGGAGCCGATCCCCACCGACGAGCTGATCTTCCGGCTGCCGGAGATGTTCGACAGCGTCGAGGCCGAGCGCCGGCACCGCCAGGAGCGCCTGGTCGCCGCGCTGCGCCTGTTCGGCAGGTTCGGCTTCGAGGAGGGGGTGGCCGGGCACATCACCGCCCGCGACCCCGAGCATCCGGACCACTTCTGGGTCAACCCGTTCGGCATGAGCTTCAAGCACATCAAGGTCAGCGACCTCATCCTGGTCAACCACCAGGGCCAGGTCGTACACGGCAGGTACCACGTCAACCAGGCCGCCTTCGCCATCCACGCGATGGTCCACCAGGCCCGCCCCGACGCGGTCGCCGCCGCGCACTCGCACTCGGTGTACGGCAAGGCGCTGTCCTCGCTCGGCACGCTGCTGGAGCCGCTGACCCAGGACGCCTGCGCCTTCTACGAGGACCACGGCCTGTTCGACGACTACACCGGCGTGGTGGTGGAGATCGAGGAAGGCCGGCGCATCGCCCAGGCGCTCGGCTCGCACAAGGCCGTCATCCTGCGCAACCACGGGCTGCTGACGGTGGGTGACTCCGTGGACGCCGCCGCCTGGTGGTTCATCACGATGGAGCGCTCGTGCCAGGCCCAGCTGCTGGCCAAGGCGGCGGGGCCGACCGTGCCGATCGACCATGAGCAGGCCAAGCTCACCCACGGCCAGATCGGCAACGACCTGGTCGGCTGGATCAGCTTTCAGCCCCTCTACGAGCAGATCGTCCGCTCCGACACCGACATGTTCGACTGATCTCCCGGATGCCCATGATCTGAGGGGTCTCGGCCGTCACCGGAGGCGGGGGAACCGCCGCAGGGGTAATCCGGTCGGGCTCGGAGCCTCGACGCGCACCTGCGGGAGTCAGTCGCGGGGGCCGCGGTAGCCGAGGCGGCCACGGGTGACGGCGAGAAGCACGACGGACGCGAGGCCGTAGCCGAGAGCGCCCGCGGTGAGCATCGTCAGGCCGTCGGCGTCGGGCCGCGTGGGCATGCTCATCGGGCGGATCCTCCGTGGGGTGGGGGGTTTGCGGGAACGAGATGAAATTCCAGCAGTTCGCCCCCGCCCGAGTCGCTCCCACCACCTGCTCGAAATGCCGTACAGCGTCCTGCCGCACCGAGGTACAGCAGGCTGGAACGCGAGAGGCCCGAGACCTGCCGGTGGCAGGGGCCCGGGGCCTCGTCGGCGGAGAGGGCGCGGCGGGCTCAGCCGCGGCGCCGGGTGTCCTCTGAAGGGCTCCTAACAAAAGTGGTGGACTTGACCTGGTCAGCGGTCGGTGTCGCGCACGAGGCCGCTTGGTAGCGGGACGCGGTCAGCCGCGCGATCGCACGCGATAAACCCGGTGAAGTCGACGATCGCCCCCGGGATACTGGTCGCCCATGGATGAGGTCAAAATGGTCGTCGCCCATTCCGAGCGCGCGACCCTGCGCGTCGGCGACGTGTTCCTGAAGGTGGACGCCGATCAGGCGCGCATCGACGTCGAGGTCGAGGCGATGGCCCTGGCGCCGGTCCCGACCCCGAAGGTCCTGTGGCACAAGCCGCCGGTGCTCGCGATCGCCGCGGTCCCGGGGACGGCGCTCGGCCGCCTCGGCGAGCCGTCGACCGCGTCCCCGGCAGCGTGGGCCGCGGCGGGCGCCGCCATCCGGAGGTTGCACGACGCGCCGTTGCCGCCCAGGTCCGGCCAGGCCGGCCGGGGCCTCGACGAGTTGGCGGCGGATCTCGACGGCGAGTGCGAGTGGCTCGTGACGAACGGCGTCCTGCCCGCCGACCTGGTCACCCGCAACCGCCAGGTCGCCGAGGCCGCGCTCCGGCCGTGGACACCGGTCTTCACGCACGGCGACCTGCAGATCGATCACGTGTTCGTCGACGGCGACGGGATCACGGGCATCATCGACTGGTCCGAGGCAGGCCAAGGTGATGCCCTGTACGACCTCGCCACCGTGACGCTCGGACACGAGGAGCACCTCGGCGACGTCGTCGCCGGCTACGGCACCGACGTCGACCTCGACGTGATCCGCGCGTGGGGGTCGGTGCGAAGCCTGCTGAATGTTCGCTGGCTGGTCGAGCACGGCTTCGACCCGTTCGCGCCGGGCTGTGAGGTCGACGTGCTGAGATCCCGGCTGTGAGGCTGCGCGGGCCCGACTGCTATGAAAAGTCCTGTGTGGGAGCTGTCGATCACCGCCCTGGACCAGTCACGCTTGCCCGTGGCATGCGGCTCGCCCAGCAGTAGTTCGTGCAGCTTCTGCCACACCCCGGCCTGGCGCCGGTCCCGTAGCCTCCGCCGGCAGGTCATCCCCGAGCCGAAACCCAGCTCTTGCGGCAGGACGGCGGTGACCCTCCGGTCCGCCCGGTCGGTGGGCGCCAGGTCGAGCTTGGCGAAGATACTGCGGATGTGCTTGTGCACGGCGCCTTCGGTGACGAAGAGCCGTTCGGCGATGGCCGCGTTGCCCAGGCCCTCCGCCATCAGGCGAGCACGTCGCGTTCCCGGGCGGTCAGCCGTTCCAGCCCGCTGTCGGTACGGGTGCGCGTGAGCAGTTGCGTGACGACGTCCGGGTCGATGGCCGTGCCGCCACCGGCCACCCGGTGCAGGGCGTCGAGGAACTGCTCGACGCGGCCGACCCGCTCCTTGAGCAGATAGCCGAGCCTCGAGGACCCGCTGCCCCGGCAGTGCCTGCAGGCGGGCCATCCCCGGTCCGACGGTCCAGAACACGAAGGTGGGGGCGGCGTCGTCCCCGGGCAGGATCCGCCACCACAGCGGGTACGTGAGGTCCTGCACGGAGTTCAGCGCCGCCGTCGCGCCCCACCGGGCTGAGAAACCGGTCACCGCCTACTGATCATCGGCGTGGTCTCAAGGGCGGGGTGAGTTTGACGGCGAGGCTGATGACCGCGGCCCCGACGGCGGCGATGGCCACGGCGATCAGGTTGTCATAGAGGTCGCCGGGATCGAAGGCGAAGAAGTCCTGGACGAACGGGAGGGTGAGCGCGAGCACGAAGAGCCCGGCCATGGCCGCGACCAGCCCGATCCGCCAGGCCGTCACGGGGCGTACGACCAGCACGAGCACCCACCAGGTGACCAGGAACAGGGTGATGACGGCGGAGGTGCGGTCCTGCTCCAGGGTGGAGGCGGGGATGTGCCCGGCCCAGAAGGACAGGAGCACCGCGGCCGCGCACGCGACGCCCGCGGGTACGGCGAAGCGCAGCACCCGGGGCACGAACCCCGGTTCGGCTCGCTGAAGGGTGGGCGCCAACGCGAGGAAGAAGGCGGGGACACCGATGGTGAGCGCGTTGACCAGGGTGGAGTGCCGCGGCGCGAAGGGGAAGGCCAGCCCGATCACGCCGGTGAGCAGCGACAGTGTGATGGCGTAGAAGGTCTTGGTGAGGAACAGGTTGGAGACGCGCTCGATGTTGGCCAGCACCCTGCGTCCTTCGCCCACCAGGTAGGGAAGAGTGGAGAAGCGGTTCTCCAGGAGGACCACCTGAGCGACCGCCTTGGTGGCGGGGCTGCCCGCGCCCATCGCGATGCCGAGGTCGGCGTCCTTGAGCGCGAGCACGTCGTTGACGCCGTCGCCGGTCATCGCCACCACGTGGCCGCGTGACTGGAGCGCGCCGACGAACATCCGCTTCTGATGGGGGGTGACCCGTCCGAAAACGGTGTTGGCGTCGAGGATCTCGGCGATCTTGTCCGGGTCGTCGTCGGGGAGGGTGCGTGAGTCGACGGCCTTGTCGCCCCCGGGTATGCCAAGGGTGGTGGCGATGGCGGAGACGGCCTGCGGGTTGTCGCCAGAGATGACCTTGACGGTGACGCCCTGCTTGGCGAAGTACGCCAGGGTTTCCTGGGCGTCGGGGCGCAGGCGCTGCGTGAGCGTGACAAGCGCGACGGCCTCCGCGCCCTGCCCGCTCTGCCCGTCCAGGCCGGGGGCGCGACAGAGCGCGAGCACGCGGGCACCGGTGGAGGCGAGGGCGCTCGCCTCGGCATGCGCGGGGCTGCCGGGGTCGATGAGGACGTCCGGAGCGCCGAGGATCCACGCTCCGTGGCCGTCGAAGTCCGCGCCGCTCCACTTGCGGGCGGAGGAGAACGGCACCCGGTGCCTGGCCGTCCAGCCGGGCGGTGCGGAGGGGTAGCGGGCCTGGATGGCCTGAGCCGTGGGGTTGGGGCGCGGGTCGGCGTTGGCGAGGGCGGCGAGAGCGTCCTCGACCGGCTCGCCATCGCGCAGCGGCAGCACCTCGCCGAGGTCCATCCCGCCGGCGGTGAGGGTACCGGTCTTGTCCAGGCACAGGACGTCCACCCTGGCCAGGCCCTCGATCGCGGGGAGCTCCTGCACCAGACACTTGCGACGGCCCAGGCGTACGACGCCGACCGCGAAGGCGATGCTGGTCATCAGCACCAGCCCCTCGGGGATCATGGTGACGATGCCGGCCACGGCGCCGGTGATGGCGGTCCCGAAGTCCGCGTGGTGGCCAACCTGGCTGTAGATCAGCAACGCGCCGATGGGGACGACCAGCCAGGTGATGTACTTGATGAAGCGGGCGACGCCGTCGCGCAGCTCGGAGCGGGCCAGCGCGAACGTGCTCGCGGCGGCGGTCAGGCGCGCGGCGTAGGCGTCCGCGCCGACCTTGGTGGCGGTGAACGCGCCCGAGCCGGCGACGACGAAGCTGCCCGACAGCACCTGGTCGCCCGGCTCCTTGTGAATGGGATCGGCCTCGCCGTTCAGCAGCGACTCGTCGACCTCCAGCCCCTCGGAGGCGACGACCTCGCCGTCGACGAGCAGCCGGTCACCGGGCCCGACGAGGATGAGATCGCCGAGCACGACGTCGCGCGGCGCGATCTCCCGCTCCGAGCCGTCCCTGCGCACCCTGACGGGAGCCTCGTTGACCACGGCCAGGCGGTCGAGGGTGCGTTTGGCGCGTAGTTCCTGCACGATGCCGATCAGCGAGTTGGCCACGATGACCAGCCCGAACAGCCCGTCCTTCCACTCGCCGAAGATCATGATGAGCAGCCACAGGATGGCGATCACCAGGTTGAACAGGGTGAGGACATTGGCTCTGACGATCGCGCCGAAGGATCTGCTCGACCTGCGCGGTACGTCGTTGCGTTTCGCCACGGCCACTTGCGCTGACGTGAGCCCGTCCACTCAATTCCCCCAAAGCCCCTGAATCCGGCGGATCTTCCGGCTAAGAGACTGCCAGTTCTCGGGTAGCCGGTTCCACACGTTGCGGCACGCCGTACAGGGTGGCAGACCCGCGCCGGACCGCGCCCAGGAGGTGACGCTTCCGCGAACGCCTCCCTGGAACAGCATCAGGCAGCGGACTCACCTGTCGGCCTTCGTCGTGGTCACGTGCGCCTTGGCCGGAGCGCATGATCAGACGAAGGCCGCCTCGAATTCCAGCGAATGCCCAGGTGAGCGAACCCGTTCGAGACACCGTTCGAGGCCCGAGGTTCAAGAGCGGCTCAGGGCGAAGAGCACCTGTTCAGTCGATGATCGCGGTGGCTTCGACCTCGACCAGATGGTCGGGTACGTCCAGCGCCGCGACGCCCAGCAGCGTGCCCGGCGGTACCGGGGTGACCCCCAACTTCGCGGCCGCCCGAGCGACCCCCTCCAGGAACAGGCGCAGCTTGTCGGGGGTCCAGTCGACGACGTAGACGGTCAGTTTCGCCACGTCGTCGAAGGAACCACCGACCTCGGCCAAGGCAGTGCCGATGTTCAGGTAGCACTGCTCGACCTGAGCGGCGAGGTCACCTTCGCCGACCGTGATCCCATCGGCATCCCAGGCGACCTGCCCGGCGATGAAGACCAGCTTCGATCCAGACGCGATCGACACCTGCCGGTAGGCGTCGATTTCCGGCAGTCCGCTGGGGTTCACCAGGGTGATGGCCATATTGCCTGCCTCCTTGTCATGAGAGCCCGTGAGCTCGCTTCCACCGAACCTCGACGCATGTGCTCTCTTGCGGTTACTCAGGAACCGTAGGAGAGTGGCCGCTGACATGGAAGAACGCACTTTTCAGTGACTGGGGAACCTCATGGTGACCAAGCAGCTCAAGGGTTCGCCCGACGAAGCGGACCTGACACGCGCGGACTCTTTGGCGCGGGAGATCTTCTCGGACGTCGCCAACAAGTGGGCGTTCCTGATCATCGAGTCCCTCGGTGAAGGCACCCTGCGCTTCAGCGAGTTGCGGAACGAGATCGAGGGCATCAGCCACAAGATGCTCACCCAGAACCTGCGCATGCTGGAGCGCAACGGCCTGGTCGAGCGGAGCGTGCACCCCACCGTGCCGCCGCGGGTCGAGTACACCCTCACCAGGCCGGGCCGAGCCCTACGCGCGACCGTCGATGGAATGTGCGCCTGGACCCAGGAATACCTCGGTGACATCGAGGCATCGCGCCGCCGCTTCGACGCCTGACAGGTGAGGCACTCGCACGCGAAGCCATCGGCCGGGCATCGCTCGTGCCTGATTCCGTCTGGTTCGGGTCAGGTGCCTCGCCCGGTCGCGATGGATTCGCCGGCGAGGCGGCGGGCCATGAGGTCGATCAGGGCGATGCGGATCGTGGCCGCGGAGTGGGACAGGTCGCGGGTTTCGTGTAGCGCGGTGCGCGCTCGGGGCTGGGCGCAGCCCGGCCGAGCCGTCCCTCGGTGATTGGAGCGCCGCTTCCTTCCCGTGTCGATCAGCTCAGCGGTGCGGCCGGGGGACCTGGGCGAATGTGGACAGCCTGAACCACTGGGGCAGGGCGCGACGTAGCGCCTGTGGGCCGTGTACCTCGACAGTCCCGGAGCGGAGGGCGTCGGACCAGGTGAGATCGCCACGCCAGATCTCGGTCATCCGCCGCAGTCCCACGATCACCTTCACGGTCAGCGGATAGCCGGGATCGTCGTCGCATACGTCGGCCTCGCCGCGGGTGATGACCAGCCACCAGTCGCGGGTTTGCGCTGCCACATCGGTGAAGCTGAACTGCACCACCGTGCGCTGTTCAGGGATGACGTCGTAGTCGACGTTGCGGTGCATGTCCCACAGCAGCAATTGCGGGTCGAGGTCCTCGTCGCCCAGCTCAGGGATCCAGCGGATGCCCCAGGCGCCCAGTGCTTCGACCACCGGCTGCAGCTCATGCCCGGCCGGGGTGAGCAGGTACCGCACCCGGTTGCCGTCGGGACGGCGCTCCAGAATGCCGGCGCGTTCCAGCCGGTTCAGTCGCCGGGACAGCAGGGAGGGTGACATCCTCGGCACCCCGCGGCGCAGCTCGTTGAAGTACCGGCTTCCGGTGACCAACTCCCGGATGATGAGCAGCGTCCAGCGCTCGTCGAGCAGCTCCATCGCCTTCGCGACAGGGCAGAATTGTCCGTACGAGGATCCCACGCCGATCAGGGTAACCCCGAGACGAAATCACCAGGTGGTACATATTTCGTACTAGAGGCGGGCGGCCGGCGTTCTTACCGTCGGGCCATGACTCTTACAAAGAACCCGACCGAGCACGACGCCGACATCGTCGCGCTGGCCGCCAAGGTCGGCCTGAGGTGCGCGCCGAGCGAGGCGGAACACGACCTGGACGCTACCTTCGTCGCCGAGGCATACCAGGCGATGCGGGATCACGGTTACCTACGGCTGGCCGTACCCACGGAGTTCGGCGGCCTGGGCGCCGAACTGCGTCAAGTCGTGCTGGCTGAGGGCGAGCTCGCTCGCCATGCGGGATCGGCCGCGCTGGCCGCGGCCATGCACCTCTATATGACCCTGGTCCAGTGCTGGCGACACCGTCGAGGCGCGCCGGACGCCGAGGGCGCGCTGCGCCGAGTCGCCACGGACGGGATGATCATGGCTACCAGCGGCGGATCGGACTGGGTGTGCCCCATGACGACGGCCGTCGAGGTCGACGGCGGGTTCCGGTTCACCGGACGGAAGACGTTCTGCTCGCAGGCGCCGGTCGCCACCGTCATCTCCACCTCGGCCGTGCTCGGGGAACCCGGACCTGACGCCGAGGTCCTGCACGCCGGGGTACCGCTGTCCAGCCCCGGCGTGTCGATGGTCGAGACCTGGGACACCCTCGGGATGCGTGGCACTGCCAGCCATGATCTGGTGTTCGACGACGTGTTCGTCCCGGCCGACAAGATCCTCGGTCGTCGGCCGTACGGGAAGCTCGCGGGGCCGCTGCTGGTCGCCGCCATTCACTTCGCGCCCGTCGTGAGCGCGGTCTATCTGGGCATCGCTCGGGGGGCGTACGACGAGGCGCTCCGCGTCCTCGGCGCGCGTCCCGGAGACCCTGCTCCGGCGACGGTACGTCAACTGGGGGAGATGGCCGCCCGCCTGCGGGTGGCCTGGTGGGCGCTGCTCGCCGCTGTCGAGGAAGTCGGCGACGACCCTCCGGCGGACGAGCCGACGTTGATCACGCTGATGGTGGCCAAGCGGCACGCCGTGTGCGAGGCGAAGGCCATCGTCGACCTCGCCCTCGATGTCGTGGGAGGCGCGGCCTTCTTCCGGACCTCCCCGTTGGAGCGGGCATATCGGGACGTACGCGGAGGCTCGTTCCACCCCATCACCCCCGAGGCGACCTTGGCTCTGGCCGGAACCGCCGCGCTGGCCAACGCGGAGCGCAGACCGTGATCGGTGTCCTTCACACCGAGACCTGCTGCCGAGCCGCACGCCCCCGTGCCCGCCCCGCCCGTGCCTCATGTCGGCGACGTGCCCTGCCTGGCTCCGGGCGGCCCCACCCCGACAAACCGTGACCAGGAACGCCGGTGACATCACGACACTGACCTGGACCCGGGCCATGGTGGCCGCCCGGGCGTCGGGCGCGACGATCAAGGTGCTCAGGAGAACTCGTTTGAACCCGCCGGTGACCCCCGGAGGCGTTCAGACCGACGGTCAAAGACGGTCAAACGATCAAGGGCCTGACCGCTGTCTCCAGCGATCAGGCCCTTGACCTGCGATTTCCGAGTCGGGTGGTGGGATCTGAACCTGCGGCCTCTTCGTCCCGAGGCAATCAAGATCAAGGCTTGACCTCCGGCCATTTGGGCTCTGACATGCGGATACGGTCCACAGTGATCCACCGTCGTCCGGGGTTGTTCGCGGCCGCTGTCACCCGGTTCGTCACTCGATACAGCCCCGCACCTCAGCTTGTGAGCAGGAGCGTGCCTCGCCTCGCGTCCGCACACCTAACCGACAGCGGATAGAGCCGAAGGTGACGACAGGGCGACCGAACCATGCCGGGTTGCGGTCACGGCCGGTTGTGCGAGGGCTCTGCCGCACCATCCGGATCAGAAGGCGGATAATCCCGCATGACCCGTTTTGATCTCCTAGGGTTCGACGAGGCGGGCGAATCCGGTGGACGGGGCGAGATGAGTGCGGGCGGCCGAATCGAACAGGCCAGGCTGCTGTACGAACGAGCAGTCTTCGGGGCGACACCGAGGCTGTGACCGCGGCCGAGCGGGAGCTGGATGCGGTGGAGGCGGACCTCGCCCTCGCCCGGGGCCGTGTCGTGCACGCGCGGTTCACGGAGAGGGGGCACGAGGACCCTCACGAGTTGAGTCTGTTCGAGCGCGCGGCCGAGCTCCTGACGCGATGAGCTGAGGCGGCGCCAGCAGATCAGGTCACTACGGAGGCGTCCTCAGCTCGGCCGGGCCAGTCCTCGGTACGCCTCGCGTAGCTCGGCGGCTTCCGGCACGCGGCGTGCCTCGATGGCGTTGATCACCTCGCGCGCTCTCCAATAGGTGGACGGCACCAGTGCGCCGCTCGTCATCGCGATGAGGGCGAGCTGACCGGCCTCGCGGCGGCGAGGGCGAAGATGATGACGAGAGAACCTGAGGCGCGGCTGGCCGCGACCAATCGTCGGGCCAGGACGAAGGCGGCGCCGCTGAGGCCCGCGAACAGGGCGAGCTCGGCCGCCTGGTGAACGCCTCCAGCGGGCGGTGAGTCCTTCTGGCTGTCCGGGCGGGTAATCGAGGGCGGGATCGGCGGGTACCAGCCCAGCCGCGGCCAGGCCGATGGCTGCGGTGGCGATGAGGACGGGTCCCCAAGGTGGCGCCCCGGCCGGCGTGCAGGGCTCGTCGCAGGCCGATGGCGAACAGGCCCAGAAGCAGGGCGCCGAAGCCCTCCTTCTCCGCGACGCGCGTCGCGGGCCGACCAGACCTCCCGGCTCACCCTCTTGTTGGATACGCGGATTTTAGCTCATACTGAAACTCACGAAGGGAGGGGATTCGTATGGCCGATGACGAACAACTGCTGGAATGGGCCGAGCAGGTCGCCATGCACCTGGCACGCGATGGCGTGCCGCCGATCGCCGGGCGGATCCTGGGCTGGCTGATGGTCTGCGATCCGCCGGAGCAGTCGGCCGGCCAGATCAGCGCCGCCATCGGCGCCAGCCGCGCGTCTTTGACCATGAACCTGCGGTTGCTGACCGGCATGGGCTTCCTCACATGGAGGACCCGGCCGGGCGATCGCACCATGTACTACCGGATGGCCGACGACGCCTGGCAGGCGGTGGTGCGGCAGCAGGTGGCGGGGATCGCCTCTTTCCTCGACATCACCCGCCATGGCCTCGATCTGCTCGGCCCCGACGACGAACGGGCCGCACGCGTCCGTCAAGCGCACGCCACCTTCGCGTGGATGGCCAAGGTGTTCGAACAGGCTCCACCGCTGGACAAGGAGGATCCATGACCGGCCACGCGATCGTGATCGGGGGCGGCATCGGCGGTCTGGCCGCCGCCGTCGCCCTGCGCCGCATTGGCTGGCAGGTGGATGTGCTGGAGCGCGTGCACGCCTTCGGCGAGGTGGGCGCGGGCCTGTCGCAATCGCCCAACGCGATGCGCGCCCTGGCCGAACTCGGCCTGGCCGAACAGGCCCAAGCGGCGAGCATGCCGACCTGGGCCACCCACGCCATGCGCCTGCCCTCAGGTCGCCACCTGATGCGCGCCCCCACCGGCCAGAACCCGCCGCTGCGCGCCTTCCGACGCGCCGCCCTGCATAGGCTGCTCCGACAGGCGCTGCCCGAGGACGTGGTGCACACCGGCGTCGAGGTCACCGGCCTGGCCCAGGGCTCCGAGAAGGTGACCGTCACCCACACCGCCGGCCGGCAGGACGCCGACCTGGTCGTCGGCGCCGACGGCATCCACAGCCTCACCCGCCGCCTGCTGTGGCCGCAGGCCCCCGCCCCGCGCTTCCTCGGCTACACCGCCTGGCTCGGTCTGGCCGACACTTCCATCCCAGTGGGCGGCAGCATGACTCTGGGCCGCGGCCGCTACTTCCTCATCCACCCCGTCGCACCGCGCCAGGTCTACTGGGCGCTGGGCACTACCGCCGACCAGCCCGGCGTCCGCTTCGACGACGAATTGGAGGAAGTGCGGCGGCGAGTCTCCGGCTGGCACGACCCGATCCCCACCCTCCTGGAGGCCACGCCGCCCGAACAGGTCCGCCACCTCGACATCCACGACCTACCCGATCTACCTGCCTACACCAGCGGCCGGATCGCCCTGCTCGGCGACGCCGCCCACGCCATGAGCCCTGATCGCGGCCAAGGCGCCGGGCAATCGATCGAAGACGCCGTCGTCCTGGCCGCCGCCCTCGCCGACAACGCACCCGTACCCGCGGCGCTGGACGCCTACGATGCCCAGCGTCGCCCCCGAACCCAGGCCATCGCCCGCAACGCCCGCCAGGCCGGTCTTCAAGTGATCAACGCCGGGCCGATCACCCATGCCCTGACCGTTCTCGCCCTCCGGCTCACTCCCTCAACGCTGTGGGCGCGCCTCGCGCCCCGCACGCTCGGTCCCCTGTGGGACTGGACACCCCCGATCCTGCCAGCAGCGCCTGACGCACTCCCACATAGCTGACCCGCCCGAGCTACCCCGAAGGCCGAGTCTCACCAGTTGGCGGATGCGCGTCAGAGCCCTGAGAGCCGCGGTTCAATCGGACAGCAGGGGCGGTGAACTTTAGGGCTGTCTGGGGTTGCTAACGGTTACGTGATCGGGTTCAAGCCACTAACGCCACGCTAACGAACGATCAAGGGCCTGACCACTGTCTCCAGTGATCAGGCCCTTGACCTGCAATTTCCGAGTCGGGGTGGCGGGATTTGAACCCACGGCCTCTTCGTCCCGAACCGCGATCGGCGATTCAACAGAAGGTGTGCGAGCGTCGTCACGGTCGGGCTGTTCGCGGGGTTCCTGATCTTCCTTGGCTATCCGGCCATCGCGGCCGTGCTTACGGGGTTCTGAGCAAAAGGGGGAAGCCGATGTTCCATCTCTTGATCATGTTCGAGGAGTACAGGGAGCGCCTGCGGCGATGCCGGGAAGCCGCTGGAAAACGCCCGGACGCGGGCAGCTTCACGACCGAGACCGCCGTCATTGTCGCCATCCTCGTGGCCATCGCGGTCGCCGTCGGTGCCGTGTTGATGTCGAAGGTGATGAACAAGGTCGACTCACTCGATCTCAGATGAGAGATCGGGGAGCGGCGACGACGGAACTCGTGGTGATCTTCCCGTTCGTCATGGTCCTGATCCTGCTCGTCGTGCAGTTCGGCGTCTGGCAGCACGCCGTACACGTCGCGGAGGTGACCGCCGCGGAAGCCCTGGCCGCCGCTCGTGCCGAGGAGGCGGGTACGGAGGCCGGGCGGGCGAAGGCGTCGTCGTTGCTGTCGCAGCTCGGGGGTTCGGTGCTGCATTCACCACGCGTATCGGTGTCTGTGACGGCCGAGGCTGCCCGGGTGGAGATCAGCGGGGTGGCCCCGTCGGTCGTGCCGTTCGTGAAGCTCCCGGTCAGCTCGGTCGCGTACGGTCCGGTCGAACGGTTCCGTCCGGACGCCGGAGGCGCCGGATGAGCAGATCAAGGCAGTTCTGCCCACGGGCCGGGCACGTGCTCGGCCTTGGGGATCCACAGGGAGGGCTGCAGCTCTCGGACTCTCGGGGAGCAGCTCTCACTCCAAGGGAACAGCCCTGCATTGTCCGGCCAGACCATCTCCATGAACGGCTGCGGCCGATGCCGGTAGAACGAAAGCGCAGCTCCGAACAAAGGCTTGTGCCAGCTCTCGTGAACAGGCTTGATGACGATGGGGAGGCGTTCCATTACGTCATCGCGCTCCTGCCCGGGGGACACTGGATGGCCTGCGGCGATGGCGTTGGCCAGGGTGTTCAGGCACTCGCGCATGAGGTCGAGGTCCAGGCCGAACATGGCCACTTCGGGCGAACCGAGGCTGTGACGGAGTCCGATCGTGAAGGCCCAGCCAGGACCGGTCTCATCTTCGGGGACCATCACGACGCTCCAGCCGTACTGCTCGACGTGCGCGATGGTCCGCTGGTCGAAGGCGTCGAGTTCGACGCAGGGGGCGACACAGATGACGCACGGGCAGGAGGCCGGATCGGTCATGAGCATGAGCGTAGACGAGGGCGCCGACATGATCCGGGCGGCGTGGAGAAGGGTTCGGCTACCGCCGAGCTGGTGCTGCTGACGCCTTTGTTGATGTTGGTGGCGTTGTTCGCGGTCGCGGCGGGGCGGCTTGTGGCCGCGCGGCTGGAGGTCAATGACGCGGCCCATCAGGCGGCCCGAGCCGCTTCCATGGCTCGTACGCCGAGCGCGGCCGACACCGCCGCGCGATCCGCGGTGGAAAGCGCACTGGGGGCGACGCGTGCGACCTGCGCGAGCAGGAGCGTCAACGTCGGGCTCGGCTCGTTCCGGCCGGGCGGGAACGTCACCGTAACGGTCACCTGCCATGCGAAATTGTCGGACGTCGCGATGGTGCATATCCCGGGGAGCGCTGCGTTGACCTCGTCGTTCGTCGTTCCCATCGACTACTGGAGATCGCAGTGAGCGGCTTCGTGGTAGCCATTGTCGGGGCGCTGTTCGTTTTGGCCGGGATAGTGGTCGACGGCGGCCTCGCGCTCGGGGCGCGGGTCCGCGCGCTCAACGAGGCGCAGGAAGCCGCCCGCGCGGGCGCGCAGCAGATCGATCTGGCCGCCTACCGGCGCAACGCCGAGATGCGACTGGACGCCGGTCGTGCTCGCACTGCCGCACTGGCCTACGTCTCCGCTACGCCGGACACGGCGACGGTCGAGGTGTCCGGCCAGACGGTTACGGTCGTCGTCCATGCGGTCCAGGACACGCAGATCCTCGGCCTGGTCGGCTTGGGCTCGATCCGCGTATCGGGCCGGGCGAGCGCGGCGGCCAGGCGAGGGATAACCGGGGTGATCAGATGACGAAGGTCTTCACTGTGCTCGGCCGGTTGGTCCGCGGGCTCGTGGTCGCGGTCGTGCTGGCGCTGATCGAGGCCGGGGTTCCGGCCATGCTCGTACGCTTCGCCGGGTGGCCGTTCCCGCGCGAGGTTCCGACCTGGGCGGCCATGAGCCGGGCTCTGATGACCCCGATCCCGGACGAGGTGTTGGTCAAGGTCCTTGCATGTCCCCTCTGGCTCCTGTGGGTGGCTTTCACGATCGCGCTGGTCGTGGAGATCTGGGCGGCGGTCCGCGGCGTACAGGTCCACGTGCCGCTGCTCGGGCCGCTCCAGACCGTCGCGGCCGGATTGATCGGTTCGCTCGCCATAGCGGTCCTGCCGATCGATGTCGGTTCCAGCAGCACGCCGGCCCGGCCGCAGGTCGTTCCCGTGGCAATGAAATACGAGGCCGTGAGCGATCCGGAGACGATCCGGATCAGCTCTCCGGTGGCCATGACCGCGCTGGCCGATCGGCCTGTCCATGTGGTCAAGCAGGGCGACAGCCTGTGGACGATCGCCAGGCGCAGGCTCGGCGATCCGCTGCAGTGGATGAAGATCTGGAAACTCAACGCCGGTCACCCCCAGGCAGACGGACAGGCCTTCACCAACCCTGATCTCATCCGGCCCGGTTGGCGGCTTCGCCTTCCGCTGCTCCGCCGGGGTTCCGGCGACTTTCCTCGGGAAAAGCGCGCGACGCCGTCTCCGGTCGAATCTCCGCAGCCGAAACCGATGCCGTCGTCGGGCGCGCTTTCTGCAGAGGGCGCACGCGTGGGGATCGAGCTGCCCTCCGGGAGCTTGGTCGCCATGTCGGTCGCCGCAGGTGTGGCCGCCGCCTATGCGCTGTCACGCTTCCAGCGGCGTCGCCGTCGCGTCTCGCCGTCCATTGAGGAAACCGCCCCGAGCATGCCGGAGGATCCGCCCTCGCCGGTAGTGGAGACGATGCGTAAGGCGTACTTCCAGAGCTTCCGGGAGCGCGGCGAGGAGCCGCCGTCGGACGCCGAGCTGATCAGGGAGAGTGCGTCCGCCATGGAGGTTCCACGATCGGTCATGCTCGGTTCCGGAGAGCGCGGAGCCACGGTGGAGGTCGCACTGGAAGGGCTCAGCCTCGGGGTGACGGGGCCGGGCGCGGATGATGCCGTCCGCGCGTTCGTGCTGGACCTGCTCCAGCAGGCCGGCAATTTCCGGACCGAACTCATCATGAGCAGGCAAGATGCGCTCGTGCTGACCGGCATTGGCGCGGAGGAGTTGGGGGACGTGCCGGGATTGACGGTCACCGCTTCGGGAGACGAGGCGGTTGACCGGTTGGAGGAAGTCCGGTTCACCCGCCGTCGGCTACTGGCTGAGCGGGAGTCCGACACCGTGGACGCGCTGAGGGAGCGTGACCCTGGGGACGTACTGCCAACGGTGGTTCTCGTCGCGTCGGCGACGGTGGATGTCGGCTCGCGGGTCGGTGCGGCGCTGGCCTCGGGGAGTGGGTGCGGGATCGGCGCGCTCATGCTCGGAGACTGGCCGCATGGCACGACGTGCCATGTCGGGGATGACCACCGCGTCGGCTCCGCCCAAGGCCCACTCGCGCCGCGACTTGCTAGGGCCGAGCTGTTCCATGTGATGCGGACGGACCTCGCAGCTGCGCTACGGCTGCTCGCCGGCGCACAGGGTGAGGAGAGCCAGCCCGTAGAGGAGGATGCGGCGCCTCCGAGCTGGGATCACCCGACCCCTGTGCGGGTACGCGTCCTCGGGAAACCGGCCGTCTGGGTGAAGGGTCAGGAACACCCGCTGCGGATCCGGGGACTCAAGCTGTGGTTGCTGGTCTACCTCGCACTGCATCCGCAGGGGGCGACCAAGGAGACCATCTGCGAGGCGCTGTGGCCGGGCAAGCCGCTCGGGCACGAGTTCCACAGCCTCCTCCGGCATCTCCGGCACGCCCTGGAGCAGTCGACCGGACCGTGCGGCGAGCCGTTCATCCAGCTCGGGGACGACGAGAGTTACCGAGCTGACCCGAAGGTGATCGGCTTCGACCTCTGGGACTTTCAGGCCGCCGTTAAGCAGGCTCGCACGGCCGGGGACCGGGCTTCCCGGATCGCGTGCTTGACGCGCGCCGCCGGTTTATGTGGTGGCGAAATCGGCGTGGGGATCAGCGAGGACTGGGTCCTCGACGAGCGCTACCCGCTGATCGTGGCGCAGGTCGACGCGCTGACGCAGCTCGCCGAACTGGTTGAAGGGGATGACGCGGAACGGGCTCTGGACCTCCTCGACCAGGCCCGCCGTCTCGACCCAGACACGGAGGACACCTGGTGCCGCGTCATCCGCCTCCAGGTGCGGCTCGGCCGTGCCGATCAAGCGCGCCAGACCGGGCGACTCCTACGCGCGCACCTGCAGAGTCTCCAGGTCGAACCGATGCCGGAAACCCAAGAACTGCTCGCTTCTCTCGCTCACAGCTCAGTTCGTACGGGATAGGAAGCGAGATATACGGAGCCTTCCTCAGCTCGCTGGACGTCCGCGCGCAGCCCAAGCTTCTGCAACCTTCTGCCGCACCAGCTTGGCGAGCGCCCGCCGCCGCTCCGGGTCCTCCTCCCAGGTGGCCTCGGCGCACAGCACGCGAGCCGCCTCGTGCGGCTCCGCGTCTCTGACCGCGTACCAGCTCACCCCGCCATTGCCGCGGCGCTCATGGTCGCGCCGGAGGATCGTCACGATGCCCGAGACGAAAACCTGCCTGGTGATCGGATCCTTCGCCAGGATCTGCCGGTCGACCTTCAGCCCGCCGTCCAGCGACTCGCCACCCAGGAAATCGTCCTCCCACCGCCACATGCGTCGCGTGATCCCCCGATGACAGGTACTCGGTTCCGCGCCCCTCTATAGGCATGGAGAACGTCTGAGACTCCCTCCTGCACAGCTCGTCACCAACTGCCGGGGCGGGAGCCGGGGATCGGCCGTGTTTTGTGAAATGAACCAGCCGCACTCAGGCTCCGAAGATCAGCGACGTTCGATGAGAAGAGAGAAGGTCTCGACTGAATCGTCTCATCGAAGATGGCGAATCTGAATGCCACAGCCTGCAGGTCCGCCGTGATCGATCGAAGAAAGCCGACAACCCGCTGCGGTGCGCATACTGCGAGCCTTGACGGTCACCCAGTGGGTCGCATGCATGGCCGGACGCTGAGAGGCTGCGTTCGGCACCACCCGAGGAACCAGAAACTGCAGGTCAGCCTACCCGCGATATGACGAAAATCGTTTCCCGATCCGTCGCCGATGTAATTTGTGGCAAGCGTTCCTTCTCTTTTTGGAAGAACTCTTTCTCCGGCAACGCCAAACCGAGCCGGACTCCTCGCGAAATCGAGTTTGTAAAGGCTGGCGGAGTGAATCCTGACGGCGCACCATGTAAGGGGCCGCAGGTGCCAGAGGAGACGACGTGACAATGTCATCAAATGATCCCCGACTCGTCGTCATGTATCCGTCACAGCTTGCGGGGACGGTGCTTCCTGTGGGCCCCGGACGCCGATCGCTCGGCCGAGGGCACGCCGCCGATCTACGACTCGACGACCCTCACCTCAGTTCCATCCACGCCGCGCTGAGCCAGACGGGTGGTCAGACCAGCGTCGAGGACCTTGGATCGCGCAACGGCACGTTGGTCAACGGCGAACCGGTGCGGCGATCACGGGTGCTGCACGATGGCGACGTGGTCCAGTTCGGCATGGTCCGCGCGCGGTACGAGGTGCCTGGGAGCACCGGCATGATGCTGCCCGCCCGACCCGCGCAGGAGCGCCCGGTCCGCTTCGACGTCGACCGGCAGACAGGCGGCCAGATCAACAATGTGGGCCGCGACCAATACAACCACTACTTCCAGCAGCGGGAGAGCTTCCTACGGGAGGTCGCGGCGGCTCGCACCAGGGCGCGCCACTTGATCTACTTGAGCCTGGCCATGCAGTTTGGCGGGAGCCTCTTCATCACCTGGAAATTCTTCCACACCTTCGACGGGCTCCCCGAAGCCGTGCAAAGCCTGAGCTTCCAGTGGATGAAGAAGGTGTGGCACGCCATCTTCGGCTTGGACACGTTGATCGCGCTGGTCGTCGCCACGGCGGGCCACACGCTCTCCTGGAGCGCGTTGATCATGCACATCGTCGCCGCCGCGCGCGGCAGGAAAGTAGACACCGATCCCCGGCACGCCTGGAACGCCCCGGTCCAGCGCGGACGAGTTGGAGGATGGAATTGACGTTCAACATCGGCAACCAGCAAGCCGTCAACATCAACAATGTGGGTGGCGACCAGACTATCCAGGGCGGCCAGCAGGGCACGTTCCTCGGCGGGGAGCCCAGTGAGTGGGCCGCGTCGCTGGTGACCCGGCTCCATGCTCTCAGCCTGCCGTCTGAAGCGGCCGAGGCAGAAGCCGTACAGACCGAACTGAACCGCGCGCGACCCGATCGCCAGAGCATCGCCACCCGCCTGATCCGGCTGACCGAGGTACTGAGTTCGGTGGGGGCGATCGCCGCGGCGGGAGAGTCGTTGCGCGGGCCGCTGATGGCTCTGGCGGGCTGGCTGGGGGCGCTCGGAGCTCCCATCATGCGCATGCTCACGGGCTGAGCCAGGCAGCAAGATGCTCCCTGCGCGCTGCCATACTCTCCCGGAGCCGTCTCCAAGGCGGCTCTCGCCGCCCTGCATGCGGGATTGAAGATAAACGGGTCTGTCGCTTAGTCGACTAGTCGACGAGGGTTGATCTGCTCAGTACGACCGCTGTGCGCGGCATGCGCGGGGCGGGGAGCGGGAGCGTAGTTGGTCACCGGCCGGGAACTGGGCGACGCGGGTCCGACCGGACAATTTTGGATACTTGCGGAACGAGGGAAGCACAGGCCGTAGCGCGTAGAGGCCACAGGGGTGGAGCGGGACAGATGATCACGCCGACGTTGCCAGCGTGGCCGCCGCCCTGCCGCACCTCTCAGGAGTTTGACGTACGTCCCGCCGCCAGGTGAGGGTGATCCCATGGCGGCTGACTTCAGCTTGGGTGTGCTCACCGATGTCATGAGATCTGCGTGCCGTACGGCAGGACTGGGAGCAATGCTTGAGATCTGTGGATCGGCCGGGAAGGGGTGTACCTTCCCGGTGATCGTTTGAGGTCTCACACGCATGGCCGACGCGCCAACGTCGGCTGGGAAGGCACACCCGATGCTCACCGTAGTCCCTGACCCTGCCGACGGCGACCGCCGTACCACAGACGGCCCAATCTCCTCCTCGCTGATCGACGAGATCGTCCGCGAGGGCGCCCGCCGGATGCTCGCCGAAGCGCTCAAAGCCGAGGTTGACGCCTATATCGCCGCCTTCACGGGCGAACGCGACGAGGCCTGGCGCCGTCTGGTGGTGCGCAACGGCTACCACCAACCGCGGGAAGTGCTCACCGCAGCCGGCGCGATCGAGGTCCGCGCACCGCGCGTCAACGACAAGCGCACCGATGAGGTCACCGGCGAACGCAGGCGATTCTCCTCGGCGATCCTGCCGCCTTGGGCGCGCAAGACCCCGAAGGTCACCGAGGTGCTGCCGCTGCTCTACCTGCATGGCCTGTCCAGCGGGGACTTCGTACCGGCGCTGGGGCAGTTCCTCGGCTCTGCAAACGGGCTGTCGGCGCCGGTGATCACCCGGTTGACCGAGCAGTGGAAGGCCGAGCAACGCGCCTTCGCTGATCGCGACCTGTCCGGGGTCGACTACGTCTACCTGTGGGCCGACGGCGTGCACGTCAACATCCGCCTGGAAGAGCAGCGGTTGTGCCTGCTCGTGATGATCGGCGTGCGCGCCGACGGCCGCAAGGAACTGATCGCGCTGGCCGACGGCTACCGGGAGTCGACCGAATCCTGGGCTGATCTGCTACGCGACTGCAAACGTCGGGGGATGCGCGCCCCTGCCCTGGCAGTCGGGGATGGCGCGCTGGGGTTCTGGGCCGCGCTGGGCGAGGTGTTCCCGCAGGCCAGAGCCCAGCGCTGCCGGTTTCACAAGATCGCCAACGTGCTGGGGGCGCTGCCGAAGTCCGCGCAACCCGGCGCGAAGAAGGCCCTGGCCGAGATCTGGAACGCCGAGGACAAGGACCATGCCCTGGCGGCGGTGAAGGCGTTCCAGGCCGCTTACGGCGCCAAGTACGGCAAGGCCGTGGCCAAGGTCGTCGACGATGTCGAGGAGTTGCTGGCGTTCTACGACTTCCCCGCCGAACACTGGGTGCATCTGCGCACGACCAACCCGATCGAGTCGACGTTCGCCACGGTCCGGCACCGGACCAAGGTCACCAAAGGGCCGGGGTCCCGGGCGGCTGGGCTGGCCATGGCGTTCAAGCTGATCGAGTCCGCCCAGGCCCGCTGGCGTGCGGTCAACGCTCCCCACCTCGTCGCCCTGGTACGTGCCGGGGCGACCTTCATCAACGGCAGGCTCGTCGAACGCCCCGACGATCAGCCCTCACCGGCAGCCGCTTAGAAACTCGTGATCCACAGGTCTTGACGATTGCTCGCGGGCGGCGCGGATCTCGGCGTCGGCGACCTTGTCGTCCAGCAGTGCGTATAGCTGGGTGGTCTCGGTGGAGGCGGGGCCGAGACGGCGGCGGACGGCTTCGATGGACACGCCGGAGTTGATCAGTTCGGTGGCGTGGGCGTGGCGCAGCTGGTGCATGTCGATGTTCAGCCCGGCCGCCGCGCAGTAGGTGGTCCAGCGGTGGTGGGCAGCGTCATAGGCCAGCGGCCCGTCGGCGCCGGCGAGGTAGAGCCGGAAGGCTGCCGCGCTCGACACCGAAAATGTATGTTCGCCGCAGTAGACATTTGTGGCCGCTGGGGCTAGTGTTTCTCGCATCGTAAGGAACGGATCGGCCGGGCAGCGGAAGTACTTGCACCACGATGAACTGCCCGGAGCAGGATGAAGTTGGAAGTTGATGGCAGAAGGTCGGACGTGACGGGCCAGCGCAGTGGTTAGGGGCCCTGATCGTGGACGCGCTGCCGCAGGTGAAGCCGGATAGTGGTCCGGAAGAAAGAGATGAAGGGAGTGTTTGACGCCATCGGGATCGCCCGTTGCCGGCTGAGTCTCGCCGCTCGGGTACCGGAATTCCACGGATGGGAAGGTGGTCTACGGTCACGCATCCGCGATCCCCGCATCACCGCCGCTCAGTACGGCGGACGCGGAAAACAGTGAGCCGGCCAGATATGGCCGGTAGATGGTGTTGAACCCTTCGGGGCCCCGGCGCGACAGGTGCCGGGGCCCCCTGTGCGCGTGATGGAAAGGAATGCATGGATCAACCTCGCTCGGCTGCCGAGGGCGAAACGCTCGCTCACGGCAGGATTGCGGACACGGCCGGGTCCAGGGCTGGATTCAGGGCTGAAGACCGGTTCGAGGATCGGTTCGACGATGAGGACTACCCCGCCTACAGCATGGGCGCGGCCGCGGAGATGCTCGGTGTCAGCCCCGCGTTCCTGCGGGCTCTGGGTGTCGCGAAACTGATCGAGCCGAAACGCTCCAGCGGCGGCCATCGCCGCTACTCTCGCTACCAGCTGCGGCTGGCTGCGCGCGCGCGGGAACTCGTCGATCAGGGCACTCCTGTGGAAGCCGCCTGCCGGATCATCATCTTGGAAGACCAGCTCGCCGAGGCGCTGCGCATCAACAACGCGCGCGACCGCCCGGCCGGACACTAGCACCGGCGGTGAGAAGACCCGGCAGCGTGAGGCTGACCGGGTCTTGGTGTGCAGCTTGGCGACGTGGTCGCGCTTTTCGCTGGCCTGACCTCCCGGATGCGTGCCTCCTGCCAGGCGTAATAACGTTTCGCACGCTGTCGATTACTGGTATCGAGGAGCTGTGGGGCTGTGGTGGACATCCCGTGCCGCCGACTCTCGTGCGGCAGCGATGCGGCAGCCGGAAACGTATCAGGGCTCACACCCGTGAAGGTGTGAGCCCTGATACGTGGCGCTATTTTGTCAGGCGGCAACGATGTTTTCGGCCTGAGGGCCCTTCTGGCCCTGGGTGACATCGAAGGCCACCTTCTGGCCCTCGCGCAGCTCGCGGTAGCCGCCCTGAGAGACGATGTTGGAGTAGTGCGCGAAGACGTCGGCGCCGCCGCCGTCCTGCTCGATGAAGCCGAAGCCCTTTTCCGCGTTGAACCACTTCACGGTGCCAGAAGCCATGTTGATCTCCTCTTGATAGGTGCAAAGCCGAAATCCGCACTGCACGAATTCCGCGTCGCCGAGATAGGCCCACACCCGGAGAAGGCCGGCAAACAAAAAATGCACCTGAGGCTACATACCGTCAGGTGCACACAAGTTCATTATGGGTACCACAACTGCAACTACGTTCAACCTAGCACACGTGAGGCGTGATACGCATACCCCGCCGCTATCCGCCTGGAGGAGTCGCATTCCGCGCGGCGCCGCACTCCCGCCCCCGTATCTCAGGCCGCGCGGCCCACGGCCGTCATCCGCGCCTGCCTGCGCCGAGGCCGCCCAGGCGCTCGCCAGGACGGGGTGCGCTACCTGCCGATCCGGCCGCTGGCGGCCCCTGACTATCCGCCGCCGCGCAGCTACGGGTTCCCCGTATTGATGGCGGCGATCCACACCAAGGCATGAGGGCGCGAAGTCGTGGCGAACCGGCTGTCGGGCCTGTGGGCCTTCGTTGTCCGGTCGGCCAGGCTCAGCTCATGCTCGGCGCGGGTGCCGGCAGAGCCGTTGTGGCCTGCAGCGGTGAGGATGTCGCCGGGACGCGCGCATGGCGTCGAAGGCGACGGCTCCGTACCCGGCAAGGGTGGCCTCCAGCGCTGTCTCGAAGTCAGCGATGCTGCGTTCGATTAGGAATGCCACACGCTTGAGCGGCGGTTCGGCATGAAACGCCTGAACGAGCTGATCGAGCCGGAGGAGCAACTGGTTCGCACCTTTGAGACGGACGTCCTCCAGCAGACTCGTGGACATCTCGACCCTGCGCCTGTGTGCCTCTTCGAGTACGGCACCAAGGCGAGGGTGCTTGATGACGATATCGCCGAGCGTCATGTCGTACGGAGGAGGGGTGGGCATCACTGGACGCTCCGTCATCTGAGCGGTTGGACGCGGGTCGCTTGTTCGGCCTTGCTGATCTGAACAAGACTTCGCCTGCGCGGGACATCATGCAGCGATCAAGGTGCCCAGGGAAACTCATTTGAACCGGTCGGTGCCCCCTGGAGGCGTTCAGACCGACGGTCAAATGACGGTCAAACGATCAAGGGCCTGACCGCTGTCTTCAGCGATCAGGCCCTTGACCTGCAATTTCCGAGTCGGGGTGGCGGGATTTGAACCCACGGCCTCTTCGTCCCGAACGAAGCGCGCTGCCAAGCTGCGCTACACCCCGGTGCGCAGAGCTTGTTCGCCCTGCGCCTCGCAAAGTCTAGCGGACTTTGGTCGTGCTTGTGTCATCCCCGGACTGGATGATCACGATGAGGTCCGCCGGGGAACGAGCGTGAGAAGCGTCGCCTCCGGAGGGCAGGCGAACCGCACCGGTGCGTACGGCGAGGTGCCGAGGCCGGCCGACACATGCAGCCAGGAGCTTTCGTGCCTGCTCAGCCCCTTGACGCGAGCCCGGTCGATGCCGCAGTTCGTCACCAGCGCCCCGTAGAAGGGAATGCACAGCTGGCCGCCGTGCGTGTGACCGGCGAGCAGGAGCTGGTACCCGTCGGCGGCGAAGCGCGACATGTTCCGCGGCTCGGGCGAGTGCATGACGCCCAGCCGTAGATCGGCGTCGGAGGGGGCGGGGCCGGCGATCACGTCGTACCGGTCGCGGTCGATGTGCGAGTCGTGGATGCCGCCGACGTGGACGTCCAGGTCGCCGACCTTCAGGCGGGCCGTCGTGTTGTTCATGTCGAGCCAGCCCGCCGCGGTCATCGCGGAGCCGAGCTCGTCCCAGGGCAGGTTCGGGATGTGCTGCCGCGCGTCGTTCTTGGACGTACGCCAGAGGTACCTGGCCGGGTTCTTGGGTCGTGGCGCGTACAGGTCGTTCGACCCGTACACGAACATGCCGGGCCGGTCGAGCAGGGGTTCGACCGCGTGCATGTAGGCCGGGATCGCGTCCGGGTGGGCCAACGTGTCACCCGTGTTCACCACCAGGTCGGGCTGGAGGGACGCAAGAGAACGCACCCAGTTGATCAACCTGGAGCGTCCCGGGGTGAGATGCAGGTCGGAGATCTGCAGGATCCGGATCGGCCGTTGCCCGGGACCGAGAACGGGCACGTCGAAGCGCCGCAGGCGGAACCAGTTCCGTTCCACGATGGAGGCGTAACCGAGACCGGCCACGCCGAGACCGAGCAGGGACAAGGGAACCGCCACAGCTTTCCTCACACAGCCATCATGCCCGACCCGGGAGGCGGCTCAGGGATAACGAGGCGAGATCCGGCCCGCCGAGACGGCAAGATGGACCCTATGAGTGCGTTGAAGGACAAGCTGAAGGCCGATCTCTCGGCTTCGATGAAGGCCCGTGACGAGGTACGCCTCCGGACCATCCGGATGGCCCTGGCCGCCGTCAACGTCGAGGAGGTGGCGGGCAAGGAGGCCCGCGAGCTCTCCGACGAGGAGATCGTCAAGGTGCTGACCCGGGAGGCGAAGAAGCGCCGTGAGGCGTCCGAGGCCTTCGCGAACGCCGGACGCGCCGAGCAGGCGCAGGCCGAGCTGGACGAGCAGGCCGTCCTTGAGGAGTACCTCCCCGCGCAGCTTTCCGACGACGAGCTGAACCGTCTCGTGGACGAGGCGATCGCGGAGAGCGGTGCCGAGGGTCCCAAGGCGATGGGCCAGGTCATGAAGGTTCTCAACCCGAAGGTCGCGGGCCGCGCCGAAGGCGGCCGTGTCGCCCAGGCTGTACGCGCCCGGCTGGCCGGCTGACCCGGGCCGCGGACGCGCACGAGCCCGCTGACCTGGGCCGCGGGCGCGCTGGCCGGCAGGTCGGGGCCGCAGACGGTCGCGGGCCGACGGAGTGCCCGCCGGCCCGCGACCGTCGCCGTGAGGCGACCTCAGTCGATGATGATGGGACCGCCGTCGTCGTTTCCGTGACCGCGGCCGTTGCCTCGGCCGTGGTCTCCGCCGTCGCCCCCGCGGTCACCGCCCCGATCGTCGTGGGCGGGACGTCGGGGAGCGCACTGCTGGGTGCAGCCGCCGAACCTCGACATGTCGGGCGCGACGAACGATGTGGCAGAGACGCCCTTGAGCGCCCCCAGCATCGTGTCCTTCCAGATCGGGCCCGGGATGGTGGCGCCGAACACCGAGCCGTAGGTACGCCCGCCCATGACCTGGCCGCCCAGCGGGTAACGCACCGGGCCGCGAGGGTCGCCGAGGCTGACCGCGCCGGCGAGATCCGGCGTGTACCCGGCGAACCACACGGTCCGTGACTGGTCGCCGGTACCGGTCTTGCCCGCGGCGTCCCTGCCGATCCCGCCGACGCCGCGCATGGTGCCCTTGGTGAACACGCCTTGGAGGATGTTGGTGGCCGCGTCCGCGATCTCCTCTTCCACGGCCTGCTTGCACTCAGGCTTGAAGGCGGTGACCTTGCCGAACCGGTCGACGATCTCCGTGATCGCCATCGGGGCGCAGTACTTGCCGCGTGCGCCGAGGGTCGCGTACGCGGACGCCACGGTCACCGGGTCCATCTCGTTGAAGCCGAGGGTGAAGGTCTGGAACTCGCGCAGTTTCTGGCCGTCGGCCCGCTTGATGCCGAAGTCCTTGGCGGTCTTGACGACGTCGCAGAGCCCCACCTTCCGCTCCAGCGTCATGAAGAAGGTGTTCACCGAGCCCCAGGTGCCGGTCTCCAGCGTCCTGAACCCGCCGGCGCCGCCCTCGGAGTTGCCCTGGGCGGTGGTGGGGTCGCCGACGTTCTCGCCCTTGCAGTTCTTGAAGTCGGAGTACCCGTTGGCCTGGAAAGTGGCGCCCGTGTTGAAGCCGTCACCGAACTTCATGCCCTCCTTGAGGGCGGTGACCAGGGTGAACATCTTGAACGTCGAGCCGGCCTGGAAGCCGGTGCCGCCGCCATGCAGGGCGTCCGCGACGACGTTGAACGACATCTCGTTCTTCTTGTGGTTGGTCCCGAACTTCCGGCTCGCCGCCATCGCGCGGATCGCGCCGGTGCCCGGCTCGACGAGCGCCTCGGACGCGACGGGCTTGTCGCCCGTGTGGACGTATTTCTTGATCGCCTTCTCGGCGGCCTTCTGCATGTCGCGGTTCAGGGTGGTCTTGATGGTCAGACCGCCCCGGTTGAGGAACTCCCGCCGGGTCTTCTCGGACTTGCCGAACTGCTCGTCGTGCAGGATCTCGTTCTGGACGTACAGGCAGAAGTAGGGGAACTCGCTCTCCTCGCAGCCGCCGGGGATGGGCTTGTCCTTGTAGCCGAGCTTCTTGGTCTTGGCCTTCGCGGCCTCCTCCAGCGTGATGATCTTCAGCTCGGCCATCCGGTCCAGCACGGTGTTGCGCCGGGTGATCAGCCGGTCCCGGTACGCCTTGCCCAGGTTCGGGTCGGTGTTGTTCGGGTTCTGTACGGCTCCCGCCAGAGTGGCGGCCTGGACGAGATCGAGCTCGGAGGCGTGCTTGCCGAAGAACCGCTTGGACGCCGCCTCGATGCCGTAAGATCCGGCCCCGAAATACGCGATGTTGAGATATCGGTTGAGGATCTCGTCCTTCGAGTACTTCTTCTCGATGGCCATGGCGTACCGGATCTCGTTGAGCTTGCGCGAGAGGGTCGGTGCGATGGCCGCGGCCTTGTCCTCTTGGGTCTCGGCCTTGTTGAAGATGACCTGCTTGACGTATTGCTGAGTGATCGAGGAGCCGCCCTGGGTGACGCCCCCCGTGGTGAGGTTCTTGATGAGAGCGCGGCTCGTGCCCTCAAGGTCGAGTGCTCCGTGCTCATAGAAACGGAAGTCCTCGATCGCGACGATGGCCTTCCGCATGATCGGAGAGATCTTGTCGAGCGGGACGGACTCCCGGTTCTGGAAGTAGAACTGCGCGATCTGCTTGCCGCCCGCGTCGAGCAGCGTGGTCTTCTCGGGAAGCGGAGGCTCGTCGAGGTCCTCCGGAGCGATGTTCAGCTCTTCCTTGACGGACTTCACCGTGATGCCCGCACCGCCGACCGCCGGTAGCGCGATGGCCGCCGCCAGCACCCCCGCCGCTCCCGCGGCGGCGATCAGCCGCAGGACGGTTCCAAGCGCCGTTGCCTGAGCTTTGCCTTGAGCTTGCACGTAACCAAGGGTACGTCGAGCGGAGTACTCGATCGCTACCGGAGGTCCCTACTTTACACTGCGCCGTCTCGGGGAGGACTAGTCATTCCCGGCCACATGGCCTGACATGACCATCTGGGAAATTGGTCCGCCCGGGTCTGTCGGTCCGATCGACTTGTTGCGTACGTTCTCCTCTGCGGCAATGCAACTAGGAGGCTCGACGCCCGCGCCCGTCGGCCGAAATGACGACTGACCACCTTAAGGGGAGTGGGGTCGAACATGTGGATCACGGATTGGACCTCCCGTGCCGCCTGTCGAGGTGCGGATCCTGACGCTCTCTTCGTGCAGGGCGCCGCGCAGAACCGGGCGAAGCTGATCTGCCGGGGATGCCCGGTCCGTACCGAGTGCCTCGCCGATGCGCTGGACAACCGCATCGAGTTCGGGGTGTGGGGCGGTATGACCGAGCGGGAACGCCGCGCGCTGCTGAGGCGCCGGCCCGATGTGAACTCCTGGCGCGACCTGCTGGAGTCGGCCAAGGAAGAGTACGAGCGAACCAACGAGCTCATCGCCGGATGAGCCGGGGGTTCACCCCCTCCCTCCTCCACAGGTCATGACGCGAGGAGATCTCCGATCTCGCGCAGCCCGTCCAGATCGTGCACGTCCTCGGCCATCGCGGGGACGTGGGCGATCGGCACGGTCGGATGCGCCGACATGAAGTGTTCCTGCTCGCGTTGCTCGCGGGCGGCGAGCTGCATCCGTCCCGCGTGCAGTCGCAGTACGGCGGAGGCCAGCTCGTGCTCGCCGCGGGACTCCAGGTCCTCCGCCGCCGCGGTGCTCCGGGCGGCGGACAGGGCGGGCGCCGGCGAGCGGTGCAGCCGGTTGATGACCAGCCCGGCCAGGGGCATGCGCTCCTCGGCCAGCCGCTCGACGAAGTACGAGGCTTCGCGGATGGCGTCGCGTTCCGGCGTGGCGACTACGACGAAGGCTGTTCCCGGCGCCTGCAGCAGCTTGTACGTCTGCTCGGCTCGCTGCCTGAAGCCTCCGAAGACCGCGTCGAGGGCCGAGACGAACATCTGGATGTCCTTCAGCACCTGAGCGCCCAGCACCTTGGTCAACGCGCCGGCGACGATGCCGAAACCCGCGTTGAGCAGCTTGAACGCATTCCTGCCCCCGGCCTTGGCCGGGGCCATCAGGATACGGATGAGCCGCCCGTCGAGGAACCGCCCCAGGCGTTCCGGCGCGTCGAGGAAGTCGAGCGCCGACCGGGACGGCGGCGTGTCGACGATGATCAGATCCCAGTCGCCGGACCGGCGGAGTTGGCCCAGCTTCTCCATCGCCATGTACTCCTGCGTGCCGGAGAAGCTCGACGACAGCGACTGATAAAAGGGATTTGTCAGGATCTGGCGGGCGCGCTCGGGGTCCGCGTGCGCTTCGATGATCTCATCGAAGGTCCGCTTCATGTCGAGCATCATCGCGTGCAGCTCGCCCTGGGAGCCGACACCCTTGACCCGGCGCGGGACGTTGTCCAGCTCGGTGAGCCCCATGGCCTGGGCCAGCCGCTTCGCCGGGTCCACGGTGAGCACGACGACCGAACGGCCGCGCTCCGCGGCCCGCAGCCCCAGGGCCGCCGCCGTGGTGGTCTTGCCGACGCCGCCGGAGCCGCAGCACACGATGATGCGCGTGTTCTCGTCGTCCAGGATCGCGTCGATGTCCAGAACGGGCGCGGTCTTGGTCACAGCTCTGCCTTTCGACGTCCGGACGTCCGGAGGTGACCCGCGGCTGCCGGGGCCGTACGGGATCGGGTCATGCCGCGCCCTGCGCGCGGATGGCCTCGGCGAGTTCGTACAGCCCGGCCAGGTCGGTGCCGTCGGCGAGGAGCGGCAGCTCATAACGCGGCGTCCCCGCCTTCGCCAGGGAAGCCCGCTCCCGCTTCTCCAGCCGGGTCCTGTGGGCGTGCTCGGTGACCTCCTCGGCGAGGGCCTGGGCGATCGCCGACGCGTCCGCCGACTCGCCGACGAGGCCGGCGGCCTTCAGCCCGAGCGCGAGCTCCGCGTGGTCGAAGCGTTTCTTGAGCGCCGAGTCCAGCACGTCCTTCGGCAGGCCGGTCGGGCGGACCATGTTGATGAAGATACCGCCGACAGGCAGCTCGGCGTCGTGCAGTTCGGTGACGCCGTCCAGCGTCTCCTGGACCGGCATCTCCTCCAGGAGCGAGACGAAATGGACCGCCGTCTCAGGAGAGGCGACGACCCCGCGCACCAGGTCGGCGTGGTTCTTGACGGGGCCGACCCGGGCCAGCCCGGCGACCTCCTGGGTGACGTTGAGGAAGCGGGTGATCCGACCCGTCGGCGGCGCGTCCATCACGATCGCGTCGTAGACCCGCCTGCCCGACCTGTCACGGCGGCGTACGGCCTCGCTGGTCTTGCCGGTGACGAGGACGTCGCGCAGGCCGGGAGCGATGGTGGTGGCGAAGTCGACCACGCCCATCCGGGTGAGCACCTTGCCCATGCGCTTGAGGCCGTAGAACATCTCGAGGTACTCGAGCATGGCCTCTTCCGGGTCGATCGCCAGGGCGTACACGTCGCCACCGCCGGGGGCCACGGCGATCTTCCGCTCCTCGTACGGCAGCGGTGGCAGGTCGAAGACCTGGGCGATGCCCTGCCTGCCCTCGACCTCGACGAGCAGCACCTTGCGGCCGCCCGCCGCGAGTGCGAGGGCCAGGGCGGCGGCCACGGTGGTCTTCCCCGTGCCGCCCTTGCCGGTGACGACGTGCAGCCGCACGCCGTCCCAATCGGTGTCCCGAGCGCTCACGGCTCCTCCTCGCCAGGGGGCGTCGGAATGGCGTCGGCGACGCTGCCACGCCGGATCGTTCGCTCGCTCCGCTCGCTCACGGTTTGAAGGCTACCCAAAGGTCACATGTCGATTTCGCGGAGGCCGTCCGTTGGGGACCCTTGCGGTACGGCTCGCGCACGGATTGGCTTGGGGGCAGGCTTCATCGCTTTCGCACAACGGGGTGGAAAGGGGTTACCGATCGTGGAGTCGGTGCTGTTCGCGTTGGTCCTGATGTTAGCGATCTTCGTGTTGATCGTGCTGGCCCGCAGCATCAGGGTCGTTCAGCAGTTCGAGACGGGCATCGTCTTCCGTCTCGGGCGCATCCAGTCGAACGTCCGGGGGCCCGGCCTTCATCTGGTCGCTCCGATGATCGACCGGATGCAGAAGGTCAACATGCAGATCGTCACGATGGGCGTCCCCGCGCAGGAGGGGATCACGCGTGACAACGTCTCGGTACGCGTCGACGCCGTCGTGTACTTCCGGGTCATCGACCCGATCAAGGCCGTCGTCAACGTGCAGAACTATCTCTTCGCGGTGTCGCAGGTCGCCCAGACCTCGCTGCGCTCGGTCATCGGCCAGTCGGAGCTGGACCAGCTCCTCTCCGACCGCGACGCGCTCAACGCCAAGCTGAAGAACGTCATCGACGAGCCCACCGAGGGGCCGTGGGGCATCAGGATCGAGCGGGTCGAGATCAAGGACGTGGCGCTGCCCGAGGGCATGAAGCGCTCGATGTCCCGCCAGGCCGAGGCCGAGCGTGAGCGGCGTGCCCGCATCATCACGGCGGACGGCGAGTTCCAGGCGTCCAAGCGCCTGGCCGCGGCGGCCAAGGAGATGTCGTCCGACCCGGCCGCGCTGCAGCTTCGCCTGCTGCAGACCGTGGTGGAGGTCGCGGCGGAGAAGAACAGCACCCTGGTGATGCCGCTGCCCGTCGAGATGTTGCGCTTCTTCGACCGGATGGCCCCGGCGGCGGCGCAGGCCGCGGCGGCGAAGGAGGAGGAAGAGGAGCCCGAGCCGGTGGACGAGGTCATCGACGAGTTGCCCGCGATCGAGTCTCAGGTGTCCGTTCCCGGGCTCTCCGGCCTTCCGGCTGCCGCCGACGGAGCCGATCACGCTCCCACCGTGCAGAACCCCGTCTGGAACCGGGAGACCCCCTGAAGGCCGAGCGTGCCTCCCGCCGGGGACGTCTGCTCGGACGCGCGGCGTGATCCGTCGATAACCTGGCCCCATGACCAAGTGGGAATACGTCACGGTGCCGTTGCTGACGCACGCGACGAAGCAGATTCTTGACAACTGGGGCGAGGACGGCTGGGAGCTGGTCTCCGTCATCCCGGGGCCGAACCCCGAGCAGCTTGTCGCCTACATGAAGCGAGCGAAGTGATATGAGCACCCCTGAAAAGCGCATCGCCGACCTCGGGCTGACCCTGCCCGAGGTGGTGGCTCCTCTCGCGGCGTACGTGCCCGCGGTCCGTACGGGCGACTACGTCTACACCTCCGGCCAGCTTCCCATGGTCGGCGGCAAGCTGGCCGTCACCGGCAAGGTCGGCGCCGAGGTCTCCGCCGAGGACGCCGCGGCGCAGGCGCGGATCTGCGCGCTGAACGCCCTCGCGGCGGTGAAGTCCGTCGTCGGCGACCTGTCGAACATCGTCAGGATCGTGAAGGTCGTCGCCTTCGTGTCCAGCGCGCCGGGCTTCACCGGCCAGCCGGCCGTCGCCAACGGCGCCAGCGAGCTGCTCGGGGAGATCCTCGGGGACGCCGGAAAGCACGCGCGCAGCGCCGTCGGCGTGGCGGTCCTCCCGATGGACGCCCCGGTGGAGGTCGAGCTGATCGCCGAGGTCCGCTGACCACCTCCTCGTACGCGGTGCGAGATCGCGGGGGCGTCCAGAGCGTTCCTCGCGATCGAGGGGCGCCCGCCCGCCGCCGTCGCGGGCGGGCGCCCCTCACGTGACCGCACCGGCGCCGTAGGCGTGTCACCCGAACGATGTTCTAATGAGTCGCACAGAGGCGCTACCGCGTGGAGGGTGTATGGGGATCCCGCTTCCGGGAGAGATCGGGCAACGGGCGCGGGACATCCTCGCGGGGCGCGTCCCGATCGTGCCGGCCAGAGACGCGGCCACCGTGGTGGTGCTCCGTGACGATCCGCTCGAGGTCTATCTCCTGCGCAGGAAGGCGACGATGGCCTTCGCCGCGGGCGCCTACGTGTTCCCCGGAGGCTCGGTCGACCCCAGGGACACCGACCACGCGGTCGCGTGGGCGGGCCCTCCGCCCTCGGATTGGGCCGCGGCCTTCGGCACGGACGAGCGGACGGCGCGCGGCCTCGTGTGCGCCGCCGTACGGGAGACCTTCGAGGAGTCCGGTGTGCTCCTGGCCGGGCCGAGCGCGACCACGATCGTGGCGGACACCACCGGTGACGACTGGGAGGCCGACCGTCTCGCGTTGATCGACCGCACGCTCTCGTTCGCCGAGTTCCTCGACCGGCGCGGTCTGGTGCTGCGCTCCGATCTGCTCCGGGCGTGGGCACACTGGATCACGCCCGAGATCGAGACCAAGCGGTTCGACACCCGGTTCTTCGTCGCCGCGCTACCGCCCGGCCAGCGCACGCGCGACGTCGGGGGCGAGGCCGACGAGGTCGCCTGGATGAGCCCGGCCGCCGCCCTGGACCGCGGGAAGGCGGGCGAGATCATGCTCATGCCGCCGACCTTCCGTACGTTGACCGAACTCGCCGGGTTCGAGACGATCGACGACGTGCTGCGCGAGGAGCACGCGATCACGACGGTGCAGCCGTCCGCCGCCGAGGTGGACGGTGAGATGGTCCTGATCGTCCCCGACCCCGACCACGTCCCGGGGCGTACGCCATGAACGGGACGACGGGAACGGCTCCTTCCGCGAACGGGGAGAGATGAGCGGCATTCGGATCCCGGTTGAGGGCATCGACGGTTCCGGTACGGCGCACGCCACCAGCCTGCTGGCCCCGAATCCCTCGCCGATGACGCTGGACGGCACCAACACCTGGGTCATCGGCCGGGCGGAAACCGTACTGGTGGTGGATCCGGGACCGGACGACGACGCGCATCTCCGGCGGGTGGCCGATCATCTGGCCGAGCGCAGGGTCGTGGCCGTCCTGCTCACGCACGGGCACCATGACCACAGCGGGGGCGCGCGCACGTTCGCCGAGATGGTGAACGCGCCGGTCCGGGCACTCGATCCGAGCCATCGGCTGGGCGGCGAGGGGCTCGCGGACGGCGACGTCATCGACCTGGACGGCCTGGAGGTCAGGGTCGTCGGCACCCCGGGGCACTCGTTCGACTCGCTCTGCTTCTGGCTGCCCGAGGACCGCGCGATGCTGACGGGCGACACGATCCTGGGCCGGGGGACCACGGTGATCGCGCCGGACGGGGATCTGGCCGATTATCTGCGGAGCCTCGACCAGCTGCGGGCGGGAGCCGAGATCCTTGAGGCGGAGGCGCTGCTGCCCGGCCACGGCCCGGTTCTGCCCGATCCCGTGGGGGTCCTGGACGGGTACATCGCCCATCGCCGCCTGCGCCTGGACCAGATCCGGCAGGCCATCCGGGACGGCGCCAGAGACGCCCGGCAGATCGTCGAGATCGTCTATGCCGAGGTGGATCCCGCGCTCTGGCCCGCCGCCGAGATGTCGGTGGCGGCCCAGCTCGACTATCTCAAGTCGCTCTAGCGGGAGCGGTTGTAGAGCCGCTCCATGTCCAGGATGACCACGGCCTTGGCCTCGATGCGCAGCCAGCCGCGCTGGGCGAAGTCGGCCAGCGCCTTGTTGACCGTCTCGCGGGAGGCGCCGACGAGCTGGGCGAGCTCCTCCTGGGTCAGGTCGTGGTGGACCCGGAGGCCGTCCTCGGTCTTGCGGCCGAAACGGTCGGCGAGATCGAGCAGCTGCTTGGCCACACGGCCGGGCACGTCGGTGAAGACCAGGTCGGCCAGCACGTCGTTCGTACGGCGGAGCCGCTGGGCGAGAGCGCGCAGCAGGTGCAGCGCGACCTCGGGGCGGCCGGTGAGCCACGGCCTCAGGTCGTCGTGGCCGAGGCCGGCCAGGCGGACGTCCGTCAGGGCGATGGCGGAAGCCGTACGCGGGCGGGGGTCGAACAGGGAGAGCTCGCCGAACATCTCCCCGGGGCCCAGCACGCTGAGCAGGTTCTCCCTGCCGTCGGGCGCGGTGCGGGCCAGCTTGATCTTTCCTTCCAGCACCACGTAGAGCCGGTCGCCGGTCTGGTTCTCACTGAACAGGGTCTGTCCCTTGGACAACTCGACCTCGGTGACGCTCGTCCGCAGTGCTGCGGCGCCCTCACGGTCGAGCGCGGAGAACAGGGGCGCCTTGCTCAGTACGTCGTCGGTGCTCACGGTGCCTCCTTGCAATGGTCGCGCTCGGTCGTTGGCGCCGTGCAAGCCATTGTGACCTACGCCGTCCGCGTAGTCTTACGGGGTGTCCCGCAAAGTTCAGACGGCTGGGGAGTCCCGGCTCGCTCTCGTTCGCCGTGCGCGGCGGATCAACAGAATCCTGGCGGAAACCTATCCTGACGCTCATTGCGAACTCGACTTCGCCAACCCCCTTGAACTGCTGGTCGCCACGATCCTCTCGGCGCAGTGTACGGACAAAAGGGTAAATATGGTTACTCCGGTGCTTTTCGCGAAGTATCGGACACCGGCTGACTATGCGGCGGCCGACCGGGACCAGCTCGAAGAGATCATCAGATCCACCGGCTTCTTCCGGGCCAAGACCAACAGCATCATCGGCATGGCCCAGGCCGTCTGCGACCGCCACCACGGCGAGGTGCCCGGCACGCTCAAGGAGCTCGTCGCCCTCCCCGGAGTGGGGCGCAAGACCGCCAACGTGGTGCTCGGCAACGCCTTCGACGTCCCCGGCATCACCGTGGACACCCACTTCAGCCGCCTGGCCAGGCGCTTCGGCTGGACCGCCGCGACCGACGCCGTCAAGATCGAGCACGAGGTCGGGGATCTGATCCCCAAATCCCAGTGGACGATGCTCTCGCACCGCCTGATCTGGCACGGCCGTCGCGTCTGCCACGCCCGCAGGCCCGCCTGCGGCGCCTGTTCCGTCGCCGCCCTCTGCCCGTCGTACGGCACCGGGCCGACCGACCCCGCAGAGGCGGGCAGGCTCGTGAAGGAAGGTCCCTTCTCCTGATCTGAGGGAAGTTCCGCTTGCTCGGGAAGCTTGACCGCCGTTCCGCGGTTGTACGGCTCGCGCGGCTCGATCTGCATCGGAGGAGACATTGGTTCCCGGCTGGCTGACGGATCTGGCGGCGAACGCCGGACGGAACCCCGTGCCCGAGGTGCTGCGGCCTCCCGATGACGGCGCCGGGCGGCGGGCCGCGGTGCTCCTGCTGTTCGGCGAGGGACCTGCGGGGCCGGACGTCCTGCTCATCCAGCGCAGCTCCAACGGCCGCAGGCATGCGGGCCAGCCCGCCTTTCCCGGCGGCGGCGTCGATCCCGAGGACGACGGTCCCATAGGGGCCGCGCTGCGTGAGGCCCAGGAGGAGACCGGTCTCGACCCGCGCGGGGTGAAGATCGTCGGAACGATGCCCGAACTCTACGTCTGGCGCAGCGACAACCGCGTGACGCCCGTCCTCGGGTGGTGGCACACGCCCAGCGCCGTGCACGCCGCCTCGCCGGACGAGGTCGAGTCCGTCGAGCGGATCCCGGTGGCCGAGCTCGTCGATCCCGCCAACCGGTTGCGGCTGCGGTACCCACGAGGCCGGGCCACGCCGGAGGAGGACCCGCCCCGCGCGTTCGCGGGAGATCCGGGAGGCGCGCCCGCGTTCCGGGTGCGCGGCCTGCTGGTCTGGGGTTTCACCGCGGGGATACTCGATCGCGTGCTGGCCGTGTCGGGGTTCGAGCGGCCCTGGGACCGGTCACGCGTCGAGGACCTGCCCCCCGACGTCCTGAGACTCGCCTCCCGCGGCTAGAACCCCTACGAGTCGAACCCGCGGTCGCTGACCAGGCTGATCCCGAGCGCGGCCCAGTCGGCGACGTCGTCGTCGGGGTCGGAGGCCAGCAGGCGCAGCGCGGCGACACCGGCCGGGTCCGGCGGGATCCCCATCACGTTCGGCAGCGCGTAGGCCGCGCCGTACCGGACCGAGTGCTCCGGGTGCGAGGCCAGCTCGATCACCGACGGCAGCGCCCGCGCGTCCCGCAGGTGGCCGAAGGCGATGAGCACCGAGTACAGCACCCGCGCGTCCTGCTCGCTGGCCGCGAGATAGCGCAGGATCGGAAGTGTCTTGTCGGCGAATGGCCGGTCCCGGCCGAGTTCGCCCAGGATGTCCACCCCGAGAACGCGTTCCGCGGTCGTGCGCGCGGCGCACAGGCGTCTCGCCAGGGTGAAGGTCTCCAGGTCTCCGCGTTCCTGAAGCACGGCTATCGCCTGCCAGCGCACGGTGCCGTCCGGGTCGCCGTCGGCCAGCGCTATCTGGATCAGTTCCTCGACCGGTCCCCCCATGACGTCACGATATCGAGCAGCGTGGGGGAAGGTGTGCACGACGACGGGCGTGGCTGGATACCGTTGAATCTGTGCGCGGTGATCTCCTGGACCTCATCCTGATCGGCTTGGTCGTGGCCTTCGCCGTGTCCGGATACCGGCAGGGGTTCATCATCGGGGCGTTCAGCTTCGTCGGCTTCATCGGCGGCGCCCTTCTCGGGATGTTCATCGCGCCTCCGATCGCCGGGGCGATCGTGAGCGGCGACACCGAGCGCGCGCTGCTCGCCATCGTGATCGTCTTTCTCGCCGCGACCATCGGCCAGTTCGCGTCGTCCACCGTCGGAGCGGTGGTGCGCAGCCATGTCACGTGGGAGCCCGCGCGCATGGTGGACGCCTTCGGCGGCTCGCTGGCCAGCGGCCTCTCCGTACTGATCATCGCCTGGCTGCTCGGCTCGCTGATCGTCTCCATGGGCTTTCCCCTGCCCAAGGAGCAGATCAACGGCTCAGTCGTCTGGCAGGCCGTGGACGAGGCCATCCCCAACGGCGTACGCGCCCTGCAGAAGCCGTTCCGGGACTTCGTCGACTCCTCGGAATGGCCCGAGGTGATCACCTCTATCGGTGGCCAGAACGTTCCTCCGCCGGACGAGGGCGTGCTGAAGGGCAGCCCCGGGCTGAGCCGCGCCCGGCGGGCGATCGTCAAGATCCAGGGGACCGCGCCCACCTGCCGCAAGCGCATCGAGGGCACCGGCTTCGTCTACTCCCGCAACCGCATCATGACGAACGCCCACGTCGTCGCCGGGGTCAGCCAGGAGCTGCGGGTCACCGACTCCACCGGAACGCCGCACAACGCCCGGGTGGTGCTCTACAACCCCGACAGGGACATCGCCGTCCTCTACGTCCCCGGTCTGAACGTGTCGCCGTTGCGGTTCGACTACACCGCCAAGAGCCGCGGCGACGCGATCATCGCCGGATATCCCAAGGGTCACGGGTTCACCCCGCTCGCCGCCCGCATCCGCATCAAGCAGCCCGCCGAGTCGTACGACATCTACAACCGGCACAAGGTCGAGCGCGAGGTCTACGCGATCCGGGGCACCGTCCAGCCGGGCAACTCCGGTGGTCCGCTCCTCAGCCCGGACGGCCGGGTCTACGGCGTCATCTTCGCCGCCGCGACCGACCAGGCGGAGACCGGGTACGCCCTGACGGCGGAGGAAGTCCGTCCCGACGCCGACGACGGCAGCGGTGCCATGGCCCCCGCCGACACCCAGGAGTGCGACTGACCCCGGAGGCCCAGGCTCCCGGCCGAGATGGGTGCCGCCGCGCCGCTCTGGCCGGGGCGACCGGCTGCGTGCCGCTGCGCTGCGGCGGGCTGTCCCGGGCCGCCTGGAGGCGACCGCGGCGTTCGCGATCGGTGTGTGGTGGTCGGGCGGGGAGCCGAGGTCCGCCTTCCCGGCGCCGGGCGAGGCGGCGTAGGTCACGGCCCGGGGGAGACGCGGACCAGGCCGCGCCGGATCTCCTCGATCGCCGCGCCGGGTTCCGCCGGCCCGGCCGCCAGCCCGGCGACGATCGCCTCGGCGGCCCCGGCCACCCCGTCAAGATCCAGTCCGTACGGCACGGCGCCCGGCGGCAGAGACCGGCCGTACGCGCCGGCGCGGGCGGAGCCGCGGGTGAGCAAGGCGGCGGCGCCGGAGAGGTTGCCGCGCTGGAGGTGGGTGAGGCCGACGCAGATCTGGGCGAGGCCCTGCCAGAGCTCCCGCTCGCCGGCAGGACCGGTCTTCCAGCGGGCTTCCAGAACCTCGTGGGCGTGGAACGGCCGTCCGGCCGCAAGCAGCCGTGCCGCGTCCGCCAGCGCCTCCTGAGCGCTCGGAGCGTAGTCGTCAGGGACGCGGGGCACGCCCTGCGCGCCATGGGGCAGCGGCCTGCCGTACTCGTCGCGAGGGCGGGCGCTGCGGGGGCGGCCCGTCTCGTCGCGGTCGCGCATGATCCCTCCAGATCGCTCCGTGTGGCCGGTCGCGGGACCTAGCGGTCGGGCTCGGGGTCGGAGAGCCAGGCGATCAGCTCGGCGTCGAACTGCTCGGGACGCTCCTCGTGCGGGAAGTGCCCGGCACCTTCGATCATCCTCCACCGGTACGGCGCGGCCACGAAGCGGCTGGACCCCTGAGCGGTCCGGGGCAGGATGCAGGAGTCGAGGGAGCCGTGCAGCTGGAGCGTCGGCGCCTCGACCTCGGCGCGCATCTGGCGGGCATAGCGAAGGCCGTCCGGCCGGAGCTGGGAACGGCCGAACCAGCGGTGGTACTCAAGCGCGCAGTGCGCCACGCCGGGGATGCGGAAGGCGTCCCGGTAGGTCAGGGCGACGTCCTCGGGGGGCCACTCCGGCCCCGACCACTCGTCGAGCAGCCGTCCGACGAGCGCACCGCCGTCGGCGGTGAGCCGGCGCTCGGGCACCGCGGGAAGCTGGAAGCCGAGGCTGTGACCGCTGGCCCTGAGCTGTCCCAGCGGGTCGGTGATCAGCGACGCGCGCAGCCGCAGCGGATGCGGCGCCGACACGGGGACCAGCCGGCGCACCACCTTGGGATCGAGCGCCCCCATGGTCCAGGCCAGCAGGCCGCCCCAGTCGTGGCCGACGACGATCGCGCCGGTCTCGCCCAGCGCGCGGATCAGCCCGGCGGCGTCCATGGCGAGCGTCGGCAGGTCGTAGCCGCGCGGCGGCTTGTCGCTGGCGCCGTAGCCGCGAAGGTCCGCCGCGACCGCGCGGTAACCCGCCGCGGGCAGCGACACGAGCTGGTGCCGCCAGGTCCACCAGAACTGCGGGAACCCGTGCAGCAGCAGCACCAGCGGGCCGTCACCCGCCTCCACCACGTGGAACCGGGTGCCGCCCGCGTGCACCGCGCGGTGCGTCCATGGTCCGTCGATCTGGACCAGGGACTCGTCAGCCGCCATGGCTCGGCGTCTCGCTCACCGTCTCGCGGTGTGCGCCGACCTGCCCGGCGGTGGGGCCGGTGTAGGGCTTGCGCGCGGGCGCCGTCTCGGGGAAGAGGCTGGGCCGCGCCGTACCGCCCTCGACGGTCTCGCCGTCGCCTCCGCCACCCTTGAGGTTCCTGAGGGTGCGGGTGGTGCGTTGCATGCGGTTCAGGCCCTTCAGCCGGCGGTAGCCGACGAAGACCAGCGCGCCCGCCACCACCAGGTAGAACACCGTGACGATGAGGAACGCCAGCCACTGGGCCAGCCCGGCCGCCATCAGGGCGTACGCGATGGTGAAGGAGGCGAGGATCAGGCACAGGTGCCCGATGAAGGCGGCCGCCCCGAACAGCCCCGTGGCGGTCCCGACGCGCTTGGCGTCGAATTTCAGCTCGGCCTTCGCCAGCTCGATCTCCGAGCGGACGAGTGTCGAGATGTGCGTGCTCGCCTGTGCGACGAGCGCGCCGAGCGATTCGTCCTCGGGCATCAGCGATCTCCTATTCTGCGAACCATCAAACATCATCCCGTGCCCGCTTGCGTACGCGGACGTGCAGGAGGATCGCGGCCAGTAGCGACGCGGTGAAACTGGCGACCAGTACCGCCGTGGTGATCCTCTCCATGCCGGGGAAGGCTCGGTCGCCGATCAGCAGCGCGACGGTGAAGCCGATCCCGGCGAGCACGGACACGGCCGCCATGTCGCGCCAGTACAGGTCTTCGCTGATCCTCGCGAACCCGAGTCTGACCGACAACCAGGCACCTCCGAACACACCGAGGAACTTGCCCACGACCAGCCCGATGATGACGCCGAGCGTGATCCTCTCGGTGAAGACGGCGCCGAGCGCCTGGGGGTCGAGCCGGACGCCGGCGGCGAAGAAGGCGAACACGGGGACGGCGAAACCGGCCGAGACCGGCCGGACGAAATGGTCGGCGCGTTCGGCCGGCGAGCTCTCCTCGCCGTCGTCGCGGCGCACCCTCGTGAGCAGGCCGCAGAGCACTCCGGCGACGGTGGCGTGCACGCCGCTCTCGTGCACCAGCACCCAGGCGGCCACGCCGAGCACGATGAAGATCAGTGGGTTGCGCACCCGCCTCCACTGCAGGAACCCGTACAGGGCGAGGACGGCCACCGCCGCGAGCAGCGGCGTGAGGTGCACCTGCTCGCTGTAGAAGAGGGCGATGACGGTGATCGCTCCGAGGTCGTCCACCACGGCGAGGGTGAGCAGGAACGCGCGCAACGCGTCGGGCATCGCGGAGGCGGTCACGGCGAGGATGGCGAGGGCGAACGCGATGTCGGTCGCAGTCGGGATGGCCCAGCCCCTGACGGCGTCCTCCACACCCCAGCTGACCGCGAGGTAGAGGATCGCCGGCACGATCATCCCGGCGACCGCCGCGACGATCGGCAGGATCGCGTCCCGGAGGTTGGACAGCTCGCCGTGGACGAACTCCTCCTTCACCTCGAGACCGGCGACGAAGAAGAAGACGGCCAGCAGGCCGTCGGAAGCCCATTGGTAGAGCGAGAGGTGCAGCGGGCCGGGCACGGTGTCCCTGAGCGCCTGGTAGGAGTCCGACCAGGTGGAGTTCGCCCAGATCAGGGCGGCGACGGTGGCGGCCAGCATGATCACGCCGCCGATCGTCTCCGTTCTGAGCGCCTCCGCCAGTTGGCGGGCGTACCTCACCGTCGGCCGGACCGGCCAGATCTCGGCAGCGCGACGCATGATCCCCCTTGGTGAGCCGGAACGTCGCGGGCGGTCCCCCCGACGGCCGACCAGACTTCCCGGCACACCTCCCGCCAAGGCTACCCATGTCCTGGCATGTGAAAGGGCGCGGGTGTCCGGCGGAGACACCCGCGCCCCTCACGGAATCGGCGTCAGTCCTCGCTCTTCGCGCTCGGCAGCTTGTCGGAGATGAGATTCATCACGGAGCTGTCGGTGAGCGTGGTGACGTCGCCGAGAGAGCGGTTCTCCGCTACGTCCCGGAGCAGGCGCCGCATGATCTTGCCGGAGCGGGTCTTGGGCAGCTCGGGCACGATCAGGATCTGGCGCGGCTTGGCGATCGGGCCCAGCGTCTTCGCCACGTGGGTGCGCAGCTCGGTGGCGATGTCGTCGCTCTCCTCCGCGCTGCCGCGCAGGATGACGAACGACACGATCGCCTGCCCGGTCACCGGGTCGGTCGCGCCCACGACGGCCGCCTCCGCGACCTTCGGGTGGCTGACCAGGGCGCTCTCGACCTCGGTGGTCGAGATGTTGTGGCCGGAGACGAGCATGACGTCGTCGACCCGGCCGAGGAGCCAGATGTCGCCGTCGTCGTCGCGCTTGGCGCCGTCACCGGCGAAGTACATCCCCTCGAAGCGCGACCAGTACGTGTCGATGTAGCGCTGGTCGTCCCCCCAGATCGTGCGGAGCATCGACGGCCACGGCTCGCGGACCACGAGGAACCCGCCGCCGCCGTTCGGGACCGAGTTGGCCTGGTCGTCGACCACGTCGGCCACGATCCCGGGCAGCGGCCGCATGGCCGCGCCGGGCTTGGCCGAGGTCACACCGGGCAGTGGGCTGATCATGATGGCGCCCGTCTCGGTCTGCCACCACGTGTCCACCACCGGGCACTGGTCGCCGCCGATGTGCTCGCGGTACCACACGTACGCCTCGGGGTTGATCGGCTCGCCGACGGAGCCGAGGACGCGCAGGGACGACATGTCGAACTTGGCGGGGATGTCGTCGCCCCACTTCATGAACGTGCGGATCGCCGTCGGGGCGGTGTAGAGGATCGTCACGCCGTACTTCTGGACGACCTCCCAGAACCGGCCCCTGTGCGGGGTGTCCGGGGTGCCCTCATAGAGGACGCTGGTCGCCCCGTTCGCGAGCGGGCCGTAGACGATGTAGGAGTGCCCGGTGACCCAGCCGATGTCGGCGGTGCACCAGTAGACGTCGGTCTCCGGCTTGAGGTCGAAGACGGCCTGGTGGGTCCAGGACGTCTGGGTGAGGTAGCCGCCGGTGGTGTGCAGGATGCCCTTGGGCTTTCCGGTGGTGCCGCTCGTGTAGAGGATGTAGAGCGGGTCCTCGGCGTCATGCGGGACGGCCGTGTGCTGCTCGGACTGCCGGTCCACGAGGTCGTGCCACCACACGTCCTTGTCGGTCGTGGCGACGTCCTGGCCGGTCCTGCGTACGACGACGACGTGCTCCACACCGGGGCACTCGCTGACCGCCTCGTCGACCGTGGGCTTGAGCGCGCTCGGGGCGCCGCGACGGTAACCGCCGTCGGCGGTGATGACGACCTTGGCGTCCGCGTCGTCGATGCGGCTCTTCAGCGCGCTCGCGGAGAAACCGCCGAAGACCACGGAGTGGATGGCGCCGATGCGCGCGCAGGCGAGCAGCGAGATCGGCAGCTCCGGGATCATCGGCATGTAGATCGCGACCCGGTCGCCCTTGCGGACGCCCAACTCCTCGAGCGCGTTCGCCGTCTTGGAGACCTCACGCTGGAGGTCCGCGTACGTGATGGTGCGGCTGTCGCCCTCGGGCTCGCCCTCCCAGTGGTAGGCGACCTTGTCGCCGCGGCCCGCCTCGACATGGCGGTCCACGCAGTTGTACGCCACGTTGAGCTTGCCGCCCACGAACCACTTGGCGAACGGGGGGTTCCACTCGAGCGTGGTGTCCCACCGCTCAGCCCAGGTCAGCCGCTCCGCGGCGCGCTCCCAGAAGCCCAGCCGGTCCTCCTCCGCCTCCTCGTAGGCGGCCGCGGTCACGTTGGCGCCCGCCGCCAGGTCGGCAGGTGGTGCGAACCGGCGGTTCTCGCTCAGCAGGTTCGACAGCGTCTCCTGAGTCTCGTGACCAGGGGTTTCGGAGGCCACAACGTACTCCTTCGCATGGCGGTCTTGATTGTCGCGTCCCACTTCACCAGTCCGGGAGCGCCCAGGACAAGAGGTCTAGACAGGTCCGTACCGATGGGGCACCGGCTCGCCGAAGAGGGCTAATTACCTGATATCTGGATACCTGATGAAACACAGTGCAATGGGATAGGAAGCGGCCGTCTCTGCGTTCAACGGCGGGACCTCCTCGCTGAATGACGCTTACCCGCCGGTATGGTCGGTTCCCGTGAGCGACCCATTGGCAGTCATCGCCGAACTTCCCGGAGTGCCGGAAGCCGTACAGGAGGCGCGTGAGGCCGTGGACCGGCTTTACGGCCACCGTGTGCTCCGGCGGCGGAGTCCTGAGGTCTCGGCGGAATCCGCTCTGCGCGGCGCGCGCGCGTCGGCCGCGCTCGAAGGGGCCGACGTGCCGCTGGAGTCGCTGCGGGCGGGCGAGGTGACCGACCCCGCCGTCCAGGGCGCGCTCCGCGTCTCCGCCGAGCTCGGACGGCTCGGCAAGACCTGGCGTACGGCTCCCCGCCAGGTGCTGGCACGGCTGCACACCCTGGCCGCGGCCGGCCTCTCCGCCGACCCGGGACGGCCGAGAACCGGGCCCACGTCCGCCGACCCGATCGGCCTCGGCCCCGCGCCCGGCCGGGAGGAGACGGCGGCACGGATGGCGGCCCTGGCGGACCTCGTGACGGGAAGCACCCAGGCGCCCGCGCTCGTCCTCGCTGCGATCGTGCACGCGGAACTGGTGGTCCTGCGGCCGTTCGGTGTCGCGGACGGCGTCGTGGCCCGTGCCGCCGAGCGGCTCACCCTGGTCGAGCACGGGCTGGATCCCAAGTCGCTCACGGTCGTCGAGGTGGGCCACGTCGATCTCGGTGACGCGTACGCGGAGGCGCTGCGGGCCTATCTGACCGGCACCGCCGACGGGGTGGGCGCCTGGGTGAGGCACTGCGCGTCGGCCGTGGTGCTCGGAGCGAGGGAGACGACCGCCATCTGCGAGGCGCTGTCCCGCTGACCGGGCCGTCCCGTCTGTCCCGCCGGGCTACCTGAGGGCGTATCCGAAGGGCACGCTCCCGGAGCCGATGGATATGAGAGGGCCGAAACAGCAGCAGACGGCGTCCCTGGACTGGGACGCCGTCGCCAGTACGTCGCACCGGGTTACCAAGCGTGCACCTTGTATTTGTCGGATCGGGTCAAGCCCGTCTCGACACGCCTCCCGCGGCTGGTCGCGCGTGGGTACCCGGCGGCCGTACCCGGGCACTGGGCCCGTGTCACCTTTCTACGTCGGATTTCCGCACTTGGGAACCCCTCAGGCCAAGACCTTTACCGACGATCGCGAAGCCGGCCGAGACGATGTGCTGAAGCTGTCGTGACGCCGGGGATATTGGATCGTTACAAACATTCCTGATCACATTGAGTGATCGTTTTAGGTCGCGAATTGACAACGGCTGTCGATATGCGGACGTCTTCCATGGAAGAAAACCGGCCGAATCGGGGGATTGCCGCTCGACGCGGCCCCCGCGATCGGGCAGCATACGGTGGTGACTCCCATTACGGAGAGTTGACGTGCAGTTGGCCATGATGTGGTGACTCTCTTGCCACGCCAGGGGCACCTGTTGAAAGCTTTCTTCCGAAAACGGATCCGGCTCTACCCCCCCAGTGCCGGACCGGTAGGCGACCCCCGCTATCCCCCCGGCGGGGGTCGCCCCTTTCGGCGCCGGTCGCGTGCCGAGGCGCCTCCGGCGAGCGCGTGGATGGCCTCCTGGTTCGTCCACAGCCAGGGAGTAATCCCCAGAACGGCATTCGGTGAGCGTGGCGGACAGGCCCGGCTCGCATGGTGGTCTTCCTGTCAGGAGGGAGACACCGATGCACCGGCCCTTGGCCATCACCGACGACCAGGAACTTCTCGACGATCTCCTCCGCGTCGCCGCGGCGGCCGGAGTCGAGCTCGATGTCGCGCACGCCGCGGCGCAGGCCCGGCCGTACTGGAGCGGCGCTCCGCTGGTCATCGTCGGAGATGACCTGGCGGACGCCCTCGCCGCCACCGGCCCGCCCCCACGGCAGAACGTGCTGCTCGTGACCCGCGCCGTGGCCGATCCGTCGATGTGGCGCCGATGCGTCGCCGTCGGGGCGCGAGCGGTGGTGGAACTCCCGCAGGCCGAGCGTCTTCTGGTCGACGAGTTGGGCGAGGCGGCGGAACCGGCGACGAGGGCGGGCATGGTCGTCTGCGTGTCCGGTGGCAGGGGCGGCGCAGGGGCGACCGTGCTGGCCGCGTCCCTGGCCCTCACCGCCTCCCGGCGCGGCCTGCGGACGTTGCTGGTCGACGCCGATCCGCTGGGCGGCGGCATCGACGTGGTCCTGGGCCAGGAGGAGGCCACCGGAGCCCGCTGGCCGGACATCGCCGGGAGGGAAGGGCGGGTGAGCTTCGCGGCCCTGCAGGAGGCGCTGCCCACGTTCGGCGAGCTGACCGTGCTTTCCTGGCATCGCGGTGAACCGGCGGCCATTCCGAGGCAGGCCATGCGTGCCGTGCTCGACGCCGCCCGCCGCGGCTGCGACCTGGTCGTCGTCGACCTGCCTCGCCACCTGGACGACGGTGAGGCGGAGGCGCTGTCCCGGGCCGCCACCACGCTGCTCGTCGTCCGGTCCGACGTCCGCGGGGTGCTCGCCGCCGGGCAGGTCCTGGCGCAGCTCCGCAGGCATACCGCCGATCTCCGCGTCGTGCCGCGTCCCGGGGCACTCGCCCCCGACGTCGTCGCGGCCTCCCTCGGGATTCGGGGCACCGGTGTACTACCGGAACAGCGGGGCCTCGCCGAGGCCCTCGACCGGGGCGCGCCGCCTCCGCTCGGCCGTACACCTCTGGGCCGCTTCTGCTCGACCCTGCTCGAAACCCTGACGGAGGCCGCGTGATCCTCCGCGCCGGAGAGACCGGTCCGTACGGCACGGCACAGGCCATGACCCCACAGCGGGCGGATGACCCGAGCGTGCCGGACCCCACGGTCTCTCCGGAACTGGTCGAGGCCGTCCGCGTACGGCTCGCCCGCTCGGGGCTGGAGCCGTCGGCGGCCCGGGTGGCGAGCGCGCTCCGTGCCGAGCGGGCCGTGCTCGGGGACGCCGAGGTGTTGGCCATCGCGCGCACCCTTCGCGCCGACCTCATCGGCGCGGGGCCACTCGAGGGGCTCCTCGCCGAGCCGGGCGTCACGGACGTCCTGGTCAACGGCGCACGAGAGGTGTGGGTCGACGACGGCCGCGGCCTGCGGCTCACCTCCGTCGCCTTCTCCGGGGACGACGAGGTCCGCCGCCTGGCCCAGCGGCTCGCCGCCGCGGCCGGTCGGCGTCTGGACGACGCCAGCCCGTACGTGGACGCGCGACTGGCGGGAGGAGTCCGGCTGCACGCCGTGTTGCCGCCGATCGCGCCTGAGGGCACCTGCATGTCCCTGCGCCTGCCGCCCCGCCGCACGTTCACGCTGGAGGAGCTCGTGCCCGGCATCGGCGCGGTGGTCCTGCGGGCGATCCTGGCCGCGCGGCTGGCCTTCCTCGTCACCGGAGGCACCGGCACGGGCAAGACCACCATGTTGTCGGCCATGCTGTCCCTGGCTGATCCGGGTGAGCGACTGCTCCTGGTCGAGGACTCCGCCGAGCTGCGTCCCCGGCACCCCCATGTCGTGCGTCTCGAAACGCGCCCGCCGAATCTCGAGGGTGCGGGCGGTGTCACCCTCCGCGACCTCGTACGGCAGGCACTGCGGATGCGGCCGGACCGCGTTGTGGTGGGCGAGGTCCGAGGCGCCGAGGTCATCGACCTGCTCGCCGCGCTCAACACGGGCCACGAGGGCGGTTGCGGGACGCTGCACGCGAACAACGCGGCGGACGTGCCCGCCCGGCTGGAGGCCCTCGCCTGCGCGGCCGGACTCTCCCGGGAGGCGGTGCACAGCCAGCTCGCGGCGGCGCTCGACGCGGTCGTCCACCTCGTCCGTGATCCCGGGGGCGGGCGCCGCAGGGTGGCCGAGATCTGCCTGCTGGAACGCTGCCCTTCCGGCCTGGTGACCGCCGTCCCGGCCCTGGCATTCGGTCCCGGCGGCGACGTGACGTCCGGCCCCGCCGCGCCCGCGCTCGCGGCCCGATGCCCGGGGGCCGCATGGTCGCCATAGCGGTGCTGGCCGCCGCGCTCGCGGCATGGGTCTGGGCCGGCCCGGGAATCGCCGCGGCGCGTGTGGCGGGTCTCACGGGTGCCCGGGGGCGCACGCCGAGACGCCGCGCGGCCACACTCCTTGATCGCCCCCGTCCCGAACGGCAGGCCGCGGCGTGGCGTGCTGTGTCCATCGAGCTCTGTCAGGGGATCGTGGCCGAACTCGCCGCCGGTGGGACTCCGGGTGACGCGCTGTCCCGTGCCGTCTCCGCGGTCACCCTTCCCGATGCGGAGGTGCTGCGGCCGGTCGTCGCCACCGCCAGGGACGGCGGTGACGTCGCCGCCGCCCTGCTGCGCGCCGCCCCGCCTCATGGTGGAGAGGGGCTCATCCGGCTCGCCGCCTGCTGGCAGGTCAGCATGGCCGGGGGCGGTGGCCTGGCCGCCCTCGTCGAGCGGCTGGGCGGCTCGCTCCGCGAGGCCGAGACGCACAGGCAGGATCTCGCCGCCCAGCTCGCAGGTCCGCGGGCGACGGCGCGCCTGCTCGCGGTCCTTCCCGCGCTCGGCCTGCTGATGGCCGCCGGCCTCGGCATGAGCCCTCTGTCGTTCCTGTTCGGGGAACCCGCCGGGATCGCCTGCCTGGTCACGGGGCTCGCTCTGGACGGCGTGGGCGTGTGGTGGACCAACCGCATCGTCGCCCACGCGGCACAGGGGCAGGAGGCGGGAGGCTCCGGAAAGGTCGCTCACGCGGTACGGGGTCATGAGGCGGGAGGCTCCGGAAAGGTCGCTTACGCGGTACGGAGTCATGAGGCGGGAGGCCTCGAGAAGGAGGTCGGCACATCATGGCGGTGATCGCCGCTGTCCTGGCCGCGCTGGCCGTGATGGCGTGGCCGGCTCGCATCTCGCCTTCCGGTCGGCTGCGTGCGCTTCCCGGCTTCGGTGCGGCAGGAGATCTACGGCGGGGGCCGGTCCAGCACGTTGGCAGAGGTGTTGGTCCAGGTGTTGGTCATGGCGCCGCTCGGGATGCCATTCAGGGGAGCGGCGTCGGGGCCATCACCGAGATGGCGCCGACTGTGGCTGGCCGCTCTCACATTGGACGCGGATCAGCAGCCCGAAGTCCCGAGATGGCGGTCCGACTCCACGGGCTCGCGGTCGCCGCGCCAACCGGAACACTCGCTTTCCTCATGCTGGGGGGAGTTTCGGGTGCGGTTGCGGGCGCACTGGTCGCCGGGGGCGTGCTCGTGGCTGTTCAACGGCGGGAACCCGCCGAGGCCCGGCGTCGTCGCGAGCGAGTGGCGGCGGATCTCCCGTTCGCGGCCGATCTCATGGTCGCCTGTCTCCGAGCCGGGCAGCCGGTGGGCGGAGCGGTCGACGCGGTGGCGGAAGCCATCGGTGGGCCATTGGGAGAACGGCTCTCCTGGATCGGAGGCCAGCTACGGCTGGGGGCGGACCCAGAGGCGGCTTGGGGCGCTCTCGCGCAGGACCCACCCCTCGCTTCGCTCGCTCGGACCATGATCAGAGCTACCCGGCGCGGAGCGCCGGTCGCAGAGGTGCTCACACGGCTGGCGGATGACGCGCGTCGGGCCGGCCGCGCGTCCTCATCGGCGGCTGCGAGGAAAGCCGGGGTCCAGGCTGTGGCTCCGCTCGGGTTGTGCTTCCTGCCCGCGTTCGTCTTTTTGGGGATCATTCCCGTGGTGGCTGGTCTGGCAGGGCAAGTCCTTTTGCCTTGACATCGGTCCCTTACACCTTCCGCCCCTCCTCCTTCGCGTCGCTTCACGCTGGCGTCGCTTCATGCTGGCGTGGCTTCACGCTCGCGTCGCTTACCCCCGCGCACTGCCTCCCGCGCTTCTCCGCCTCACCTCTTCAGTGCCGCCTCTGTGTCTGGGGTGTCCGGGGCACTTGCGGGGGCCCTGTCCCACCTCTTCGGGCTCACCGCAGCCTTGCCGGTCGGCGTCAGCATGAGACAAGCTCGGGCGACTGTCCGGTGATTCGGGCTGTGGACAGCACTTTCCACACTTGTGGATAACTGGAGATGTCGTGCGGCGATATTCCAGGTTGAACCCCCTGTCCTGGGCGGTCGGTTATCCACATAGAACCCCGCTATCCACAGTACGGAACATGATCGATTCTTATCCCCAGAACCGAGTTCGGGGCCAGCGAGGAGAAGCCCGATCGCGGAACCTGAGGGCAGCCGCGGAGAGACCGTGGTGGTCCGATCAGGGGGATCGATGCGCACACGGATCGGCAAGAAGCTCGGCAAAGCTGTCGGACGAACGTGTCAGGCGTTCCTGGCGGTTCAGCGAGTGATGGCACGCGTGTCCAGGAAGGCGGCGGCGTTTCATGTCCTGGTCAGCCGACCGGCCTCGGAATGTCGCCCGGCTCCGGGATGCCGTCCTGGTTCGGAATGCCGACTCGCCACAGCGCGCCGACCGCTTCCGGTGCACCAGTCGGCTGCGGTTTGTCGCTCCGGTACGACGCGTCGACCGGTGTCGGGGCGCCGACCGGAGTCGGAAGGGAGATCGGCCTCGGAAGGCAGAGCGGCCTCAGTGCTCGAACTGGGTCCGGAATCCCGGCAGAAGCTGTTGTGCGGCCAGAGTTCGGCGCGTTCCTGGCGGACGTTGATCGGCGCGTTGCGGGTACGGCTCCGGTCCACGGCCGTGCAATGGACCTTGGCCGCCCGCACCAGGGCCGAAGCGGGCATGTCGACCGCTGAGTATGCGGTGGGCACGATCGCCGCCTGCGCCTTCGCGGGCCTGCTCTTCAAGATCGTCACGAGTGCTGAGGTCAGAGGCATGCTCACCGCGCTGATCCAGAAGGCCCTCAAGCTGGCGGGGTGACGCCGTGAGCGAGCTCGCTGGGATGGAGCGCACGCTGAGTGCGTCGCCACGCCGAGGGGCCTCATCAGGGTTGATGTGGATGGCCGGCAGGGCGGCGTTGCCCGATCCGGCGCGGTTTCGTGGGCGCCAGGCCGGGGGCCTTTCTGGCGATCTGTTGCCTGTGAGGGAGCCGAAGGCCCGGCGAGTGCGACCGAGTGATCGAGGCTCGGTCACTGCCGAGGCGGCCGTCGGGTTGCCGGCCCTGGTCGCGGTCCTCGGTGCCGCTCTGTGGGCGGTGGGTCTCATCGGTGCCCAATTGGAGTGCGTGGACGCGGCCAGGGCGGGAGCCAGGGCCGTGGCCCGGGGCGAGCCTGTCGCGTCGGTACGCGCGGCGGCGGCCCGTTCGGCACCACGAGGCGCGGAGATCGCGGTCTCGATCGTGGGTGAGATGGCCAGGGTGAGGATTTCGGCGCTGATCAGGCCGAGTTGGGGGTTGATGCTTCCGGCCATCCGGGTCGAGGCGTCCGCCAGCGCCGCCACAGAGCCAGGCGCGATCGACTTTTCCGGCCGGACTCCTGAGGGACGTATGCCGTGACTCACTGGGGTGGGTGACCGGCAGATCACAGCCGCCGAAGGAATGCGAGAACACTTCTTCCACGACACCGAGGACTGGAAGGGCCGATGTGATCGGGCAAGAGCCGGAGGGGCCTGAGGAGACCAGTTGAGAACGGCGTAGGAACGGCGAAAACGGCCCGCGGACGGGGGAGAGGGCCTGGGGACGGGGAGAGGGCCTGGGGACGGTGTGGGGACAGGGGCGACGGCGTGGAGACGGCAGAAACGGTGTGGGGACGGCGGAGAAATGTGGGGCGGGGGAAACGTTGTGGAGGCAGTGGAAACGGCGTGAGGAGCTTGAGGGAAAGAGAGGCTCGGGAGAGCGGGTCGGCCACGATCTGGATGGTCACGCTCATGGCCGTGGTGTGGGTTGTCGCGCTGGCGGTGCTTCAGGTCGGAGCGGTGAGGGTGGCGCGCCATCGGGCGCAGAGCGCGGCCGATCTCAGCGCCCTGGCGGCGGCAGCACACGCCTTCTCCGCGCCGGAGGGGGCATGCGGGCGTGCGGACATGGTGGCGATGGCCAATGGCGCGCGGATGGTCTCCTGTGCGCTCTCAGACGGCATCGTCGACGTCGCTGCCGCCGTCGCGGTGCCGCGTGTCCTGCCCATCGCGGGTGTCGGGACGGCGACGGCTCTCGCCCGCGCGGGACCCGTCACGGCACCTTGACCCACGGCACCTTGATGGCTGCCACTGGCTGGGATGGCCCGGGAGCCATGACTGCCCGGACCCGGGACTACCCGGACCCGTGACTGCCTAGGGCTGTGACTGCCAGGGCGATGATCGGCTGAGTCCTGAATCCAGGTCCTGATCACTCCGGGCGGGTGTCCGAGCCGAGCAGGATGCCGAGCAGGCGGAGCGCGCCGGCCTTGTCGAGGGGTTCGTTGCCGTTGCCGCACTTGGGCGACTGGATGCAGGACGGACAGCCCTGCTCGCATTCGCAGGAGGCGATGGCCTCCTGAGTCGCGGAGAGCCAGTCGACGGCGCGGGCGAAGCCTCGTTCGGCGAAGCCCGCCCCGCCGTCATGGCCGTCGTACACGAAGACCGTCAGCAGACCGGTGTCCTGGTGGAGTTGCGTGGAGACGCCGCCGATGTCCCATCGATCACACGTCGCGAACAGGGGGAGCAGGCCGATGGAGGCGTGTTCCGCGGCATGAGCCGCACCACCGAGGTCCACGGGCTTGCCGTCGGTGTCGGCCATCAGCGGCGCGAGCGCGAGGTCGGGCAGTGTCCACCAGACCGCCCGGGTGTGCAGCGTTCGAGGTGGCAGGTCCAGCGGCTCCTCGCCGAGGGACTCGCCGGTCTGGGTGCGCCGCTTGATGTACGAGACGACCTGCTGGGTCACTTCCACAGATCCGAAATGCAACTCGCCCGGCCCGAAAGGCCGCATACGGATCGATTCGGCCACCCGAATATCCGTGATGTCTCTCGCGTACGTGGTGTAGTCGGGTTCGGCCGCCGTGACCAGGGCGACGTCGGAGTCGAGATCGAGCAGGTCCACGACGAACGTCTCGCCCTGATGGACGTACACCGCCCCGGAGTGGACCGTCATGTGGGCGGACGGCTCGTCCACGGTGCCGAGGAGCCGTCCCGTGGCGGCCTCCACGACCTGGATCGGGGCGCCTCCCGCGCCGCGGATGTCGGCCAGGTCACAGGCGCGTCCCCGGCTGGTCCAGAACCAGCCGGTGGTGCGCTTCCGCAACATCCCCCTGCCCGCCAGGTCGTCGAGGACGTCCGGTGCGGCGGGACCGAAGATCTCCAGATCCTGCTCGGTCAGCGGGATCTCCGCGGCGGCCGCGCACAGATGAGGAGCCAGCACGTACGGATTGTCGGGATCGAGCACGATGGCCTCCACCGGCCGGCCGAACAGTGCCTCCGGATGGTGAACGAGATAGGTGTCCAGCGGGTCGTCCCGGGCCACGAGCACGGCGAGGGCGTCCTGTCCCGCCCGCCCGGCCCGTCCCGCCTGCTGCCAGAGCGAGGCGCGGGTGCCCGGCCAGCCGGCGATGAGGACGGCGTCCAGGCCGGACACGTCGACGCCGAGTTCCAGGGCGTTGGTGGTGGCCAGGCCCATCAGCGAACCCGACCGCAGCGACTTCTCCAGCGCCCGCCTGTCGTCGGACAGGTAACCCGCCCGGTAGGCCGCCACCTGGGACGGCAGGTCGGGGGAGATCTCTTCGAGATTCCTCCGAGCGGTGAGCGCGACGGTCTCGGCGGCCCGGCGGGACCGGACGAAGGCCAGCGTTCGCACCCCTTCGACGACGAGGTCGGTGAGCAGGTCGGCCGTCTCGGCGGTGGCCGTGCGCCGGATCGGCGCGCCGTTCTCGCCCCGCAGGTCCGTCAGAGGCGGCTCCCAGAGCGCGAAGGTGGCGGAACCCCGGGGCGAGGCGTCCGTGGTCACCTCGGCCATCTCAAGGCCCGTCAGGCGTGCTCCCGCCAGGGCGGGGTCACTCGCGGTGGCCGACGCCAGCAGGAAGGTGGGGCGGGAGCCGTACTTCCCACAGACCCGGCGCAGGCGGCGCAGGATCTGGGCGACGTGCGAGCCGAAGACACCGCGGTATCCGTGGCATTCGTCGACGATCACCAGCCGGAGCCGTCGCCAGAACGAGGACCAGCGGGCATGGCCCGGCAACATCGACCGGTGCAGCATGTCTGGATTCGTCAGGACATAGTTGGCGTGCTGCCGTACCCAGGGACGTTCCTCCGCGGGAGTGTCACCGTCGAAGGTGGCCGCCCTGACCTGGGCCAGCCGCAGCGCCCTGACCGCGCGGAGCTGGTCGGCGGCGAGGGCCTTCGTCGGTGTCAGGTAGAGCACGGTGCCGCCTGCGAGGACGTCGGCCACGGCCGGGAGCAGGTACGCCAAAGATTTTCCCGAGGCGGTGCCAGTGGCAATGATCACGTTTTGGCCACGTCGAACGTGCTCGGCGGTGTCGAGCTGGTGTTGCCAGAGGCCCGATATGCCCTGGTTCTCCAATCGGCTCACCAGCACGTCCGGAGCCCACTCCGGCCAGCCGGCCTGGCCCGCCTGACGTGCTGGAACGTGCTCGACATGCGTGACCCGCCCGCTGCGCGACGGTGCCGAGAGCAGCCGTGCCAGGAGAGGGCCTGTCCGACGTGAAGGTGAGGTAGACGAAGTCACTGGTTTCCACTATGGCATCTGTGGGGAGAGTCGCTCGGAGTCGGGATTTCGTATAGACACGGAGTCGTAGCGTGGTTGAATGCCGCGCGTCGGGGTCGTTCTTCTGGGGCTTTCGAGCTTCCAGGATGCACGACCTCCATCGAGGACCTACGCATGCAAGGCGCTGGAGGATCTGTGGATCTGAAGTTGGACCACCATTCCGAGGACAACCTCACCATCGTCGATGTCGAAGGTGAGATCGACGTCTACACCGCGCCCAGACTGCGTGAGCTGCTGATCGACCTGGTCAACAAGGGCAACTTCCACCTCCTTGTGAACATGGAGAAGGTGGACTTCCTGGACTCCACCGGGCTCGGCGTGCTGGTCGGCGGGCTCAAGCGGGTGCGGGCGCACGACGGCTCGCTGGAGCTCGTCTGCACGCAGGAGCGCATCCTGAAGATCTTCCGGATCACCGGTCTCACCAAGGTCTTCGGGATCTACGCCTCGGTGGACGAGGCGAAGGAAGCCCACGGCCGAGACAAGTGACGGCCGAGGAGCCAGCATGGCCACCGTCGAGCTGACGTTCAGCGCACTCCCGGCCCACGTGCGTACGGCACGGCTGGTCGCCACGGCCATCGCCCGGCGCACCGGCGTGTCGGAGGCGCTGCTGGACGAGGTGCGGCTCGCCGTCGGAGAGGCGTGCTCGCGGGCAGTGGAGGCGCATCGCGTCCATTGCCCGGGAGAGCCGATCGTCATCGAGTTGCGCGACGACTCGGGACGCTTCGAGGTCACCGTCACCGACGTCGCTCCCAGCGACGACCTCCAGCAACCCGTGATCCCCACGGACGGGACCCTCGTGCCGGAGATGCCCGGCCTCGGGATCGCGGTCATCGCGGGTCTGGCCGACGACGTCGAGGTGTCGTCCGGCGCCAAGGGCATGCGCATCCGCATGAGCTGGCCCGCGTCGCCCAACGGCGTAGCCGCGGTCTGATCGAGATCGAGTGCCTCCCTGTAGGGGGCGGCGCTCGATCTTTTTTTGTGCTGCTCAACCTCCCCGATATTCGGACGCCCGAAACTCCGTATTCCCGTTCGCCGTAATTCGGATGACATGAGGTCAAGGAAGCAGCGTGGCCAGGCAAAGATCCCGTTATTCCTGAACGCCATCAGGATTAGCGGGCGAAAGGGCCTTCATATCCGCCGTCTCGCTGCGTAGACTCCCCGCACCGGCCAAGGTATTGCGGATGCAACCGGAAGCGGCACTGCCAACCACCCGGAAGGCGCCGCTCGGCCCGCCGAAACCATTGACAGCAGCGCCGTCCGGGACCTACGAGTCGGCGTGGATAGCAGCGCATTTCTTCGTTGTTCGCGCGGACTCCAGAACCCGTCTGGCCGAGGAGGACGGATGTCTGCCTATTTTGCCGCTGACGAAGGCGCAGCGGTATCCCTGAGCGGTTCCCATCTCACACTCGTCGTCGTGGTCGCCGCGGTGGCCCTGATCGCTCTTGCCGTCGCGGGCGGTCTCGTCCGCGAAGTGCTCTCCGCGGGGCAAGGCACCGAGCGAATGCAGAACATCGCGAAAGCCGTACAGCAAGGTGCCGCCGCGTACCTCACGCGGCAGTTCCGGACACTTGCCATCTTCGTCGTCATCATTCCTTTCCTGTTGTTCCTGCTGCCGTCCAGTTCGACGAGCGTGGCCGTGGGGCGCTCGGTCTTCTTCGTGGTGGGCGCGGTGTTCTCCGCGCTGACCGGCTTCACGGGCATGTGGCTCGCCGTCCGAGGCAACGTCCGCGTCGCGGCCGCCGCCAGGGGCGCGCAGGCCGGAGGAGAAGGCATCACGCCGGGTGAGAAGGCCGCGATGCGCATCGCCTTCCGCACCGGCGGCGTGGCGGGCATGTTCACCGTCGGCCTCGGCCTGCTCGGCGCCGCGATCGTCGTGCTGATCTACAAGGGCGATGCCCCGAGCGTGCTGGAGGGCTTCGGCTTCGGCGCCGCGCTGCTCGCCATGTTCATGCGGGTCGGCGGCGGCATCTTCACCAAGGCCGCCGACGTCGGCGCCGACCTCGTCGGCAAGGTCGAACAGGGCATCCCCGAGGACGACCCGCGCAACGCGGCCACCATCGCCGACAATGTCGGTGACAACGTCGGCGACTGCGCCGGCATGGCGGCCGACCTGTTCGAGTCGTACGCAGTCATGCTGGTCGCCAGCCTGATCCTGGGCAAGGCGGCCTTCGGCACCGAGGGCCTGGTGTTCCCGCTGATCGTCCCGATGATCGGCGTCATCACGGCGATCATCGGCATCTTCACCACCGCGCCGCGCAGTGGCGACCGCAACGGGATGGCCGCGATCAACCGCGGCTTCTTCATCTCCGCCGCCATCTCCGCCGTGTTGGTGGCCGGTGCGGCGTTCGTGTACCTGCCCGCCAGCTTCAGCGAGCTGTCCGGGGTGAGCAAGGAGATCGCCGGTCTCGGCTCCGACCCGCGCCTGATCGCGATCGGCGCCGTGATCATCGGCCTGGTGCTCGCCAGCGCCATCCAGATCCTCACCGGCTACTTCACCGAGACCAACCGCCGCCCCGTGAAGGAGATCACGGAGAGCTCGCGGACCGGCGCGGCGACCGTCATCCTGTCCGGCATCTCGGTCGGTCTCGAATCCGCCGTGTACTCGGCGCTGCTCATCGGCGGCGCGGTCTACGGCGCCTTCCTGCTCGGCTTCGGCAACGTGACCGTGGCACTGTTCGCCGTCGCGCTGGCCGGCACCGGCCTGTTGACCACGGTGGGCGTGATCGTGTCCATGGACACGTTCGGCCCGGTTTCGGACAACGCGCAGGGCATCGCGGAGATGTCCGGCGACGTCGAGGGTGAGGGCGCCCGCGTGCTCACCTCCCTCGACGCGGTCGGCAACACCACCAAGGCCATCACCAAGGGCATCGCCATCGCGACGGCCGTACTGGCCGCCACGGCGCTGTTCGGGTCGTTCCGTACGGCGGTCGAGGGAGAGCTGGCCAAGGCCACCCAGAGCGTCAAGGACGCGCTGGGCTCGTTCGCGAACTTCAGCCTCTCGGTCGACTCGCCGAACGTGCTGGTCGGTCTGATCATCGGTGCCGCGGTGGTGTTCCTGTTCTCGGGTCTGGCGATCATGGCGGTCGGCCGGGCCGCCGGACGCGTCGTCTTCGAGGTGCGCGAGCAGTTCCGCACCAAGCCCGGGATCATGGACGGGAGCGAGCAGCCGGACTACGGCCGCGTCGTGGACATCTGCACCCGCGACTCGCTGCGCGAACTGGCCACGCCCGGCCTGCTCGCCGTCATGACGCCCATCGCGGTCGGGTTCGCCTTCGGGTACGCGCCGCTCGGCGCCTACCTGGCGGGCGCGATCGCGGCCGGCACGCTGATGGCCGTGTTCCTGGCGAACTCCGGCGGCGCCTGGGACAACGCCAAGAAGCTGGTCGAGGACGGCCACTACGGAGGCAAGGGTTCGGAGGCCCACGCGGCGACCGTCATCGGCGACACCGTCGGCGACCCGTTCAAGGACACCGCCGGTCCCGCGATCAACCCGCTGATCAAGGTGATGAACCTGGTGGCGCTGCTGATCGCCCCCGCGGTCGTGGCCTACGCCGACAACGTCGCGCTGCGCGTCGGCGTGACGGCCGTGGCGCTCGTGGTGGTCGTGGCCGCGATCGTCGTGTCGAAGCGCCGCTCGGGCGGCATCGCCTCGAACAACGAGGAGCGTACGCCGGAGACCGTGGCGAGCTGACACACCCGTTCGTCGAGGGCCTCCCGCGGGTGCGGGGGGCCCTCCTCCTTTTCCGGCGCATCTAGACTCAGGAGTCATGGACAAGCCATCCGGCGGGCGGAGCCTCCTGTTGATCCTGCTCGGCATGCTGGCGATGTTCGCGGTCATCGTCGCGCTCGCCGTGTGGGCGTCCCGATGAAGACGCTGATCGTCGTCCGGCACGCCACGGCCGCGCAGGTGCCGGGTCTGGCCGACCGAGAGCGTCCCCTCACCGAGCACGGGAGGCGGGAAGCCCGCGAGACCGGCGACCTCATCCGGCCGCTGAAGCCCGGCCTCGTGCTCTGCTCGCCGTCGGTCCGCACAAGGGAGACCGCCGAGTTGCTCGGGATCGACGCTCCGATCGAGGTCGAGCGCGACATCTACGAGGCGTACGCCGACGAGCTGCTCGACCTGCTCCGCCGTACCGGCTCGGAGATCGAGACGCTGGTGCTCGTCGGGCACAATCCGGGCGTTCACGAGCTCGTGCTCACCATCACCGGCGACGGGAACGCGGGCTTTCCTCCCGGGGCGTACGCCGTGATCGAGCTCCCTGGCGACTGGGACGACCTCGATCCGGGGACCGGCAACCTTGTCCGGGCTCACCGTCCTTAAACACTGGGCAGGCCGGGCCGCCCGTGCGCTGAAGGTCGAGGACCCTCGCCTGGCGCTCGGGTTCGGTGTGACCGGGTGCGCCTGTGTGGCCGTCCCGCTGATCCTCGGTCTGGTGACCGGCCATCCGGAGGACGGTGCCGTGATCAGCACCGGCGCCTGGCTGGTCGCGGTACGGGCCGTCCGCAATCCGGGCAGCGTCCGGGTGGCCCGCCTCCTCGGCGCCACCTTCGCCCTGGCTCTGGGCACGCTGCTCGGGATCCTCCTCGTCGCGGGGCACGACTGGCTGCTGGTCCTGGTGACCCCGGCGCTCGCGGCGCTCGGCATCGTGGTGCCGATGATGGGGCCGACGGCGGCGCTGGCGCTGCTGCTGACCGCGGCCAATCCGTTGCCCGTCGAGCCGATCCCGCATCTGGGGCTGATGCTCCTCGGGGGCCTGCTGTCCACGGTCGTGCTCCCACTGCCGTGGCCGTGGCGCCGTACCCGTCCACTGACGATCACCTTGTCCGAGACCGCCGCGTCCATGGCCGAACTCGTGGACGCGGTCGCCGACAGGAGCCTCGACCGGGACGCCTGGGACGAACGGCGGCGTACGGCCACCGCGGCGCTGGAGAAGGCCAGGAGGTCGTGCGCACGGCATCGCTGGCAGCGCCGCTCCCCGCAGGCGGAGGCGGTGGTGGCCGCCTTCCGGCGGGTGCTGTACGAGGCGGTGACGCTGCGGGGGCTGTGCATGACGGTGTACCGCCAGGTTCCGGACGCGGACGAGCGGGTGGGCTTCTCCGCGCTGACCACGACGCTCTGCCGTTCGCTGCGGTCGATGTCGGCGGCGCTCGCCCGCCCGGAGTCGGGCATGGAGCTTCCTGCCGGGATCGACGAGTTCAAGGAACGGGCCGACGCCCTGCGGGGCACCCGGCCGAAGGGGGAGCGCGAGCTCCTGCACCTCGTGATGCTGCGCCAGATCGAGCACTGCGCCGAGCGGCTCGCCTCGGCGGTGGAGAAGGCGGCCGGGCCCGCGCTGGAACTGTCGTCGCCGCGGCTGGTCCTGCCCCAGCTGGGCACTCCCGTCACGCCCGAGGTGCGCTACCGGCTGGCCTTGGACGATCCCGGGTTCCGGCACGCGCTGCGGGTCGGGCTGGGCACCCTGATCGCCATGCTGATCGTGGTGTTCGCCAGGCCCGCCTATCCGCAGTGGCTCGCGATCACCGTGTTGGTGACGATCCAGCCGACGTACGGCGAGACGCTTGCGAGGGCGGGTGGGCGCACGCTCGGGACGGCGATCGGCGGGTTCGCCGCGGCCATGGTCCTGCTGGTCGCGCCGCACCGGTGGCCGCTGGCGATCCTGATCACGATCGCGGCTCTGCTCGCGTTCGGCCTGGCCAGCGCCCGCTTCGCGTACTGGATCACGTTCCTGAACATGTTCGTGCTGCTGCTCATCGACTTCCAGGTGCCGCAGAAGCCGGGCCTCGCCGGGGCGCGGGTGGGTCTCACGCTCCTCGGAGGCGTCATCGCGCTGGCATGCACCCGCCTGCTGTGGCCGCGCGGCGAGACCGTACGCCTGGCGGACCGGGTGGCGCGGATGCTCAGGACCCACGCGACGGCGTCGAGGACGCTGGCCGAGGTGAGCCGGGGCGAACTGCCGGAAGTGAAGGCGGAGGAGTCCATCAGGAAGGCGTCCAAGGCGGCGACGGCCGTCTCCAAGGCTCTCGACTACATCGCGCACGAGCCCGGGGTCACGGCGCCGGAGGAGGTCGCGGAGGCGATGTCCCTCACGCAGCGGGTCCGTGACGACCTGATCGCGGTCACCTCGGTGCTGCGGGAGGAGCGGGTCGAGGCGGGGCCCGTTCCTGATGTGCTCGACGCGGTCGCCGACCGGTTGGAGGACGCGGCGGACGCCGTGGAGGCCGGCGAGCCGTACGAGTCGGGGGGCGAGGTGGAAGGGAAGCTGGCCGACCTCTCCGGATGGCTGGGCACGCTGGCCGAGCGGCGTCTGGACGAGCTGGACGTGGCCCCGGCCGACCGGGCGACGAAGGTCCGGCGGGCGCTGCTCCAGGCCGCGGCGGTCGACCACGCGATGCGCTCGCTCAACTCGGAGTCGGCGCGGTTGTGCGCCTACGCCACCGCCGCGTTCACCGCGGACCGGGCCGATCGGACCGATCTCCCGGTGGTCAGTGACGAGGTGTGACGACCCCGTCCTCGGCGTCGGCGGCCTCGACCTCCTCACGGGAGATGCCGAGCAGGTAGAGGATCGAGTCGAGGTACGGAACGTTCACGGCGGTGTCGGCGGCCTGCCGCACGATCGGCTTGGCGTTGAAGGCGATGCCGATGCCGGCTGCGGCGATCATGTCCAGGTCGTTGGCGCCGTCACCGATGGCGACGGTCTGGCTGATCGGGATGCCCGCCTGCTCGGCGAACCGCTCCAGGGCGCGGGCCTTGCCGGGCCGGTCCACGATCTCGCCGATCACCCGGCCGGTGAGCCTGCCGTCGACGACCTCCAGCGTGTTGGCGGCGGAGTAGTCGATGCCGAGCTCCTTGACCAGACTGTCGGTGATCTGGGTGAACCCGCCGCTGACGATCGCGAAGCGGTAGTCGAGGCGCTTCAGCGTGCGCACGAGCGTGCGTGCGCCGGGCGTGTAGACGACCTCCTTGGCGACCTGCTCGAAGATCTCCTCGGGCAGGCCCTCCAGCAGGGCCACCCGCCGGGTCAGCGACTCGGCGAAGTCGATCTCGCCGCGCATCGCCGCCTCGGTCACCCGGGCGACCTCGCCGAGGCATCCGGCGTGCCTGGCCAGCAGCTCGATGACCTCGGCCTGGATGAGGGTGGAGTCGACGTCCATGACGATGAGCCGCTTGGCGCGGCGGTACAGGCCGGACCGCTGAACGGCCACGTCCACGTGCTGGAGCGCGGCCTCGGCGGCCAGCTCGGCCCGCATCGCGACCGGGTCGGCGCCGGAGACGGCGAGCTCGATGCACGTCACGGGGTAGCTCGACAGCCGTTCGATGCGGTCGATGTTGGCGCCGCACGCCGCGATCCTGCCGCTGATCCCGGCCATGGCGGCGGGCGTGAGGGGGGCGCCGAGCACGGTGACGTGCAGGCGGCCGCGGCGTCGCTTCTCCTTCGAGATGGTGCCGGTGGCGATCTCGAGTTCCATGTCGAGGTCGGCGGCGACCTGCTCGACGGCGGTCCACAGGCCGCCCAGGGTGCCACCGGTGCCGGTGGGCGGCCCGCCCGCGTAGGCGACGAGCACACCGAGGGTCAGCCGGCCGCGGATGACGACCTGCTCGACGTCCGCGACGGTCACGGGGAACCCGGCCAGCACGGTGAACAGACGCGAGGTGACTCCCGGGCGATCCGGACCGGTGAGCGTGATCAGGAGCGTGCGCTGGTTCATCGCGGCCAACGCTACTTGGCCGGGGCCTGTGGTCGCGCACGGGGTTCACCATGCGGACGCCTGAGTGCCTTCGCCGTGAGGCGCGGCGGTCATTTCGGCATGTCGTGATGGTCGCGAGACGCTTTCAGGGAAGGACGCGCGCCCATGACGATCTCTCTCGACACCGGCCGCTACACGGTCGGCATGGCCGCGAGCGCGGCTGACCTGCAGGCCGCCCAGCGGCTCCGGCACCGCGTGTTCGCCGAGGAGATGGGGGCACGGCTCGACACTCCCGTCTCCGGGCTCGACGTGGACGGCTTCGACGCCTATTGCGATCACCTTCTCGTCCGAGAGGGACGTGAGGTGGTCGGGACGTACCGGCTGCTGCCGCCGCGCCGGGCGGACCGGCTGTACGCCGACACGGAGTTCGATCTCGGCGGACTCGCCGGGGTCAGGGGGGACATGGTCGAGGTCGGGCGCACCTGCGTGCACCCCGACCACCGTGAGGGCGCCGTCGTCGCCCTGCTGTGGGCCGGCATCGCGCGCTACATGGTCGACGGAGGCTTCCGCTGGCTGGGCGGGTGCTGCTCGATTCCCCTGGACGACGGCGGCGTGGCGGCCGCGGAGGTCATGGACCGAGTCCCTCTCGGCCCCGAGGAGTACCGCGTCCGGCCGCGCACCCCGTGGCGGAAGCCCTGGGGCGGGACGGCGGTGGAGCCGTCCGGGCGGTTCGTGCCGCCCGCGCTGCTTCGCGGGTATCTGCGCCTGGGGGCGTGGGTGTGCGGTGCCCCGGCTCATGATCCGGATTTCGGCACCGCCGATTTCTTCGTGCTTCTGTCCATGGCACAGGTGGACCGGCGTTACCTGCGGCACTTCCTCGGCGGCCTCAGGTGACGGCGCCGCTCGTGGGTGCCAACCCGTGGCTGCGGGTGAGCCCGTGCTCGCCAGAGGCGTGCGTGCGGCCCGCGGAGGCCGCCGCGGGCCCGGTCCGCCGTGCCGTACGGCTGGCCGCCGCGGCGCTCGTGCTGCTCGCCGGGATCCCCCTCTCCCTCGTCGCCAGAGGGGCACGTACGGCCCGCAGGGGCCGGATCGTGACGGTGTGGGCGCGGGCGCTGCTCCGCGCGCTCGGCGTCAGGCTGGACGTGCGGAGAGGGTTCGCGTTCGTCGCCGGATCGCCCGTGACGGGGGCCGAGCCGGAGGAGGGCCGCGGGACGCTCATCGTGGCGAATCACGTGTCCTGGCTGGACCCGCTCGTGGTGGCGGCGACCGTGGCGTCGCGGCCCCTCGCCAAGCGGGAGATCGGCGCCTGGCCGCTGATCCGTACGCTCGCGGCCGGGTCGGGCGTGCTGTTCATCGACAGGGAACGGCTGTCGGCGTTGCCGGAGGTGGTCGGGAGTGTCGCCGCGGCCCTGCGCGCGGGCGACACGGTCGCGGCGTTCCCCGAGGGGACGACGTGGTGCGGGCGCGGCATGGGGGAGTTCCGGCCCGCGGTGTTCCAGGCGGCGATCGACGCGGGGGCGGCCGTGAGGCCGGTGACGCTGCGTTACCGGGAAGGTGAGACGACGTCCACCCGAGGCTGCTATGTCGGGGATGACACGCTTCTCGCCTCGATCCTCCGCGTGGTGGCGACGCGGAGGCTCGTGGTGGAGGTGACGCGGTTCCCCGAGGTACGGCTCGCGCGGTCGGGGAGGCGGCAGGAGGAGCGCGGAGCCCTGGCCAGGATCGCCGAGGCGTACGTGCGGACGGGCGTGACGGAGCAGCACGGCGTGATGGAACGCGAAACGCCCGCCCGGTCGGGCCGGGCGGGCGTCACCGTGCTCAGGTCGCCGTATCTGGTCTGACGGACGCCGCTCGCGTCAGCGTGCGGCGAGGAAGGTCCGTCAGGTCCGATCCAGTGCCGGGAGGAGCACTAGCGAACGACCTGGGTCTTGATCTTCCTGGTGTAGATCCAGCCCTTGATGCCGAGCTCCTTGAGGCGCTTCTTGTCGAGGTTCTCGGCGCCGTGGGGAACGTCGAAGTTGATCGCGCCGACCTCGCCCACCTGGGCGCCACGCGCGGTCTTCTTCAGGCGGAACTCGATGTAGAGCCAGTCGCTCTCGTCGACGTCAAGGACGTGCGGGGTCCAGCACCAGAACTCGCGGCCCTCCCAGTCGCACTTCGTGCCCTTGGGGCCGTCCCAGTAGAGCTTCTTCTTGGTGTCGACGCCCTTGGGCAGGATGCCGCCGATGTAGTAATAGTCCGCGGGGTGCGGACCGGTGTTGGTCGCGGTGAAGGAGTACTTGACCGTCGCGCCCGCCTTGGCCTTCTTCGTGTACTTCACGTTGGAGATCTTGAAGATGCTGTACGGATCGTCGGCCCTGGCGACGGACGCCGCGGTGGCGCCGGCCGGCGCGGTAGCGAGAAGCGTGGCCCCCGTGAGCGGGGCGACCAGCGCGAGCATGGCGATCTTTGCGATCGGGTGACGCATGTGTTTGTCTCCCAGAGGACGAAGGGGGGAAGTTGAAGAAAGGCCCCCCAGTAAACGCAAAGGTTTCTACCACTTCTGGGATCATGCGTAAAGATCTTTTTTATGGATACTTTACTCAATTTAGGTTTAAAGGCGAAATGTCGCCATTTGTCCTGGTTGTCTGCGCCGGACCGGCCGTCTGCGCAGAGTCCGTGCCGGGGTGGTTGTCGCGCGGAGTCTGGGCTCGGCTGGTTGCCTGTGCGGGGGCGGCTGCCTGTGCGGGGCTGCGGGCTGGGCGCTAGAGGATGAGGTGCGTGTCCCCGAACTCGTGCCAGAGGTAGCCCTCATCGAGCGCGGCCCGATAGGAGCGGGACAGCAGGTCCTGCTCTGTGATGGCCGACAACATCATGAGGTGGCTGGAGCGTGGCTCGTGCAGCCCCGTGAGCAGCCCGTCCACCGCCCGTACGCCTTCGGATGGGGTCACGATGTGCGACGTCCACCCTTCGGCCGCCCACACAGGCCCGGTCCGCCCAGGCCCGGTCCGCGCAGGGCCGACCAGATCAGCCCGGGGCGGATCAGGCAGGGTCAGATCGGGCCCGATCAGATCAGGCCGGGCCAGGTCGGGCCGGGGCAGAGCCGCGCTCTCCAGCGCGCGCACCACCGTCGTGCCGACGGCGATGACCCGCCCGCCGTTCTCGCGTGTGAGGTTCACCAGCCGGGCCGTGGACGCGGGCACGGAGAACCGCTCGGGATACGGCGGTTCGTCCTTCTCCGGCGACGCGACCCCGGTGTGCAGCGTGATCGGCGCGACTGTGACGCCCCGCGAGACCAGCGCGGTGACCAGGGCCGCCGTGAACGGGCGCCCCGCGCTCGGCATCTCCGCGCTGCCCGGCTCGACCCCGAACACGGTCTGGTAGTGGTCCAGCGGCCAGTCCCGCGCCACGTACGAGTAGCGGATCGGCACGCCGTACCTCTCCAGATAGGACGGCACGTCACGGTTCAGGACGGCACGCCACAACCGTGGCGTCTCCCGGGACACGAGCCGCAGTGTGGCCTGTCCTGGCAGGGGCAACCACTCTCCCGGCGCCCCTCCCATGTAGGGCTCGGTGGCCCCGCCCGTACGCCGCCTGAGCTCGATCAGCCACTCTCCCGTGGGCAGTTCGCCGGAGAAGTGCACGGCCAGGCGATCGAGCCGTACGGCGGCGGCCATGGTCGCGGAGTTGTTCACCACGAGCAGGTCGCCGGGCGCGAGGATCGCGGGCAGGTCCCGGAACGCCCGATGTCCGATCTCCCCGGTGTCCTTGCGCGAGACGAGCAGCCGCACCCCGTCCCGCCCGAGCCCGCGCGCCTCCGGGGGCTCGTGCGCCTCCCGTACGGCGGGCAGCGTGAAGTCGATGGCCGGGCTCATTCGAGTGCGTCCCGCGTGAACCTGCCGCCGGCCGGTCGGGCGGCGATGAGGCGCAGCAACGCGGAGGCCACGGTCTCCGGCTCGGGAGCGGCGGCCGCCTCCTCCGCGCCCACGGCGTCGGCGAGCATCCGCGTACGCATCTCTCCGGGGTCCACCCACCAGACCGTGATGCCGGGCTCCTCGACGGCCAGCACGTTGGAGATCTGGTCCAGCGCGGCCTTGGTCGCCCCGTAGCCGCCCCAGCCCTCGTACGGCTCGACCGCCGCGTCGGACGAGATGTTCAGCACCGCTCCGCCGCGCGCGCGAAGAGCGGGCAGCGTGGCCTGGATCAGCGCGAGCGGGGCGATCACGTTGGTCTCGAACAGGTCGCGCAGGTCGTCGAGCGGATATCCGGCGAGCGGGGGAAGCGGCACCGCCCCCAGCCCGCTGGCGTTGTTCACCAGCAGATCCAGACGCGGTACGGCCTCCGCCAGCCGGGCGCGATGGGCGGGATCTGTCACGTCCCCCGCGATGGCGGTCACGTCGGCGGAGGTGTCGAGGTCGAAGGCGGCGCAGTGGAGATCCTCCTCGCCCCGGGCGGTGAGCGTGAGCGCCCACCCGTCCGCCGCGAGAGACCTGGCGAGCGCCAGCCCGAGTCCTCGGGATGCGCCGGTGATGAGTGCGTGCTTCATGGCGCTCACGCTAGGAACCCGGCGCTCGCCGTACATCGGGCGCGAGGCCGTGCCCGGCCCGGGCGTTCGCCCTAGGACCAGCCCTAGGACCGGCGGGACCATCCCGACGACCGGCGGGACCGTCTCGCCGACCGGCAGGACGACCAGCGGCAAGACCGGCGGCAAGACCGGCGGCAAGACCGGCGGCAAGACCGGCGGGACCGGCCCCGGAGGCCCCGGGCCGGCGCGGATATGTCGGCGGCCCACCATATGGTGGGGGCGTGGCCGAGCGAACACATGACCGACCACCGGACACCTCCGGTCGTGACGCCGTCCTGCACGCCGTCAGCTCGGCCGTGCTCGCCGTCACCCGGCACCTCTCGGTGCGCGAGGTGCTGCAGGTCATCGTGCGCTCGGCGGGCCAGCTGCTCGACGCGCGCTACGCCGCGCTCGGCGTCCCCGACGACCAGGGCGCGTTCGCCGAGTTCGTCGCCGAGGGCATGTCCGAGGAGCAGTGGGAGGCCATCGGCCCGACCCCGCGGCAACACGGCATGCTCGGCGCGATGCTCCGCGAGGGCGATCCGGTCCGGTTGCCCGACATCCGCAAGGATCCGCGGTTCGAGTGGTGGCCGAGGGCGCATCCCGTGCTCAAGGACTTCCTCGGCGTGCCGATCCGCGACGGGGACCAGGTCCTCGGCATCATCTTCCTCTCCAACAAGCGCACGCCCGGCGGGTTCACCGCCGCCGACGAGGAACTGCTCACGATGTTCGCGGCGCACGCCGCCATCGCGCTCACCAACGCCAGGCTCTACGAGCGCGGACGCGAGCTGACCGTGATCGAAGAGCGCACGCGCATGGCGCACGAACTCCACGACGCCGTCACGCAGAAGCTGTTCTCGCTGCGGCTGACCGCGCAGGCCGCCGCGTCGCTGCTGGAGACCGATCCCGCGCGGGCGGCGAGGGAGATCGACCAGGTGCGGCGCCTGGCGGGTGAGGCGCTGGCCGAGTTGCGCGCTGTGATCGTCGAGCTGCGCCCGGCCGAGCTCGACCGGCACGGCCTGGTCGAGACCCTGCGCAAGCACGTCCACCTGCTCGACCGGCTGCATCCGGTGTCGGCGCGTTTCACTTTCGACGGCGATCCCGCCGGAGCGCCGCGGGCCGACGTCACCGCCGAAGTCACCGTGCTGCGGGTGGCACAGGAGGCGCTGCACAACGCGCTGCGGCACGCCGAGGCCGCCCACATCGACGTACGGCTCTCGCGCCTCGACACCACGCTGGTCCTGGAGGTCGGCGACGACGGGAAGGGGTTCGACCTCGCGGCCGACGCCGCCCGAGGGCTCGGCCTGGCCTCGATGCGCGACCGCGCGGAGAACGCCCGGGGATCGCTCGAGGTGGTCGCCGCCCCCGGAGCGGGTACGACGGTCCGTCTGGTGGTGCCCGCATGATCCGTGTCCTGATCGCCGACGACCACCCGATCGTCCGGCAGGGCCTGCGCACATTCCTGGAGATCCAGGAGGACCTGGCCGTCGTGGGCGAGGCGGCCGACGGCGCGGAGGCGGTCGAGCTGGCCGAGTCGCTCCGGCCGGACATCCTGCTCCTCGACCTGAAGATGCCCGTGCTCGACGGCCTGGGCGCGCTGACCCGGCTCAGCGCGGCCGGTGAGCACGGCACGCGCGTGATCGTGCTGACCTCGGTCAGCGATCGGGGCGACGTCGCGCCCGCCATGCGGGCCGGAGCGGCCGGGTTCCTCTACAAGGACGTCGATCCCACCGCCCTGGTCCAGGCCATCCGGGCGGTCCACGGAGGCCAGGTGCTGCTCGCCCCCGAAGCCGCCGAGGCCATGATCTCCAGTGAGGACCGCCGCCCGGCGGAGGCGGGCGCGGGACTCACGGACAGGGAGCGCGAGGTCCTGCGGCTGATCGCCGGGGGCCGGTCCAACCGGGAGATCGCCCGGGAGTTGCTCGTCGCGGAGAAGACCGTGAAGACCCATGTCTCCAACGTTCTGATGAAGCTCGGCGTCCAGGACCGGACCCAGGCCGCCCTCTTCGCGGTACGGCATGGCCTCGCCTGAGGGCTCAGCCCTGCCGCTGCCCCTCCACGATGGCGTGGTGGGCGGCCACCCGTGCCCGCCGTACGGCCCGGTCCAGCTCGCGCAGGGCCTCGCTCCGCACGGCGAGTTGCCCGGAGGTCAGGCCGCGCTCCCCGGCGAGGCGGAGCGCCACGGCCAGCCGGGCCGCGAGGGCGCCGACCCTGTGGGCGCGTCCGGGATAGCCGGGGGCGAGATCCTCGCCGATGTCCTCCAAGGTGGGAGTCCCGGCGCCGGGACCCGCCACGCCGTGCAAAACGTCCGTCGCGGTCCGCATGGCGCTGGTCAGGGCATGCTCGGCCTCGGCCAGCGACGGCACGTAGGGCTCGCTGTCCGCCGACTCGACGACCGTCCAGCGCACCCCCGAGTACGACGAGCCCCGTCTGTCGGACTCGGGCACCAGGCCGAGGCGCCGGCCGCGCAGTACGGCTATCACGGCCTGACCGGCGTCGATGGCGCTGATGTTGAAGGCGGGCGGGCCGGCCAGCCCGAGCGGGTCGCCGGGGACCGGCAGGGCCAGCCGGAACGAGTCGAGGCCCTCCGACCGGAGCCCGGCGAGGAACGCGCGGAGCGTCGATTCCATGGGGCCGTCGGCCACGACCTGGGGACCACCTGCGCGCTCGACGCGGTCCACGGCCTCGTCGAGTCCGACGTGGCCGCCGAGCCAGGCGTTTCCCCACGAGACGAGGACGGCTGAGATCGGTGAATCCATACGCACCCGATCCACGATATGCCGACCGGCTGCAATAGTTTTATCTGGAGTAACCACAGGAGGGGGCCTCATGGGCGGTCAGGTGCTGCGGCTTCGGGACGTCACGGTTCGCAGGGACGGCGCGGCGCTGTTGCGTGCCGTCGACTGGTCCGTCCGCGAGGACGAGCGCTGGGTCGTCATCGGTCCCAACGGCGCGGGCAAGACCACGTTGCTTCAGGTGGCAGGGGCGCTGCTCTTCCCCTCGGAGGGATCGGTCGAGATCCTCGGCGAGCGGCTCGGCCAGGCGGACGTCTTCGACCTGCGCCCGAGAATCGGCCTCGCCAGCGCCGCGCTGGCCGAGCGGGTGCCGCCGGACGAGAAGGTCATCGACCTGGTGCTGACCGCGTCCTACGCCATCCTCGGCAGGTGGAACGAGGAGTACGACTCCCACGACGTCACCCGCGCGGTCGAGCTCATCGACCAGCTCGGCTGCGCCCACCTGATCAGGCGGCGCTTCGGCACGCTGTCCGAGGGAGAGCGCAAGCGGGTGCAGATCGCCCGGGCCCTGATGCCGGACCCCGAGCTCCTGCTGCTCGACGAGCCCGCCGCCGGGCTCGACGTGGCCGGGCGTGAGGACCTGGTCCGCCGCCTCGGGGCGCTCGCGCGCGACCCGAAGGCGCCGACGATGGTCCTGGTCACCCACCACGTCGAGGAGATCCCGAGCGGGTTCACCCACGTGATGCTGTTGCGCCACGGTTCCGTGGTCGCTCAGGGCCCGGTGGAGTCGGTGATGACCGGAGACAACCTGTCCCGCACCTTCGGCGTGCCGCTGCGGCTCGACCGGGGTTCCGGCGACCGCTGGTACGCCCGGCCGTTCTGACCGCGCGTAAAGGCAAAACCACATAGCATCCAGTCGAGACCCAAGGACTGGAGTTGACGGATGGCTCAGCTCATCGCCGCCGTGGTCGTGGTCGCGCTCGCGGGCTTCGCGCTGACCCGGACGATCCGGATCATCCCCCAGGCCACGGCGAGCATCGTCGAGCGGTTCGGCCGCTACCACCGCACGCTGAACGCCGGGCTGAACATCGTCGTCCCGTTCATCGACCGGATCAAGGTCGAGGTGGATTTGCGCGAGCAGGTCGTCACCTTCCCACCACAGCCGGTGATCACCTCCGACAACCTCGTCGTGTCGATCGACACCGTCATCTACTTCCAGGTGACCGACCCCAAGGCCGCCACGTACGAGATCGCGAGCTTCATCATCGCGGTGGAGCAGCTCACCGTGACGACGCTGCGCAACGTGGTCGGCGGCATGGACCTGGAGCGCACGCTGACCTCCCGCGAGGAGATCAACACGGAGCTGCGCGGGGTGCTCGACGACGCGACCGGCAAATGGGGCATCCGGGTGAACCGGGTCGAGCTCAAGGCGATCGACCCGCCCCCCTCCATCCAGGACTCGATGGAGAAGCAGATGCGGGCCGACCGTGACAAGCGGGCCGCCATCCTCAGTGCCGAGGGGCAGAAGCAGGCGGCCATCCTGACCGCCCAGGGTGAGCGGGAGTCCGCCGTGCTCAAGGCCAGGGGGGAGGCGGAGGCCGTCGTGCTCCGGGCCCAGGCCGACGCGGAGGCGCAGGCGATGCGGGCCAAGGGCCAGGCCGACGCCATCGCGATGGTGTTCCGGGCGATCCACGAGGGCAATCCCGACCAGCGGCTGCTGGCCTACCAGTACCTCCAGACCCTGCCCGAGATCGCCAAGGGCGACGCCAACAAGGTGTGGATCATCCCCTCCGAGATGGGCAAGGCCCTGGAGAACCTCGGCGGCCTCTTCGCCCCGACCAAGGATCCCGCCTGACCGGCGGTTCCCCGTACGGCACGGCCGCGGTTCGCGTTGCCGTACCCCGCCTGGGCGGCTCCGGCGGACGTCCCCATAGCATCGGGCGATAGTCGTTCGAGGGAGCAGAGATCGTGACGCCGTGGGAGGCGGCCGCGGTGTTCGCGGCCGGTATCGGGGCCGGGGGCATCAACGCGGTCGTCGGATCGGGGTCGCTCATCACGTTCCCGACGCTGCTCGCGGTGGGTCTCCCTCCCGTCGTGGCGAACGTCTCCAACAACGTTGGGCTGGTCCCCGGAGGCGTCACCGGTGTGCTCGGCTATCTGCCCGAGCTCAAGGGGCAGCGGGCTCGGCTGATGAGGCTCGGTGTCGCGTCCGTCATCGGCTCGCTCATCGGCGGTGTGCTGCTCCTCCAGTTGCCGGAGAAGGCCTTCCAGATCATCGTCCCCGTCCTGATCGGGGCGGCCTGCGTGCTCGTCGTCGTGCAGCCGAAGCTCAACGGCTGGCTGGCCGGGCGGCGTACGCACCCGCATGGAGGGCCCTGGTTGTGGCTGGGCGTGCTGGGCGCTGGGATGTACGGCGGCTATTTCGGCGCGGCTCAGGGTGTCGTGCTGATCGGCCTGCTCGGCGTCTTCCTCGACGAGGAGCTGCAGCGCGTCAACGCCGCCAAGAACCTGCTGTCGCTGCTGGTCAACCTGACCGCGGCGATCCTGTTCACGCTGGTCGCGCATGTGGACTGGACGGCCGCGCTGCTGGTCGCGCTGGGCACCGCGGTCGGTGGCTTCCTCGGCGCCCGGGTGGGCCGCAAGCTGCCGGCTCCGGTGCTGCGCGGCGTGATCGTCTGCATCGGCATCGTGGCGATCGTCAAACTGCTGGCCTGAACCGCGGCCGCCGCTCCGGTTCCGGAGCGGGTCCAGCCCGATGCCTAGCGCGCTTCCCGGCCCAGCTCCGTGCTGACCTCGGCGGCGGCCCGCTTGAGCGCCTCGGCGAGCGGTGAGCGGGTGCCCTCGGGCACGGAGGCGGTCGTTCCCACGATCGCCATCGCGGCGACGAGCGTGTCGCCGCGGAACAGCGGCGCCGCGATGCTGCGCACACCGTTGACGGACGGGGTGTTGGCCGAGATGTTGTTCCGCCGGATCTTCTCCAGCTCCCGGCGCAGTTCGGCGGACGCCTGCACATCCTGCGCGAGCCCCGGAACCTCCTCCTCCGGAAGGAAGGCGCAGAAGACCCGGCCCTGGGCGGATTCGGTGCGGGACAGCCGGGATCCGGTCCGTACGCTGACCCGGATGATGCGGTCGGTGTTGTCGTCCACCCGGACGACGACGGCGGTGTCGCCGTCCCAGACGCTCAGCACGACGGTCTCGTCGATCTCGCGGACCAGCCGCTGCATGTACGGCCCGGCGATGCCGATCACCGGCATCCCGGCCCGCGCGGCGGCGGACAACGTCAGGATCTGCGGCCCCAGGGAGTACAGCGCCTCTCGGTCGTCGTAGCGCAGCAGGTTGCTCTCGCGCAGGGCCTTCGTGTACCGGTGCGCGGTCGCCTTGCTCGTGCCCAGACTCGTGGTGATCTCGTTGAGGCTGAGCTGGGGACGGCTGACCGTGAAGGCGCTGAGGATCAGCGCGGCACGCTGCACCGTCTGGATGGCCGGAGCCACCTTCCCGTCGGAGGAGTCCTCGTGAACGGGCCTGGCGTCATCACCCATGTCAGTCATCCCGGTCGTGCGCGGTTCGTTGCGTTCTGCGAGACAGCATCCTGTCATCCAGAATAATCTCTGTCGACGGTCAACTGTTCGGTCCGGGTCGGTCGGGGCGCCCGCATAGGTGATCGATGGTTGTTCGCCGGGTATGTACACCTTTGTGAAGGGCGACCGGGTGGAGATCGTCATCGATGCGGGCGGCACCCCCCGCACATACGAAGTGGTCGCGACCAAGGCGGGCAGGCGGGTCGAGATCACCACGGGCCGTGGCATCGTCGAGGTCAGCGAGGTGACGCGGACCGGCACCCCGATCCGCACCGCGCGATTCATGTCCAGCCGGATCCTCGCGCTGGTCGAACATCCGGCCGACGACCGCCGCTCCGGCGACTGACCGGCCGTCAGGCGCGAGTCCTCGGACGGTCACGGGGCCGGGCGGACCTGCACGGTGCCGTCCCGGCGGAGGCGGGTCTGGAAGGCCGGCTGCCGCGAGGTCGCCGGGCCATGCGCGACCGTGCCGTCCGAGATGCGGAAGACGCTGCCGTGCCAGGGGCAGATGACGCACGGTTCGCCGTGCTCCATGACGAGCCGGCCCTGGTGCAGCGGCCCGGCCAGGTGCGAGCAACGGTCGGCCAGCACGGTCACGCCGTCGCCCAGGCGGAGGACGAACAGGTCGATGTACCCCAGCCGCCGGGTGACGGGCCGCCCGTTGGGCAGGTCCTTGAGCGCGCACAGGTCGTGCCAGCCGAGCGGCACCAGGTGGCTGAGCGACTCGGCGTGATTGGCGCCGGCGGCCTGCCGGTAGGCCAGGTGGCCGCCAAGGTAGGCGCCGCCGAGCACCGCGCCGAGCCCGGCGAAGGAGAAGAACCGGCCCGCCCGCTCCTTCCCGGCCATCCGCAGGAGCAGCGACGCCGTGTAGAGGCCGGTCGCGGTCGCGTTGGTCAGCGCGTGGACGAAGCCGACGCGCTGCTGCTCACGATGGAGCGTCGACCAGTCGGTCAGTCCGGCGGCGGCCGTCGGGAGGGCGGTGCCGATTCCCGTGGCCAGCAGCACCCGGGCCGCCCGCCCGTCCGCACGGGTCCAGTCCAGTACGGCTGCCGCCACCCAGCAGCCGATGCCGATCGTCGCCAGCGAGGGGTGAAGGGGATGCCCGATGGGGACGCCGTGCAGCGTGTCGCGCAACGGCCCCGGCCCGATCTTGCGGCGTACGGCTTTCGCGATGCTGCGGATCGGCCGGTCGAAGGTCGTGACCTGCTCGAGTCCGTCGAGAAGGTTGCCCGACGGGACCTTGCGCGTCAGCCGGATCGCACGCCGCGACCTGGTCGTCTTGTCCATTTCGCCCCCCTACATCCAGCACTTACCCCCGGCCTGGACGGGCGAACACCGCTGTGGACGTCACGGAGCCAGGTGACCTCGGGCGACGGAGGACTCGACGAGTTCGGCGGCGTAGGCGCCCAGCGTGGTGGATCCCTCGCGGATGATCCGGACGCTGTCCGCCAGGTGGCGGGCCGTGACCTTGTAGAGGGCCCAGGTCCCGCCCTCGTTGTTGTGGTTGGCCAGGACGGGGGCCAGCCGGTCGAGCGCCTTGGCGAACCTCGCCTCCGGTGTGCGCCGCTCCTCGAACTCGTCCCACAGCGCGCGCAGCCGTATGCCCTGGTCGTGGGGGAGCAGGGCGAAGATCCGTGCGGCGGCGGCGAGCGTGTCCGGCTCGGGGGTGTCCTGCTGGAAGTCGGGCCGTGTGTCGCGGGGGATGTCGTGCCGGAAGCAGTCTCCTGTGTCGATCTCCACGATGTCGTGGACGAGCAGCATGGCGACCACCCGCTCCAGGTCGGTCCCGGGAGGAGCGTGCTCACCCATGGTCATCGCCAGCATGCCGACGTGCCAGGAGTGCTCGGCGCCGTTCTCCCTCCGCGACCCGTCGATCAGGGTGTTGCGGCGGATGACGCGCTTCAGCTTGTCGATCTCCATGGCGAAGCCGATCTGGGCGTGCAGGCGATCCTCTTGGGTTGCGATGGTCACCCTGACAAGCCTAATCTCCGTGATCAACGAATGCTCGGTACTCAAGCGCTTGTTCATGGCGCGTGGTCGCGGCGTCGCCGTACCGGATGTCGTGAAGACGGGAAAAGCCCCGAAGCGCGGGCTTCGGGGCTGCGCTCATCGCGCGTTCACTTCACCGGCGGTCCCGCCGCCTCGAGTTCGAGTACGAGGTCGAACCGGGGGTCGCGGTAGTGGCGGGCGCCGAACCCGGTGCGGGTGACCGTCCAGCCGAGCCGGTGAGCCCACCAATCCTGGTCGACGCAGAGGTCCCGGTCGGCCTGGCCCGCGAGTACGCCGAGCTGGGCCTTGATTCGTAAGAGCCGATTGGTACCGTGGAAATGCATAGGAGACTCCCCTTTCGCCGCTTCGATGAGGAGCTCTCGCTTGTCCGCCGGGTCGGGCGGTGGCAGCCTTCCGGCCCGGCTCTTCTGTGTTTCGATCACTCCCCTGAGTACCCCTGTTGTTTCGATCGTGACGCCGGAGCGATTTCCTTGCAATACTCAACGTAAGGAAAGTTGCAACAATCTTCCGGGTATGCGCCGCATGTATCGGTGCAAATTGCATTACGATGCCTTCAGGGGCGTCCGCCCCGTATGCCTCCACGGCGCGCGTGAGGAGGTCGACCGGGTTGTCTGACCGCGGGAGTCCTACCGTCCGTCGGCGCAGGCTCGGACAGGAGCTTCGCCGCCTCCGGGAGCGAGCCGCGCTCACCGGAGATCAGGTCGCCGCTCAGCTCGGCTGGTCGGCGGCCAAGGTGAGCCGCATCGAGACCGCCAAGACCTCGCCGCGGAAGGCGGACGTCGAGGCGCTCCTGGAGGCGTACGAGGTTGATTCCGGTCAGCGCCAAGAGCTGCTCGACCTGCATCGCGACGCCGCGAAAAAGGGCTGGTGGGAGGATTACCAGAGCTCCCTGCCCCACGAGTACACCACGCTCCTGGGGCTGGAGGTGGAGGCCACCTACGCGCGCAACTGGGAACCCCAAGTAGTGCCCGGCCTCCTGCAAACCGAGGAGTACGCACTCGAGATCGTCAAAGCGGTCCAACCGATCACGCGTTTCGCCCAAGGGGGTGTGCGCAGCCGGGTCGAGGCGAGGATGGCCCGGCAGCAGATCATCCTCCAGGACGACCAGCCACTGAACCTGATGGTGGTTCTGGACGAGTCCGTGCTCCTGCGCGGTTTCGGGGACGCCACGGTCATGCGGGCGCAACTGGATCGCCTGCTGAGCCTGTCGGAGTTGCCCAACATCCGGATTCAAGTGCTGCCGCTTGATGCCGACCATCCGGTCAACACCGGGTCTTTTCTTCATCTGAAGTTTCCCGAGTTCCACGACGTGGTGTACCTGGAGTCCCTTTTCGGTGCACGCTTCGTGGAAGAGGAGGAGACCGTGTACGGCTACGAGATCGCCTTCGACCGCCTGCAGGCCGAGGCCCTCGATGTCGACGCCAGTCGAGATCAGATCCGCAAAACAATCGAACGCTGGAAGTAAGCGCTTCCCTACATCGCCTCAGGACGTCTCCTGAGGAGAAAGACCATAAATGTACTCGATCGATCTCTCCGGTGCGGCATGGCGAAAGAGCCTCCGCAGTGCCGGCAACGGAAACTGCGTCGAAGTGGCGACGCTCCCCGAGGGGCACGTCGGGGTCCGTGACAGTAAGGACCAGGATGGTCCTGTCCTCGTCTTCACGCCCGGCGAGTGGGACGCCTTCATCGGCGGCGTCAAGGACGGTGAGTTCGACCTCTGAGCTCGCGCGTGCGGCCCCCGGCGTCGGACGCCGGGGGCCGCACGCGTGTCGGGTCGGGCGATGCGGAAGCCCTGGGCGAGGGCCTTGTGGATGTCGGTCCAGTGGTCCACGACCCGCTCCTTCAAGTCGGAGGTGACCCCGGGGCCGGGGCGTGGCCGACGATGTCGCTCACCAGGTGCTCGCCGTCGGTCTCCGAGAGCGCGTTGTCCCACAGCGCGGGGCCGGACGTGGTCGTCCTGATCGCCGGGCGTGCCGCGGTCACCCGCGGTCCCGCCTCACGCAAGTCGGCCGGCGTCTTCCATGCCTGACACCGCGGCCAAAAAACTTGAACCGTTCGACTTAATGAGCATTGCCAGTTTGGTGGGGCGACGGATGAGCGTTCCCCGGATTTGGCAAAGAGATGGCATGCTCGGATGCCGTGAAGTCTCGTTTCGCAGCTCTGGTCACCCTTGCCCTCCTCGCCGCCGCCTGCACGGCCGCCGAAGGTGAGCCGATCCCGGAAAGCTCGGGGAAGGCCGCCTCCGCGGCCGTTCCTTCGGCGACGGCTGAGCCGAAACCGAGCCCGGAGCCGTACACGATCTCCTTCGCCGGTGACGTGCACTTCGAGGGGGTGCTGCGGACCCGGCTGAACAACAACCCGCGCACCGCGCTCGGCCCGATCGCGAACGTGCTGCGCCGGTCCGACCTCACGCTCCTCAACCTGGAGACCGCGATCACCACCGGTGGCACACCGGCGCCGGGCAAGCAGTTCACCTTCCGCGCGCCCGCCACCGCCTTCACCGCGCTCAAGGCCGCCGGGGTGGACGCGGTGACCATGGCGAACAACCACGGCATGGACTACATGGAGAGCGGCCTTCAGGACTCGCTCGCCGCGATCAAGCGCAGCAAGTTCCCCGTCATCGGCGTCGGGAAGAACGCCGCCGAGGCGTACCGGCCGTTCCGGACCACCGTCAAGGGCAACCGGGTGGCGGTCATCGGCGCGACGCAGGTGCTCGACTCCGAGTTCATCCAGTCCTGGACCGCCACGGACGACAAGGCCGGCCTCGCCTCCGCCAAGAACGAGCCGCGCCTCCTCCAGGCGGTACGGCAGGCGCGCAAGAACTCCGACACGGTGATCGTGTTCCTGCACTGGGGTGCCGAACTGGTCAAGTGCCCCACCGACGTCCAGCGCGACCTCGCCGCCAAGCTGTCCCAGGCGGGGGCGGACGTGATCGTGGGCAGCCACGCGCACATCCTGCTCGGCGGCGGCTACTCGGGCCGGAGCTACGTGCACTACGGCCTGGGCAACTTCGTCTTCTACAACTGGGGCCCGGAGACCGGCAAGACGGGCGTGTTGACGCTCACGATCAACGGCCGAAAGGTGCTCAAGGACCGATGGACCCCCGCCCGCATCAACGGCGGCGTGCCCATTCCGCTGATCGGGTCGGCCGGGACGCAGGCTCTGTCGGAGTACACGTCGCTGCGCCAGTGCACCGGCCTGTCCGCCAAGCCGTCCGCCGCGCAATGATCCCGGGAGCCGTGAGCGGGGAGCGCTGATCCGTGCGGTTGACCGTACGGCGAACCGTGCGGTGACCAGTGCGGCGGTCCGTGCGGCGGTCCGTGCGGCGACGCGCACTCGGCGATCCGGGACCGGTGAGACCCGGGCAAATCGGCGGAGTGCCCGGGAGGGACTGACCGGAGGGCGCCGAACGGGCAATATGGAGGGATGTCCACCCAGCTTGATGAGGACGTCGACGAGCCCTCGCCGGATCCGCTCCGCCGCCAGCCGACCCAGCGCCGCAGCGCCCGCCGGGTCGAACGGATGCTCGACGCGTGCGCCGAGCTGCTGGACGAGATCGGCTACGAGGCGCTCACCACGACCCGCATCGCCGAGCGCGCCGGTGTCGCGATCGGCTCCGTCTACCAGTTCTTCCCGGACAAGCGCGCCATCAGCCAGGCGCTGACCCGGCGCCACGTCGAGCTCTTCGTCACCCGCGTGGGCCGCCGGTTCATGACCGAGGACTACGCCGGCTGGTGGGACGCTGTCGACGCGATCATCGAGGAGTACGTCGAGATGCATCGGACCGTTCCAGGGTTCCGATCGCTCCACTTCGGCGACGTCGTCGACCTCAACCTCCTCGACTCGGTCTCCGAGAACAACACCGTGATCGCCGGGCGGCTCCGGGCGCTGCTGCTCCAGGAATTCGGCCTGGCCGACAGCGAGGAGCTGGACCGAATCGTCCTGGTCGCGGTCGAGGCGGGCGACGCGGTGCTGAAGCTGGCCTTCCGGCACGACCCCCACGGCGCTCCCGACATCGTGGCCGAGGCCAAGCAGCTCGTCCGCGGATATCTCTCCCGGCAACTGCGCGCTAGTTGACCTCGTGCCGGCGGAGCTCCTCGCGCTCATCGGTCATCTGGTCCGAGAGCGGCATCAGGCGGTACTTCACCTGTACGGATGTCGCGCGCTTCTTCAGCGGCCGGGCGATCAGGCAGGACGCGGAGACCGGCCGAATGGAGGCGCCGCTGGAGTACACCTCCGTCTGGAGCCGCGTCAGCTCCGCGTTGGCCCGCTCCAGGGCCTCGGATCTGGCGGTGGCGAAGCCGGCGAGACCGGGGATCACGGCGGAGAGCGCGATCACTGAAGAGAGGGTCACGGTCACCTGCCTGAACACCCGCATCACCGCCCTCTGATCTCTGTGCGCGAGAGCAATATGCCCGGTTATCCGCCTCGAAACACGCTTAGTAGTTGATCGCGCGCAAATCGTGTTATGAGGAATGCTGTCAGTTGTCCGGGCAAAGCACGGCCGGCCTCGATAGCCTCCACCTGTGGCACATGTGACACATGAGCAGCTGGATCGACTGCTCGAACAAGCACTGCTGCTCGACGACCACGGTGCTCTCGCGCGCCAGCTTGACTCGCTGGCCCGGCTCTACGAGTCCGGAGAGGTCTCCCGGGCGGCGATCCTCGTCATGGCGGCCGAGGAGTGGCGGCAGGCGGGCCAGCCCGCGGCCGCTCTGGACCGTTTCCACGAGGCCGCGCGCGACGGGGGCGACGTGCTCGTCGATCCGCGTTCAGGTATCGCCGACACGCTCTTCGAGCTCGACCGGCCTGACGAGGCGAGAGAGGTCATCGCGGCGATCCGGGGCGGCGTCTGGAACCCCGCCACCGCGCTCACCGTCGCCGAGACCCTCGTCGCGTACGGGGACCTGGAGGGCGCCCACGAATGGGCCACGGAAGGGGCGGCGGCCTGCGCGCAGGGCACCACGATGCGGGAGGCACTGCTCCGCACCCGATATCGGATCAGGGTCGATCTCGGGTTGCCGGAGGACGACCTGGACGCCTCGCTCGACATCGCACGCTGACCCGGGCGGCCGGACTTCTCCCAGGGGGCCGGGCGGCCGGTCTTCGCCCCTGCCACCGGGCGGCCGGTCTTCGCCCCTGCCACCGGGCGGCCGGTCTTCGCCCCGGCATGCGGGCCGGGCCCGGACATGACGAAGGGGCCGCGACCGCGGCCCCTTCTCGTTTCGTCGTCCCCGCCCTCGTCAACTCCCGGGGGCAGGCGCGTACGGTCCCGCTACGGCAGGACCGTGGTGCCGATCAGCTTCCTGGTGATCTCCGCCACCGACCCGGCCTTCTTGCCGCGGCGCGTCTCCGGAGCCTTCGGCACGACCCGTACCTTCTTGCGAGGTGTGATGCGCTCCACCTTCGCCTGCTTGGCCGGTGCCGCCTGCGCGTCCGGGACCCGTGGCGCGACCGGCTGTCGCGCGGGAGCCTCGGGCTGGGCCGGAACGGCGGGCAGCGCCGGGACGTCCGGCAGCTCCGGAATCCGCACAGGAACGGTGAGGGTGCGCGACAGACCGGACACTCCAGACGAAGCGTCAGCCACCGACGGGGTGCCTGGCAGTCCGGAATAGCCCTGGCCCGCGGCCGCGCCCCCGGCGTCGGCGATGCTCAGCACGCCGGTCGCGGAGGAGAGACCGGGCAGGCCCGCCGCGTCGGCCACCCGGTCGATCGCGATGGCGCGAGCGGCCCTGACCGGGCCGTTCGCGCCCGTGGCGTCGCAGGCCGCGATGGTCGTCGTACCCGCGCACGGTCCCGCCGCCGCGACGGCCTGGCCGCTGGCGAACCAGCTCACCCCGGCGGTCATGGCGGCCAGCGCGGCATGCCGCCCACGGATGCTTCGTGATGTCCCTGACATCGAAGTCCCCCTGATTGCTTACCGTGTTCTGACGAATACAGAACGTACCGGCGGGGGATTCCCAAGGGGCGCGCTTGCCGTAATGGTGGGGAAGTCCTTACCGAGAGGTCCGCACGGTAAGGGTGTCCCCGGCCTCGTCCAGGTCCACGGCCACGTCGTCGCCGTCGTGGATCTCTCCGGACAGCAGCGCCTTCGCGAGCGTGTCGCCGATCGCCGACTGGATCAACCGCCGGAGCGGGCGGGCGCCGTACACGGGGTCGTAACCGGTCAGTGCCAGCCACTCGCGCGCACCGGGCGTGACGGTCAGCGTGAGCCGCCGGTCGGCGAGCCGCGCCCCGAGCCGCGACACCTGGAGGTCGACGATCTGCGAGAGCTCCTCGGTGCCGAGCGCGTCGAACACGATGACGTCGTCGAGCCGGTTGAGGAACTCCGGTTTGAAGGCGTTCCTGACGGCCGTCATGACGGCGTCCCGCTTGGCGCCGTTCTCGATCTTGGGATCGACCAGGAACTGCGAGCCGATGTTGGACGTCAGGATCAGGATCGTGTTGCGGAAATCGACCGTACGGCCCTGGCCGTCGGTGAGCCGTCCGTCGTCCAGCACCTGGAGCAGCACGTCGAAGACCTCCGGGTGAGCCTTCTCGACCTCGTCGAGCAGCACCACGGTGTACGGCCGACGGCGCACGGCCTCGGTGAGCTGGCCGCCCTCCTCGTAGCCGACGTATCCCGGAGGCGCGCCGACCAGCCGCGCCACGCTGTGCTTCTCGCCGTACTCGCTCATGTCGATGCGGGTCATCGCCCGCTCGTCGTCGAAGAGGAACTCCGCCAGCGCCTTGGCCAGCTCGGTCTTGCCGACGCCGGTCGGGCCGAGGAAGAGGAAGGACCCTGTCGGGCGGTCCGGGTCGGCGATGCCCGCCCTGGCCCGCCGTACGGCGTCGGAGACGGCCTGCACGGCAGCGCGCTGGCCGATCAGGCGGCGGCCCAACTCCTCCTCCATGCGCAGCAGCTTGGTGGTCTCGCCCTCGAGGAGCCGGCCGGCGGGGATGCCGGTCCAGGAGGAGATGACGTCGGCGATGTCGTCGGGGCCGACCTCCTCCTTCACCATCGGCTCCGACTCGGCCTCTTCGGCCTCCGCGGCCCTGGTCGCCTCCGCGAGCTCCTTCTCCAACCGGGGGACATCGCCGTACATCAGCCGGGACGCCTCTTCGAACTTGCCGTCGCGCTGGGCCCGCTCGGCGGCGCCGCGCGCCTCGTCGAGCTGCTTCTTCAGCTCGCCGACCTTGTTGAGCCCGGCCTTCTCGCGCTCCCAGCGGCCCACGAGGCCGTTGAGGTCCTCCTGGCGGTTCGCCAGCTCCTCGCGGAGCTTCTCCAGCCGCTGGCGGCTGCCCTCGTCGGTCTCCTTGACGAGGGCGAGCTCCTCCATCTTGAGCCGGTCCACGATGCGCTGCAGCTCGTCGATCTCGACCGGCCGGGAGTCGATCTCCATGCGGAGCCGGGACATGGACTCGTCGACCAGGTCGATGGCCTTGTCCGGCAGGAATCTGGCGGTGATGTAGCGGTCGGAGAGCGTCGCGGCGGCCACCAGCGCGCTGTCGGAGATCTGCACCTGGTGGTGGGCCTCGTAGCGGCCCTTCAGCCCACGCAGGATCGCGATGGTGTCCTCGACGGTCGGCTCGCCCACGTAGACCTGCTGGAAGCGACGCTCGAGCGCGGGGTCCTTCTCGATGCGCTCGCGGTATTCGTCGAGGGTGGTCGCGCCGATCATGCGCAGCTCGCCGCGGGCCAGCATCGGCTTGAGCATGTTGCCGGCGTCCATCGCGCCCTCGGCCGCGCCCGCGCCGACCATGGTGTGCAACTCGTCGATGAAGGTGACGATCTGGCCGTTGCTCTCCTTGATCTCGTTGAGCACGGCCTTGAGGCGCTCCTCGAACTCGCCGCGGTACTTGGCGCCCGCGACCATCGCGCCGAGGTCCAGCCCGACGAGCCGCTTGTTCCTGAGGCTCTCCGGAACGTCGCCCGCGATCATCCGCTGGGCCAGACCCTCGACCACCGCGGTCTTGCCGACGCCGGGCTCGCCGATCAGCACGGGGTTGTTCTTCGTGCGGCGGGAGAGCACCTGGATGACCCGGCGGATCTCCGTGTCCCGGCCGATGACGGGGTCGAGCTTGCCGGACCTGGCCCGCTCGGTCAGGTCGACGCCGTACTTGTCCAGAGCGCGATAGGTGTCCTCAGGGGTCTCGCTGGTGACCCTGGCGTGCCCGCGGACCTTCTCGAACGCGTCCAGCAGCGCGCCCGCCGTGGCGCCCTGCGCCTTGAGCAGTTCGGCCGTCTGGCCGCCGTCGGTCGCGAGGCTCACCAGCAGGTGCTCGGTCGAGACGTACTCGTCCTCCAGTTGCTTGGCCCGCTGGGCGGCGGTGTTCACAACGGTGAGGAGTTGCCGGGAGCTCGACGGGGCGCTCACTGTCGCGCCGTGCGCCTTGGGCAGTCCGGCGAGCAGCTCTTCGGCCTTGGTCCTGAGCTGCTTCCAGTCGGCGCCCACTGCTTCGAGGAGGGGGACGGCGGTGCCGCCCGTCTGGGCGAGCAGGGTGGTGAGGAGGTGAGCGGGGGCCACCTCGGGGTTGCCCTCCGCGGCCGCCCGCCGGACCGCCCCGGACAGGGCCTCCTGGCTCTTCTGCGTCAGCTTGTAGTCCATGGTGGTTCGTGGCCTCGCTTCGCTCAGCGGGCGCGCGGCACCGACGCGGCGGCTGCCGTCCGCGCCGGGCGGTTGGGAAGAGCTGCGCTCCCCGAACCACCCGGCGGGTTCACCGCCGCGCGATGCGCGGGCCCGTGAATTCCCGGATCAGGCTGGTGGAAGTTCGTATCTGATCAGCGCGCGGATCATGGTCAGCTCGCCGCGGAGTCGTACGACCTCGTCGCGCAGGCGCAGGTTCTCCGTTTCGAGTTCGAGGATGCGCTTGATGCCCGCGAGGTTGATGCCGTCCTCCTGGGAGAGGCGTTGCACCTCGCGCAGCAGCACGATGTCCCTGGTCGAGTAGAGCCGTCCGCGCCCGGCCGTGCGCCCCGGGCTGACCAGGCCGAGCCGGTCGTACTGCCGGAGCGTCTGCGGGTGCAGGCCGGAGAGCTGGGCGGCCACCGAGATGACATAGACCGGTGTGTCGTCGGACAGATCGAAGAAGTTGGCGTCCATGGGCTCACTCGCTTCTGGCCTGCTTGATCAGCTCTTCTCTCAGGTCGGTGCCCTCGCTGGCGTCGCGGAACTCCTCAAGAGCGGCCCGCGCCTTGTCATCGAGGTGCGGCGGCACTGTCACCTGCACGGTGACGAGCAGGTCGCCCTTCGTGCCGTCCTTTCGGGGGGCGCCCCGGCCGCGCACGCGGAACGTGCGCCCGTTGGGCGTGCCTTCGGGAATGCGCAGGGTGACCGGCATGCCCTTCAGAGTGGGCACCTTGATCTCGGCGCCGAGGGCCGCCTCCGGGAACGTGACAGGCACGGTGACCGTGAGGTTCTCGCCCGTGCGGCCGAACACCGGGTGCGGCTTGACGTGGACCTGGACGTAGAGGTCACCCGCGGGACCGCCGTTCTCGCCGGGCGCGCCTTTGGCCTTGAGCCGGATGCGCTGGCCGTCGCCGACTCCCGCCGGGATGCGGGCCTGGATCGTGCGGGTGCTCTTGCCCCGGCCGCTGCCCTCGCACACCGGGCAGGGATCGTCCACCAGGAGTCCCCGGCCACGGCAGTCGCGGCACGGCTCGGAGAAGGCGAAGTTGCCCAGGTTGCGGCTGGCGGCGCCGGTGCCCTCGCAGGTCGGGCAGACCCGCGGCGTGGTGCCGGCCTTGGCGCCCGTGCCGCTGCACGCCGCGCAGGCGGAGGAACTGGTCAGCCGAAGAGAGACCGTGGTGCCGTCCACGGCCTCACCGAACGACATCGAGACCTCGGACTCGATGTCCTGGCCACGGCGCGGCCGGGTGGCACCGGTCGTCGTGGTCCGCCCGCCACGGTTGAACAGGCCGCCGAACAGATCTCCTATGCGTTCGCCCGCCCCGCCCTGATGGCTTGTGCCGCTGCCGGAGAACAGGTCGCCGAAGTCGAAGTTGAAGCCGCCTCCGCGGGGCGCGCCCGTTCCGGCGTAGCCGCCGAGCCCCGACCCGAAGAGGGTGCGGGCCTCGTCGTACTCCTTGCGGCGCTTGGTGTCGGAGAGCACGTCGTAGGCCTCGGAGACCTCCTTGAACTTCTCCTCGGTTTCGGTGTTGCCCTTGTTGGCGTCCGGGTGGTACTGCCTGGCCAGCTTCCGGTACGCCGTCTTGATCTCAGCGGCGGTGGCGGACTTGGGCACACCAAGGACGGCGTAATAGTCCTTCTCCAGGTAGTCCTTGGTGCTCATCTGTCGATTTCCTCCGCGCAAGGGGGTGTTCTCTGGGTGGTCTCTCCCGATCCTGCCGGATCAGGAGAGACTCCCGGGGTTTCAGTATTCGTCGGACTCGCCGGACTCGGCGGAGCCCGACGGCTCGGCCGCCACGGACTCGTCGGGCTCCGCGACGGCCACGCGGGCCGGGCGCAGGATCTGGTCGCCCATCCGGTAACCCGGCTGCAGGATCTCGACGCAGGTCGGCTCGGAGACGTCGGCGGAGTAGCTGTGCAGGAGCGCCTCGTGCACGTTCGGGTCGAACGGGTCGCCCTTCGCGCCGTACTTCACCAGGCCGAGCTTTCCGAGGATCGCCTCCAGCGACTCGCTCACCTTGGCGAATCCGCCGGTGAGCTCGCCGTGGTCACGGGCCCGGCCGATGTCGTCGAGCACCGGCAGCAGCTCGGTGAGGACACCGGACACCGCCTGGTCCTTGACGACGGACCGGTCCCGGTCCACTCGCTTGCGGTAGTTGGCGTACTCGGCGTGGAGCCGCTGCAGGTCGGCGGTGCGCTCCGCGAGCAGGTCCGCACCCGTGCCGGTCACCGCCTCCGCGGCCGCCTCGGCCGTGTCGGCCACGGTGTCCGCAGAGGCGTCCGCGGCGGCCTGGGCCGCCCCGTCCGAGGCGGCCGCGCCCGGCATTCCGGTGCGGGCCGTCCCGGTCTCCGGGTCGATCTTGCGGTTGTCGCGGATCACCGGCTCCTGCTCGGAACCGTTCTCGCGCGCGGTCACTTGTTGCCGCCCTCCCGCTTCGGCTCGTCGTCGACGATCTCGGCTTCGACGACGTCCTCCTCGGACTTCGCCTGGCCGTCGCCGGTCGGCGCGGCGCCCTCGGCACCGGCCGCGGCGCCCTGCGACTGGGCGTAGATCGCCGAACCCATCTTCTGGCTGACGGTCGCGAGCTTCTCGGCGGCGGCGCGGATCGCGGCCGAATCGGTGCCCTCGAGGGTCTTCTTCAGCTCGGCGAGCGCGTCGTTGACCTCGGTCTTGACGTCGGCCGGGACCTTGTCGTCGTTGTCGTGCAGGAACTTCTCGGTCTGGTAGGCCAGGGCGTCAGCGTTGTTGCGGATCTCGGCCTCCTCACGGCGCTTCTTGTCGTCCTCGGCGTAGGAGTCGGCCTCGCGCATCATGCGCTCGATGTCGTCCTTGGCCAGCGCGGAGCCGCCGGTGATCGTCATCGACTGCTCCTTTCCGGTGCCGAGGTCCTTGGCGCTGACGTTGACGATGCCGTTCGCGTCGATGTCGAAGGTGACCTCGATCTGCGGGATGTTGCGCGGGGCCGGGGCGATGCCGGTCAGCTCGAAGGTGGCCAGCTTCTTGTTGTAGGCGGCGATCTCACGCTCGCCCTGGTAGACCTGGATCTGCACCGACGGCTGGTTGTCCTCGGCGGTGGTGAACACCTCCGACCGCTTGGTCGGGATCGTAGTGTTCCGCTCGATGATCTTGGTGAAGATGCCGCCCTTGGTCTCGATGCCCAGGCTCAGCGGGGTCACGTCGAGGAGCAGGACATCCTTGACCTCGCCCTTGAGCACGCCCGCCTGGAGCGCGGCGCCGATCGCGACGACCTCGTCCGGGTTGACGCCCTTGTTGGGCTCCTGGCCGCCGGTCAGCTCCTTGACCAGGTCGCTCACGGCCGGCATGCGGGTCGAGCCGCCGACGAGCACCACGTGGGCGATGTCGGAGACCTTGATCCCGGCGTCCTTGATGACCTGGTGGAACGGGCCCTTGCAGCGCTCGAGCAGGTCGGAGGTGATCCGCTGGAACTCGGCGCGGGTCAGCTTCTCCTCAAGGTGCAGCGGGCCCTCGGCGGAGGCGGTGATGTAGGGCAGGTTGATGGAGGTCTCGGTCTGGCTGGAGAGCTCGATCTTGGCCTTCTCCGCCGCCTCGCGGAGGCGCTGGAGGGCCATCTTGTCCTTGGCCAGGTCGACGCCGTGCGCGTTCTTGAAGCGGGTCACCAGCTCGTCGACGACGCGCTGGTCCCAGTCGTCACCGCCGAGGTGGTTGTCACCGCTGGTGGCGCGGACCTCGACGAAGCCGTGGCCGTCCTCCTGCCCGACGTCGAGCAGGGACACGTCGAAGGTGCCGCCGCCGAGGTCGAAGACCAGGATGGTCTGGTCCTTCTCCTTGTCGAGGCCGTAGGCCAGCGCGGCCGAGGTCGGCTCGTTGATGATGCGCAGCACGTTGAGACCGGCGATGGTGCCGGCCTCCTTGGTCGCCTGCCGCTGGGCGTCGTTGAAGTAGGCCGGGACGGTGATCACCGCGTCGGTGATCTTCTCACCGAGGTAGGCCTCGGCGTCCTGCTTGAGCTTCTGCAGGACGAAGGCGCTGATCTGCTGGGGAGTGAACTTCTTGCCGTCGATCTCGACGGACCAGGTGCTGCCCATCTCTCGCTTGACCGAGCGGATCGTCCGGTCGACGTTGGTCACGGCCTGCCGCTTGGCGACCTCGCCGACCAGCACCTCGCCGTTCTTCGCGAAGGCGACCACGGACGGGGTGGTCCGCGAGCCCTGGGCGTTGGCGATGACCGTGGGCTCACCGCCCTCAAGGATCGAGACGACAGAGTTGGTCGTCCCCAGGTCGATACCTACCGCACGTGCCATGAGTTCGTCCTTGTGGTCAAAGTTGAGTCGGTACGACTCAATATTGGGTCGCACCCGAGGCTTTGTCAAACGACTTGAGCCTAGTGGACTCAACCTCATGGCGCGCGTGTGGATTCCGGGTTTCTCCTTGTCGTCGAGGGCGGCGGCCGTACGGTCAGCGCTTGGCGCCGTCGGCCACCCGGCGGTCGCCGATGGGGGCCCTGAGCTTCACGATCGTGCTCTTCTTGACGGCGAGCATGACGCACATCCCGGCGCCCTCGGCGCTTCCCTCGTAGAGGGTGACCGTGACCTTGCCCCTGCCCTCCTTCACGGTCACCCGGTCGAGCACCGAGCACGGCTCGACGCCGGACCACCAGGTGACCCTCAGGTACCTTCCGTTCCTGATCGGCTTGGCCGAGGTCCACTGAACCTTGTGGGGATCGATCGTGCCGCCCTGGGGCTTCACCGGGGCCGGGGCGCCGGTGGAGGCGGTCGAGGCCGTGGCCGGCACGCCGACCATGATCAGCACCGTCGCGGCCAGCGCCGCCGTTCGTCGAATCATCCGCATGCCCGTATTGACGGCGCGGTCTCACCACCGGTTCACGGCTTGGCGCCGTCGACCACCTCGCGGCCGTCGAGCGGGGAGGCGAGCCGCACCGTGGTCGTCTTCTCCACCGCGATGGCGATGCAGGCGGTGTCGGGGAAGCGCGGATCCCGGCCCTCGTAGAGGGTGACCACGACCTGCTTCGCGCTCTCCTTCACCTCGACCCGGTCGAGCACCGTGCAGGGCGCGACGCCCGACCACCAGACGACGGCCAGCGATCTGCCGTCCGGTGACGGTGTCGCGCCGGCCCACGCGATCTTGCGCGGGTCGAGCGTGTTCCCCATGGGTGTCTCCGGCGAGGGTGATCCGCTCGGCGCTCCGGAGCTCGCGGGCGCGCTGACCGGCTCGTTGGGGCCGGACGGCGAGGCGGACGACGGCGTGGTCGACGACGTGGACGGCTGCTGCCCACAGGCCGCTGCCATGAACAGGAGCGCAATGGCCCAGAAGATTCGCATATCTCATTAAACGGGTTGGCCGTCAGCGTGGTTCGGCGGCCTGTTGACGCCGGCCTGGCGGAGGTCTAATTTCAACGAATGATGAATTTATCCGGACCGGCGATCGCCGTACGGGATCTGCGGGTCTCCCGTGGCGGGACGGAGGTCCTGCACGGCCTCACCTTCGAGGTGCCGCGTGGACAGGTGACGGGCCTGCTCGGGCCCAGCGGATGCGGAAAGACGACCCTGATCCGCGCGATCGTGGGCGTCCAGATCGTCGCGAGCGGCGAGGTGACCGTGCTCGGCGAGCCGGCGGGCAGCCCCGCGCTCCGCCGCAAGATCGGCTACTCCACCCAGAGTGCCGCCATATATCGGGATCTGACGGTGCTGGAGAATCTGCGGTACTTCGCCGCGGTCCTCGGCGCGGCCAAGGGCGACGCCGAGCGGGTGATCGAGGAGGTGGGCCTGACCGGCGCCAGGAAGCAGTTGGGCGGCGCGCTCTCCGGCGGGCAGCTCAGCCGGGCCAGCCTCGCCGTCGCGCTCCTCGGCAGCCCCGAGTTGCTGGTGCTCGACGAGCCGACCGTCGGCCTGGACCCGGTGCTCCGCCAGGACCTCTGGCGGCTCTTCCAGAGCCTCGCGGAGCGCGGCGTGACCCTCATCGTGTCCAGCCACGTCATGGACGAGGCGGCCCGATGCCACCGTCTGATCATGTTGCGTGACGGGGAGATCCTGGCCGACGACAGCCCCGAGGGGCTGCGCGAGCACGCCGGGACGACCGATCTGGAAGAGGCGTTCCTCCGCCTCATCGAGGAGAAGGCGGAGCGTGTGCGATGAACCTCGCCATCACCCTGGCCACGGCGGGACGCATCCTCGCCCAGCTCCGCCACGACCGCCGCACACTCGCGCTGCTCGTCGGCGTGCCGAGCGTGCTGATGATCCTGCTCAGGTACGTCATCGACGACCCCGCGGCGTTCAACCGGCTGGGCCCGACGCTGCTCGGCATCTTCCCGTTCGTCGTGATGTTCATGGTCACCTCGATCACGACCCAGCGGGAGCGGGCGACCGGCACGCTCGAACGGCTGATGGCCGGGCCGCTCGGCAAGTTCGACCTGCTGCTGGGATACGCCATCGCGTTCGGAGTGGTGGCCGCGGCCCAGGTCACGGTGGTGCTCGCCCTCTCCCTGACGTGGCTCGGCCTGGACCTCGCGGGATCCGTCTGGACGCTGGTCCTCGTGGCGGTCCTCGACTCGCTGCTCGGCATGGCGCTCGGCCTGTTCTTCAGCGCCTTCGCGCGCACCGAGTTCCAGGCGGTGCAGTTCATGCCGGCGGTCGTCCTGCCCCAGTCGCTGCTGTGCGGGCTCATCGTCCCGCGCGACACCATGGCCACCTGGCTGGAGTGGCTGTCCGACGTCATGCCGCTCTCGTACGCGGTGGAGGCGATGCAGGAGACGGCGCGCACCGGCGACTTCACCGGCGTGCTGACCCGTGACGTCCTGGTCGTCGGCGGTTGTACGGTCCTCTCGCTCGTTCTCGGCGCCGCCACCCTGCGCCGGCGCACGCCGTGACCGGGTCGTCCCGTACGGGCGCCCGGGCGCGCCCGGCCCATCGGTAAGCTGCGACGGGATCCCTAGCAGCGAGGAATGGTCATGATCGCGATTCTCGGCACCGGCAAGATGGGCGAGGCTCTGCTCTCCGGGCTGGTCCGGGCCGGGCTGCGGCCGAGCGAGATCATGGTGACCGCGCGACGCGAGGAGCGGGCGGAGGCGCTGCGCGAGACCTACGGCGTGCGCGTGGTCTCCAACGCCGAGGCGGCCAAGGCGGCCGAGACCATCATCCTCGCGGTCAAGCCGCAGGACATGGGGAGCCTGCTCGCCGAGATCGCCCCGTACGTCCCGGCCGACCGGCTGGTGATCTCCGTGGCCGCGGGGATCACCACGGCGTTCGTGGAGTCCCGCCTCGGGGAGGCGGTGCCGGTGGTCCGCGTCATGTCCAACACCCCGGTCCTGGTCGACGAGGCGATGAGCGTCATCTCGCCAGGGGCGCACGCCGCCGAGTGCCACCTGGAGCGCACGGAGTCCCTGCTCAGGCCGGTCGGCAAGGTCCTGCGCATCCCCGAGTCGCAGCAGGACGCCGCGACCGCGCTGTCGGGCAGCGGCCCGGCCTACTTCTTCTATCTCGTCGAGGCCATGGTGGACGCCGGGATCCTGCTCGGTATGCCGCGCGCCGCCGCGCTCGACATGGTCACCCAGTCCATCGTGGGCGCGGCGATCATGCTGCGCGACTCGGGTGAGCATCCGGTGATCCTGCGCGAGGCGGTCACCTCGCCGGGCGGGACGACCATCGCCGCCATCGCGGAGCTCGAACGCCACAAGGTCCGCGCCGCCTTCCTGGACGCCATCGAGGCGGCCAGGGACCGCAGCCGCCAGCTCGCCTCCGGCTGATCCCCGTACCGTTTCCTGGTCTGGGCTCGGTAAAAACAATTAGGAAACCTTCCAGTCCCGATGCATCATTCCTCCTGGTGATATCGGGGCCGGAATGGTGAGGGCATCGTGGTGGGAGCCGTACAGGCCGTGGCGGGGGTCGGGCGGCGGCCGCTCTGGACACCCGATTTCGGGTTCTACTTCACCGGGCGTGTGGTCTCCATGCTCGGCGACACCATGCTTCCCGTCGCGATCTCACTGGGCGTGCTCGGCGCCGGATACGGCCCGACCGGAGTCGGGTTCGTGCTCGCCTCCTGGATGGCGCCGTTCGGCGGGCTGATCCTCTTCGGCGGGGTCTTCGCCGACCGGTTCACGGCCAGGCGGATGATGATCGGCGCCGACGTGGTGCGGCTGGTCACCCAGTCGGCGATGGCCGCCGCCTTCCTGACCGGGACGCCGGACCTGTGGCACATCGTCGTCCTTTCCGCGATCAGCGGCGCGGCCGCCGCGATGTTCCAGCCCGGCGTGAGCAGCATGGTCCCCCAGGTGGCGTCCGACCTGCAACGGGCGAACGCGACGCTGCGCGTGGCGGACGCGATGGCCCAGTTGCTCGGCCCCGCCTTGTCCGGCGTCCTCGTCGGGGTGGGAGGCGCCGGGCTCGTCTTCGTCGTGGACGCGGGAACGTTCGCGGTCAGCGCGGTCTGCCTGCTGCTCCTGCGTGTACGGTCGTCGCCGAGCGCGACGCCGGGCTCCTCGATGCTGCGCAACCTGCGCGAAGGATGGGACGAGTTCCGCTCCCGCACCTGGATGTGGAGCGTCATCATCATCTGGATCTTCTACGGCGTGATGGTGTTCGGCCCGCTCCTGCCCCTGGGCTCGGCGCTGATCACCGAGAGCCACGGCAGGGGCGCCTACGGCTGGGTCATGTCGGCTGCCGGGGCGGGAACGGTGGTCGGCGGGCTGGTCGCCGTGTGGTTCCGGCCGTCCCGCCCGCTCATGGCGGGGGCGATCGCGATGAGCCTGTACTTCCTGGAACCGCTCGCCCTCGCCCTCCACATGCCGCTGCCGGTCGTCGCGGCGGCGTTCGCCACGAACGGCGCGGTGTGGGGCTTCTGGTCCGTCATGTGGGCGACCAGCGTGCAGACCCAGGTCACGCAGGACGTCCTGAACCGCGTGACGGCCTACGAGGTGGCGGGATCCGTGCTGAGCGTCCCGGTCGGGCAGGCGCTGGCCGGGCCGGTCGCCGCGCGGCTGGGCGCCGAGAACGTGCTGGCGGCCGGATTCGTGGTCGGGCTGGCCGGAGTCGCCTGCCTGCTGAGCGCTCCGGCGATTCGCGGCCTTCGCCGGGCTGCCGTGCGCGATTCCCTGATAGGGGAGTGACCGGACTTTTACCATGGCGAGGTGACGGTTCGTCGCGGTATCCCCCCGCTGCTGCTCACTGTCCTGCTCGCCGGCTGCTCCGGTCCCGCACCGCCGGAACCGCAGATCGGCCGGGTCGCGCGCGCCCCGGTCAGGGAGATCGTCGAGGCCCCCGCCTCGGTGGCCGCGCGGGCGACCGCCGCGCTGGTCGCGCCCGCCTCCGGCACGGTCGCCGCGCTGTACGTGCAGGACGGCGACACGGTGAAGAAGGGGCAGATCCTCGCCAGGATCAGGTCCCCGCAGGCCGAGACCCAGCTCGACGAGGCGCGCAGAGCCGCGCGGCGGGCGTCCCGCCCGCTCCCGGCGGTCGGCGGCGTCTCGCCCGTGCGGCTTCCGGCGCTGAAACCGCCCCGATCGCTCGACGCCCGGCTCGCCCGATGTTTCGCGGACGCGCGGAAGGCCGCGAGGAAGGTCGAGGACCCGGCCGTCAGGCGGCGGTTGCTCGCCGCCGTCGACGCGGCCGAGGCAGGGAGCAGGGCGCAGCGGCGTGCGCTCACCGACGTGGCGAACGACCTCAACCGGTCGATCGAGCAGGCGCTCTCCCAGGTGACCGGCCGGATCGGCGCCGGGCTGAGCGGACTGACCGCGTCCATGTCCTCGCTCCAAGAGGCGTCCGGTTCCCAGGCGAGGGCCGCGGTACGGGCGGCGAAGGCCACGGTCGACGGTCTCGTCATCAGAGCGCCGTTCGGCGGGATCGTCACGCTCGGCGGGCCCTCCTCCGGCACCGGTACGGCCGGCCTGGGCGACCTGATCGGGCGCCTGCCCGCGGGTTTGTCCGGCCAGGTCGCGTCCGCTCCCTCCGGGAGGTCGGGCGGGACCGTCGCCGCGGGGGTTCCGGTGGCGGCCGGGGACACGGTCGTCACGGTCACGGACGTCTCCACGCTCACTCTCGCCGCCGACGTGGACGAGACCGACGTGCTGCTGGTCTCGAAGGGCGTCCCCGCCGAGGTCGAGTTCGACGCGGTGACCGGGGCGACGTACCGGGCCGAGGTGACCGGCGTCGGGGTCACGCCCAAGGAGGGCGCCACGGGCGGCGTCGGCTATCCCGTACGGCTCACGCTCGGCCCGGGCGCCTACGACGACGGGAGTCCGGCTCCGCGTCCGAAACCGGGGATGAGCGCGGTGGTCCGCCTCACCGTGAAGGAGTCTCCGGACGCGCTGGCCGTACCGGCGTCAGCGATCGTCAGCAGCGGCAAGGAGAGCGTCGTGTGGGTGGTGCGGAACGGCGCGGCGGAGCGCCGCACAGTCCGGCTCGGGGCGCAGGGAGACGCCGAGGTCGAGGTGGTCAGCGGGCTCATGGCGGGTGAGCGGATCGTCGTCAGGGGCGCCGACACCGTCCACGCGAACCAGCCGATCGACCTGTCGTGACCCCGCCGCCGCCCCTCCCGGAAGACACCGCAGCAGACGCCGGGGAAGACGCCGCGGGGAACGTCCCAGGGAACGCCCCAGGGAACGCGGCCGAGAGCGCGTTCGAGGCGATCGGCCTCACCCGGTCGTACCGGCTCGACGGCGTGTCCGTCGACGCCCTGCGCGGGGTGAGCCTGCGCATCGGGCGGGGCGAGTTCGTGGCGATCGTGGGCCCGTCGGGGTCGGGCAAGTCCACGCTGATGCACCTGCTCGGTTGCCTCGACCGGCCGACGAGCGGCGTCCTGCGGGTGGGCGGCGTGGACGTCTCCACGCTCGACGACATCCGGCTGGCCGAGCTCAGGAACCAGACGATCGGGTTCGTCTTCCAGTCGTTCCATCTGCTCGCCCGTACGCCGGCGCTGGACAACGTGGCGCTTCCGCTGGTCTACCGGGGCGTCGCGAGGGCCGAGCGCAGGGCGCGGGCACGGGCGGCGCTGGAGGCCGTCGGACTGGGCCACCGGCTCGATCACCGCCCGTCGCAGATGTCCGGCGGCGAGCAGCAGCGGGTGGCCATCGCCCGCGCGCTGGTCGGGGATCCTCAGGTGGTGCTCGCCGATGAGCCCACCGGCAACCTCGACTCGCGCAACGGCGCCGATGTCATGGCCCTGCTCGAACGGCTCAACGCCGACAACGGGGTCGCGGTCGTCCTCGTCACCCACGAGCCCGAGGTCGCCGGCCGGGCCCGCCGCCAGATCCACGTACGGGACGGCCGGATCGAGCTCGACACCGGCGTGGTCGCCGGCGGCGGAAGAGCGGGCGGATCAGGGGAGGACGGGTGAGGACGGCCGAGGCGCTGCGCATGGCCGTGGAGGCGCTGCGGGTCAACCGGCTGCGCAGCGGTCTCACGATGTTCGGCGTGATCATCGGCGTGCTGTCGGTGGTGATCCTCGTCGCCATCGGCACCGGCGCCAAGGACGCGGTGGAACGGGAGATCGCGGGGCTGGGCAGCAACATCATCCTGGTCGTCCCCGGTCAGGTGACCCTCGGCGCGGCGCCCACGCAGAGCCGGCTGGACCTGTCCGACGTCGCCTACGTGCGGCGGGTGGTGGGCGACCCGTCGCGGGTGACCGTCGCCGTCAATTCCGGCGAGCCGGTACGCGTCGGGCGGAACGAGGTGTTCGCGACGCTCACGGGTACGGACGAGAACGTGCCCGGCGTCTTCGACCGTCCGCTGCGCCGCGGCCGGTATCTCAGCGAGACCGACGTCGACACCCGGCGGCGGGTGGCCGTCCTCGGATCGGAGGTCGCGGCGAAGCTGTTCGGCGACGTGGATCCCATCGGTAGGCAGGTCACCGTCGCGGGGGTCAGGTTCCGGGTGGTCGGGCTCTACGAGACCGTGGGCGCGACCTTCGGCGTGGCCCGCGACCAGGAGGTGCACATCCCGGTCACCACCGCGCAGCGGCTGATCGGGATGAACAGGATCAACGCCGTCGCGGTCAGCGCGTCCGGGCCCGACGAGATCGAACCCCTGCGGCGGCGCGTTCTCGCCGCCCTGGCGGAGCGGTATCCCGGCGAGCGTTTCTCCGCGGTCACGCAGACGCAGCTGCTCGGCACGGTCGGGACGGTACTCGGGATGCTGACCGGAGTGCTGGCCGCGATCGCCGCCATCTCGCTGCTGGTCGGCGGGGTCGGCGTGTCCAACATCATGCTGGTCGGCGTACGGGAGCGGACCAAGGAGATCGGCCTGCGCAAGGCGCTCGGCGCACGCGGGCGGGACGTGCTCGTCCAGTTCCTCATCGAGGCCGTCCTGCTGACCACGATCGGCGGGCTGGCCGGGATCGTGCTCGGTGTCGGCGGGGCGCTGCTGATCCAGGCCGTCTCCCCGGTGCCGGCCGCGATCACGTGGTGGTCGATCGTGCTGGCGTTCGGCGTATCGGCCGGGGTGGGGGTGTTCTTCGGTGTGGCACCGGCGCGGCGGGCCGCCCGGCTCGACCCTGTGGTCGCCCTCCGTACCGAGTGACCGAATCCCTGGGATTAAGCGAATATGTCGTGATATTCCGGGCTGGTTAAGGAAGGGTGGCGTATGTCACGAGGGGGAGAAACCACGCCGAGGTGCGTACGGTAGCGTCACGATCGTGCGGCGAGGAGGCGGCGGCATGATCGAGCGAACCGGCGAGCACGGGTGCGGCAACGTCCGCGTGGTCTGGGATGAGGCGCTGACGTCGTACGACTTCGGCCCCGGGCATCCGCTCGCGCCGGTCCGTGTGGAGCTGACCATGGCGCTCGCCCGGGACCTCGGTGTGCTCGACCTGGTCGAGATGGCCGGATGCGTTCCGGCGTGCGACGACGAGCTGGCGCTGGTCCACCGGCGTGATTACGTCGACGCGGTGAAGACCGTGTCGAAGACCGGGCGGCCCGACCTCGGCTGCGGGCTCGGCACCGAGGACAACCCGGCGTTCACCGGGGTGCACGAGGCGTCGGCGCTGATCGCCGGAGCGTCGCTGGAGGCCGCCAGGTCCGTGTGGACCGGCGAGGCGCGGCACGCCGTCAACGTGGCCGGCGGCCTGCATCACGCGATGGCGGCCATGGCCAGCGGCTTCTGCGTCTACAACGACCCGGCGATCGCGATCGCGTGGCTGCTCTCCCAGGGCGCAACGAAGGTGGCGTACGTGGACGTGGACGTCCACCACGGCGACGGAGTGCAGGCGGCGTTCTACGACGATCCGCGGGTCCTCACCATCAGCCTGCACGAGAGCCCGCGCACGCTCTTCCCCGGGACCGGCTTCCCCGGCGAGACCGGCGCGCACGGCAGCGCGGTCAACGTCGCGTTGCCCGCCGGATGCGGCGACAGCGGTTGGCTGCGCGCCTTCCACGCCGTCGTGCCGCCGCTGCTGCGGGAGTTCGGCCCGGAGGTGCTCGTCACCCAGCACGGATGCGACAGCCACGCCCTCGACCCGCTGGCCAACCTCATGCTGAGCGTGGACGGCCAGCGTACGGCCTATGCCGCGTTGCACCGGCTGGCGCACGAGACGGCGGGCGGCCGGTGGATCGTCACCGGAGGCGGGGGATACGAGCTCGTCCAGGTGGTGCCGCGCGCGTGGACCCACCTGATCGCGGAGGCGTCCGGGCATCCCGTCGAGCCGACCACCCCGACCCCGCAGAGCTGGCGGAACCTGGTCAGGGAGCGGACCGGAGAGGTGCCACCGCTGACGATGACCGACGGGCGCCACCCGCAGTTCTCCGACTTCTCCGGTGGATACGATCCGGCCGATCCGATCGACCGGGCCATCGTGGCCACCCGGAAGGCCATCTTCCCCTTCCACGGATTGGACCCCCTGCCATGACGGGAATCCCGGCGGCGCGAGGAGCGCTGTGGCACCTGTGAACGCTCCCTCCCGCACAGACCTCCGCGACCATCTGATCAGAACGCGCATCGCCGGTGACGTCGCGACGCCGCGTGAGAACAACCTCGACAACTACCGCTCGCTGGCCGGCCGCGACCCCCACTACATGTTCGGCCTCACTTTCGCGGCGGAGTGGGGCTTCCGCGACGTGCTGGAGCAGATGGCCAAGTCGGTGGGTGTGGTGGCCGACCCGGGGCATCGCGAGGGCCAGGACACCATCGACCCCGATCTGACCATCGACGCGCTTGAGGCGATGGGCGACCGCGTCGGCGAGGTGCTGGCCCGGGGGAACGCCCGCATCGTGATCGCCACGGGACATCCGACGGGCCTGCTCACCGTCCACCTGGCGGTCGCCAGGCTCGCCCGCTCGTACGGCGCGACGTTGCTGACCCCGGCCGAGAGGTGGAGCTACTCGAGTCACGGATACGGACGCGTACGGAGGATCCGCTACCTCGACGACGTCGCCATGCTCGACGACGGTGCGGCGCTCGTGCACACGCACGATCCGGACCCGATGCGCGCCATCCTGGCGGAGGAGCGGCCGGACTTCGTGATCGCCGACCATGGATGGGCGGGCGCCGCGGGAGAGGCGGGCGTCGAGACGGTGGGCTTCGCGGACAGCAACGATCCCGCGCTCTTCATCGGCGCGGCGGAGGGCAAGATCGCGGTCGCGGTGCCGCTCGACGACAATGTGTTGCCGAGATATTACGGTCCGCTGACGGACTACCTCCTGGCCAGGATCACGCGGCACCTCTGAGTACGCATCTGAGTACGCATCGGACTGTCCGTTTCGCACATTTCGCGCCCCCCTTTGCCCCGGTCTGCCCGGGGTTTGCCAACGCTTTCGTGTGCCGGGGCGACTCTTATGTGAGAGAAGTTGGTCCGTTCCAAGATTGAGGCGAGGGGCACGACCCCACTGCTGCCAGCGACTTTCTCCATTTTGACGGCATAAGGCTGCGGTGACTGATGAAATGGGGGGTTTGCCTACTCGCAGTCCCGACTTACGCTGACGGCAGTACACGTGCGTGAGCGATGGCACCAGTGGGGATAACCCGGAAACACGTGCGGAAGAGGCGTCCGATGGGTGCAGGCGAAAGACCTCTCAGCGAGGTGAAGTTCCTGACGGTGGCGGAAGTCGCCACGGTCATGCGAGTGTCCAAGATGACGGTGTACCGGCTCGTCCACTCAGGTGAGCTGCCGGCCATCCGTGTCGGCCGATCCTTCAGGGTGCCCGAGCAGGCGGTACACGACTACCTCAGGGATGCGTTCATCGAGGCAGGATGACACGCCGAGGCGGTCCGGACCCGCGCTGACCAGGCGCGGGATCCGGCATCGGCCACGCGGTGTCCCCCAGGGGGCGATCGACCGTGGATCGCCGGTAGTCTGTTGTGCCGGTGTGCGCTCGCGCATCGGTCTGGCATTCTCAACCTTCACCTGGGGGTCCCGTGGGCTCTGTGATCAAGAAGCGCCGCAAGCGCATGGCCAAGAAGAAGCACCGCAAGCTGCTGAAGAAGACCCGCATCCAGCGGCGTAACAAGAAGTAGTAGTACGGAGCGCGCACCGGTCCCGCGGGGCCGGGCGACCGTGAACATTCCCCACCAGTCCCCCAGTGAGGCGACGATGACCCACACTGTGCTGGTCACCGGGGTCTCGCGTCACGTCGGAGCACGAGTGGCCGGCGTGCTCGCCGCGGACCCGGACATCGGCCGGGTCATCGGGGTGGACACGGTTCCGCCGCCATCGCCCACCCGAGATGGCGGCTCCCTGTCCGGTCGCACCGAGTTCGTCCGCGTCGATCTGCGCAGTCCAGACATCGCGCAGGTCATCGCGGCGGCGGACGTCGACATCGTCGTGCACATGAGCCTGGTCAGCGGCCCCGCCAGGAGCCGGTCGGCCATGAAAGAGCACAACGTCATCGGCACGATGCAGCTGCTCGGCGCGTGCCAGCGGTCCACGACCGTGCGCAGGGTCGTGGTGCGGTCCACGACCGCCGTGTACGGCTCGGCGCCGAACGATCCCGCCGTGTTCACGGAGGACAGCGAGCCCGCCGAGGTCCCGCACTCGGGGTACGCCAAGGACGCCGGCGACGTGGAGGGCTACGTCCGGGGCTTCGCCAGGCGGCGTCCCGACGTGGTCACCTCGACGCTCCGTTTCGCCAACTTCATGGGCCCGGGGGTGGACTCACCCCTCACCAGGTACTTCGCGCAGCCGTTTGCGCCGACGGTGTTCGGCTTCGATCCCCGGCTGCAGTTCGTGCACGAGGACGATGGGGTCGAGGTGCTGCGCCGGATGGCCCTGGAGGACCACCCGGGCACGTTCAACGTGGCCGGTGACGGCGTGCTGTTGCTGTCCCAGTGCCTGCGGCGGGCGGGCCGGACGCCGCTTCCCGTGCCGTCTCCGGTGTTCCGTTTCCTGGGAGAGGTGGCGCGTGCCGCGCGCCGGCTGGACTTCACGCCCGAGCAGCTGGCGCTGATGTGCCACGGCCGGGTCGTGGACAGCGGCCGGTTGATCCGCGAGCTGGGATGGAAGCCCAAATTCGGCACGGCCGCCGCGTTCGAGGACTTTCTCCGCTCGCGCCGCCTTTCCGGCGGCCTTCCCGCCGCCGTGGCCGACCGGCTGTCCGATCTCGCTTCGGGGCGATCCACCCCCGGTCCCGGATGACCAGTAAGGCGTGTGTGACGTGACGCGTACCTCCGAGGAGGGCTCGCCCGGGGCTCCGGACGACGCCTCGCCCGCCTCCGACGTTTCGGACGACGCCTCGCGCGGGTCCGGTGACGAGCGGCTCGCCGAGCTCTTCGCCTTCCTGCGCCGCCGCCTCACCGGCGAGTACGAGATCGACGAGTTCGGGTTCGACCCGGAGCTCAACGACAGGGTCCTGCTCGAACTGATCCGGCCGGTGTACCGGCACTGGTTCCGGGTCGAGACGCTCGGCCTGGAGAACGTCCCGGCGGAGTCGGGGGCGCTGGTGGTGGCCAACCACTCCGGGACGCTGCCGGTCGACGCGCTGATGATGCAGGTCGCGCTGCACGACGAGGCGCACCGCGCGGTCCGCCTGCTCGGCGCCGACCTCGTCTACCAGCTGCCCGTGCTCGGCCACCTGTCGCGCAAGACCGGCCACACGCTGGCCTGTCCGGAGGACGCCGACCGCCTGCTGCGCAAGGGCGAGCTCGTGGGTGTCTTCCCCGAGGGTTTCAAGGGCGTGGGCAAGCCGTTCTCGCAGCGCTACCGGTTGCAGCGGTTCGGCCGTGGAGGCTTCGTGGCCTCGGCGATCCGGGCCGGAGTGCCGATCATCCCCTGCGCCATCGTCGGCGCCGAGGAGATCTATCCCAAGATCGGCGATCTGCCTGTGCTGGCCCGGCTGCTGGGCCTGCCCTACCTGCCGATCACGCCGTTCTTCCCGTGGCTCGGCCCGCTCGGGCTGGTGCCGTTGCCGTCGAAGTGGCTGATCGAGTTCGGCGAGCCGATCAGGACCGACGACTACGACCCCATCGACGCCGACGACCCGATGCTGGTGTTCAACCTCACCGACCAGGTACGCGAGACGATCCAGCACCAGCTGGACGTGCTGCGGCGTCGCCGTGGCCCCGCCTTCCAGCCGCTCTTCTGACATGACAGCGGATCACGCGCTGCCATAGTGTGATAGATCACGAAGCGTCGGTTTCCGCCGCTTCGCGAGGGTCTTCCTCATTCCAGCACCGCCATTCGACGGGGGCGTACGGGTGACGGCATCAGGTGGTCTGCAACCGGGCGATCCCCAGTCCATCGGTCCCTACCGGCTGATCCGGCGCCTCGGGGCCGGAGGCCAGGGCATCGTCTATCTCGGGACGGACGCCGGAGAGGTCGCCGTGGCGGTCAAGATCCTCCGGCCGGAGATCGCCCACGACGACACGACCCGCGAGCGCTTCGCCCGGGAGGTGAGCGTCGCACAGCGGGTGGCCTCCTTCTGCACCGCCCAGTTCCTCACCGCGGACCTCTGGTCGAACCCGCCGTACATCGTCACCGAGTTCGTGGACGGGCCGTCTCTCCAGGACGACGTGAACCGGAACGGCCCGCGAAGCGGGTCCGCCCTCCACCGGCTCGCCGTCGGGACCGCCACCGCACTCACGGCGATCCATGAGGCGGGCCTGGTGCATCGGGACTTCAAGCCCGGCAACGTGCTGCTCGGCCAGGACGGCCCCCGTGTGATCGATTTCGGGATCGCCCGGGCCCTCGACGCGACGGCCACAGTCAGCAGCCAGGTCATTGGAACCCCGGCGTACATGGCGCCCGAGCAGATCGCCGGGGCCCCGATAGGTCCCTCGGCCGACGTCTTCGCCTGGGGTGCGGTGGTCGCGTTCGCCGCGACGGGGCGCTCGCCCTTCGCGGGCGACTCGGCTCCCGCGGTGCTCTATCGAGTGATCAATGCCGAGCCCGAGCTCGACGGCGTGCCGGAGCCGTTGCTCTCCCTCGTGCGCCAGTGCCTGGACAAGGATCCGGCGGCACGTCCGACTACGCAGGAAGTGCTGATGCGGCTGCTCGGGTCGGCTGAGCCGGTCGCCGCCCCCGTGACCGCGTCGCGGAACATCTCACGCTCCGACGCGCGTCCCACCCGGCGGGCGGGTCGCGCGGGCCGGATGTACGCCCTCGCCGGTGGCGCGGCCGTGCTCGCGCTCGCGGCGGGAGCCGCCATCTGGCTCACGAAAGACCCGGCAGGGGCCGGGCAGGGCGGCACGACCGGTCCCGCGGCCGCGAAGTCGTCCATGCCCGCGAACCCGAAGCCGTTGCGCTTCTCCCGGGCTTTCGAAGGCACGTGGCAAGGGGCGCTGGCGCAGAGTAACGGCAGGAACCGGCCCATGATCGTGACAATCCAGGCCGGCTCGCGAACGGCGGCGGTCAGCTATCCGGATCTCGGTTGCAGCGGAACGTTGACCCTCACCGGCCGGGGCTCGGGCGGGCAGTTCCTCCTGCACGAGTCCATCCTCAAGGGGACGAGATGCACCCGGGAGGGCGACTTCGCGATGAAGGCGAGTCGCAAGGACCTCACGCTGACGTACATCCCGCAGGGGGCGAGCGTCGTCACCTACAGCGCCACGGTCACCCTGTTCCGCTCCGCCGGGTGAGGTCCCCGCCCTCTCCGACCTGGCGATTCTTTACCCGGGCTTATCGGTCTCGGGGTCTAACAATGGCAGCTATCGGTCGGTATGGTGTACTTCACCAAGAGGAGTACATCATGCACCAAAGCGGGATAAAGCGGAAAGTGCTGCTTGCGGGAATGGCTTTGGGGTACGCCGCGGGAGTGGTCCGGCGGCGTGCGGAAGCCGTACCCGCGACGGTGAACGGGTCCCGGCTCGGCTGCCTGGTGGGCAAGCCGATGACCGTGACCACGGATGATGGTGTGCATCTCGCGGTGGACGTCGACGAGCATCCGGATCCCGAGTTCGCCGTGATCTTCGCGCACGGCTGGGTGATGAACCGCCACTGCTGGCACATCCAGCGCGAGGCGCTGGCCGGCCGGGCCACGCTCGTCTTCTACGACCAGCGCGGACACGGCGCGTCCTCGGCGGGCCCGATCGACGACTGCACGATCGACCGGCTCGGCGACGACCTGGCCGCGGTCATCGAGCAGGCCGTCCCGGAAGGGGTGCCGGTCGTGCTCGTCGGCCACTCGATGGGCGGCATGAGCATCATGGCGTTCGCCGCCCGGCATCCGGAGTTGCTCGCCTCCCGAGTACGGGGTGTCGCGCTGCTCAGCACGTCACCGGGTGAGTTGTCCCGCCACACGTTCGGCCTGCCGTGGCCGGTGGGGCGGCTGGCCGCGTTCGTCACGCCGATCGTCTTCGAGGGACTGCTGGCCCAGGCCGCGTGGATCGACCGCAGCGTCGCGCTCAAGACGCGCACCCACCTCCCGGTGGCCCGCTACATCGCCTTCGGCGGCGGCGCGCGGCCCGACCATGTGCGGTTCGTGAGCGACGTCGCGGCGGCCACGCCGACCGAGGTGATGGTCGGCTTCTTCCGCGGCCTCTGCGTGCACGACAAGCTGACCGCGCTCGACGCGCTGCGCTCGATCGAGACGCTGGTCATGGTGGGCGAGAACGACCGTGTGACCCCGCCCGCGCACAGCCGCAGGATCGCCGAGACGCTGCCCGGAGCGCGGTTCATGATCGTCCCCGGCGCCGGGCACATGATCGGCTTCGAGCGCCCGGACCTGGTCAACGACGCCCTGAACGACTTTCTCGACCGGATCGCCCACTCGGCGGTCAGTGGCCTCCGCCGGTACGCGTGACCGGGACGACAGGCGGCGACACCTGCGAACGACTTCCTCGCTGCGGGGCGCGCCGCGGAGGACGCCCTCTCGGGCGATGATCGAGAGCAGGACGGCGGAGGGGCCACGTCCTGGGCGGGTTCCCCCGCGCCGGGGGATCAGGACGAGCGGTAGTGCTTGCGGAGCGCGATGCCCGCGGCGATGCCCCCGGCCACGGCGCCCGCGGTCGCCGCGATCGGCAGGCCGATCAGCGTGGCCTTGCGCCCGGTGCGGAAGTCGCGGATCTGCCAGCCGTGCTCCTTCGCGTGCTCGCGCAACTCGCTGTCGGGATTGACGGCGTACGGCCGGCCGACCAGCGACAACATGGGCAGGTCGTTGGCCGAGTCGCTGTATGCCGAGCAGTGGGACAGGTCGAGCCCCTCCAGGCGGGCCAGCGCCCGGATGGCCTCCGCCTTGGCCGGGCCGTGGAGGAGATCGCCGACGAGCCTGCCGGTGTAGACGCCGTCCGCGGTCTCCGCGACCGTGCCGAGCGCGCCGGTGAGGCCGAGCCGCTGCGCGATCACCCGGGCCAGCTCGACCGGGGTCGCGGTGACCAGCCAGACCCGCTGGCCCGCCTCCAGGTGAGCCTGGGCGAGCGCGCGCGTCCCGGCCCAGATCCGGTCGGACATGACCTCGTCGTAGATCTCCTCGCCGAGGCGCACCACGTCATCGACCTTGAGGCCGGCCACGAAGGCCAGCGCCGTCTCCTTGGCCTTGGCGATGTGCTCGGGGTTCTCGTTGCCGCGTACCCGGAACCACGCCTGCCCGAGGGCGAACCTCACCAGATCGTTGGTGGTGAACAGGCCGCGCGCGGCCAGACCGCGGGCGAAGTGGTAGATCGAGGCGCCTCGCATCATGGTGTTGTCCACGTCGAAGAACGCCGCGGCCGTCAGGTCGGGCTCGGCGCTCGGGGTGGGGACCACCGCCGCGGCCGCCACCTCTCCCGCGATCTCCGCCGCTTCCCGCCGTCGCATTAGCCGCTTCATAGGCCATCAGCTTAACCGTCCGGTTGGTGGATGACGGTGTACGCGGCGTTAGCGCCGAGTGACCGTATTCCATGCAAGCAGGTCACTCAACGGGACTCGTGAAGGTGTCGATGTAGGTGAGGTACTTGGTCGCCTTGTCGCGGTTCTCCCGATCGAGCTTCGGGAGCAGCGGCTCCACCATCGTGCGCTGCTCGCGGGCGAACCGCCGTACCTCGCCGTCGGGCTTGTCGTCGCGTGGCCTGACCCGGCTCAGCGCCGCCCGGGTGGTCCTGGCCATGTCGTCGAGGGCCTGTGTGATGAGTTCGTCCCGGCCGGGCCCGGGCGCGCCGGCCAGCGTCGCCGCCTCCGCCGCGCGCAGCCGGGCCGCCGCCATCTCGCGCTTCGCCAGTTCGGTGTCGCTCGTGGCCAGCCGCAGCACGGTCGCCTCCGCCGCCCGCTTCAACGGGTAGAGCATGTCGCCCGGCACCGAGTCGTACGCCCGGGAGCCGGTCAGGAACATCACGCCGAGCAGCATCGTGAACACCACCGCCGGGCGGAGCCGTACGAGGAGGGAGGGGCGGCGGACCTCCGGCCGCTCCGCGGGAGGCCGCTCGGCGGGCCTGCGCTCGGCGGCGTGCGCTTCGAGCAGGTCCGCGCGCAATTTGGCCCGGAAGTCCGGCCGTGGGCCGCCGCCGATCCGGGAACCGACCTCGGCGATCCGCGTGGCGACACGGTCGGTGGCACGCCCCGCCCATCCGACCCGCCGCCGGCGCCGCGGCCGCCACCAGCCCATGAACGCTCCCGAGATCCCCCGTTGCCGATCCACGCCTGTGTCATGCCCAACGAGGTGACGCGGCCAGGGTTACGGCACGTGAGCTAACCGAGATCTTTCGGAAGTACGCGGGCCAGCGCCTTGATCGCCCGGAACTGGAGTGCCTTGATCGCGCCGCTCTGCTTGCCCATGATCATGGCAGTCTCCGCGAGCGACATCCCGTGCAGGAAGCGCAGGACGACGCACTCCTGCTGCTCCGGGTTGAGCCGCGTGATCGCCCGTAGAACGTGCTCGTTCACCATGTTGGCGACGACGGCGTTCTCCGGGATGTGCTCGCCGTCGAGGGGGGTGTCGAGGACCTCGGCCGTGCACACCTCAAGCCGGCTGCGTCCCGATTTGTAGTGGTCGGTGACCAGGTTCCTGGCGATGGTGACCAGCCAGGCGCCGAAGTCGCGACCTTGCCAGGTGAAGTCGGCGATGCCGCGCAGGGCACGCAGGAACGTGTCGCTCGTCAGGTCCTCGGCGAGCGCGTGCGAACCCACGCGGAAGAACACGTAGCGGTAGACGAGGTCGACGTATCGGTCGTAGAGCACGCCGAACGCCTCGGTGTCGCCGGTCTTGGCGCGCAGGACCAGCGTGCGCATCTCGTCGTTTTCGAGCTGCGCCGCCGCGGGGGCGGCGGGGGGTGCCTGCCGCACCACTCCAGCGGCTGGAGGGGAGAGCCCGGCGAACGGCCACGATGTCGGCATCCGGTGATCCCAGGGGGAAGGGGAGTCGGCGTGCTCGAACACTCTAGAAATCATCGCGAGATAACACAATCCATCGTGCACGGTAATCACGTCGCGTAACGGGCTGGGACACCGGCTACCGGTCAGTGCGCGAAGTCCGGCAGCATAAGGTCCACCATGGAAGTCCTTGTCGCTGTCATCGCGTTCGCCGGCGCCGTTCTCGCCGCCATCACCACCGGTGTCGTCGTCGGTCGCATCCGCGAGAAGCCGACGGGATGGCTGGTCGCGTGGGCCGTCACCACGGGTGCGCTGTGCCTCTCCCTCGGGGCGATCGCCACCGGCCAGCTGATCGGGTTCGGGTCGGTGACCTTCCGGTTGTTCCAGATCACCGGGTCGCTGGTGGCGCCGCTCTGGCTGGCCGTGGGCGTGGCGCAGCTGGTCGCGAGGAAGGCGTTCCCCCGCTTCGCCGGCTGGCTTCTCGGTGGCGCGCTGACGGGCGTCGGCGCGGTGATCATGCTGATCGACCCGATCAGCCGCGCGTTCACGAAGACGTTCCCGCCGGCCGACGAGTTCTGGGACATCTGGCCCGAGTGGCTCCTGCGCGGCGTCCACGTGGTCGTCATCGGGATGCTGGTGATCTGGCTTCTGATCGCGGTGCTGCGCGGGCGCAAGGGCGACGACTACGACCTTGACAACATGAACGCGACGGTCGCGCTCGCCCCGGCGGGCATCGCCGTGGCCGTCGCGCTGGAGTTCACGCTTCCCGGGATCGTCGTCGTCGCCTTCATGACCGCCGCCGCCGGAGCCGTGTGGTACGCCCTCGCCCGCCCGCTCGCGCCGTACGAGGACGAGGACGAGGACGAGGAGGACGAGCCGGACGCCCGTGAGCCGCAGGACGAGTGGTCGGGCCGTGGCAGGCGCGGCGCCGACGACCGGCCGGCGCCGCCGGCCCAGGTCCCCCCACGGCGCTCCGGCCTGGGAGATCTCGTCGCGGAGTACCGCGCGGGGGAGCAGGGCGATGTCGACTACGCCGCGCGCATGCAGCCGTCGGACGCCTTCGGCGGCCAGCCGCAGGGCCCCCGGGCAGGTCAGGACGCGTACGGCGGCCCCCGCGGGCGCGAGTACACGATGCCTCCGGCGGCGGACGCCGACTACGCGATGCCCGGCGCGGCTCCGGAGTACAGCATGCCGCAGGCCGCTCCGGAGTACAGCATGCCTCAGGCCGCCCCGGAATACGGCCCGCCCCAGACGGGCCGGCCCGAGTACGGCGTTCCGGCCACGGGCACGGTCTTCCCAGGCGCGGACATGGCGGCGAACCTCGGCGTCGGGTTCGGCGGTTCCGGCGCCGCTGCGTCCCGGCAGGGCGGGTCGGTGCGTCCGTCGCCCAACATCTACGGGTTGCTCACCGTCTTCACGCTGATCGACGGATCGGGAGAGGCGTTCGACAAGCTCGCTGAGGAGACCGTCGAGGCGGTGCAGCGCAACGAGCCCGACACCCTGGTCTTCGTCTGCCACGGCGTGAAGTCGGCGCCGCTGCAGCGCATCGTGTACGAGCTCTACCGGGACGAGGTGGGGTACACCGAGCACCAGCGCCAGCCGCACATGGAGCGGTTCGCCACGGAACGTACGGCGCTCGTGCTGGCCGCCAACGTCATCGAGTTGACCGTGAACGCCGCCAAGGTCGTCCCTCTCCCCACCACGTTCAGGTGAGCGGCCCCTTCGAGGGCACGGGGAACCAGGTGACAAGGGCGGGAGTCGCCCCAAGGGCGTCCCGAACAGGTCGTGCCGAAGGCGCGACGGTCAGACATAGAGCGGTCAGACGTAGAGCGATCGGACACTGAGCGGTCGGGCGTTGCGCGATCAGACGCTGAGCGCGGCGCGGAGACGGGCTTCGTCCACGCGCCAGAAGTCATGCTGGACCCCGTCGATCAGGGTGACCGGGATCATCTCCCAATATTTGGCGTGATCCTCCTCGGAGAGGGTGATGTCACGCTCTTCCCACGGCACGCCGAGATCCGCGGCCACGCGCTCGATGACGGCCCGCGCGTCGTCGCAGAGGTGACAGCCGGGCTTGCCGATGAGGGTGATCCGATGCTCGCGAGGTGCCATGGCGCCAGCCTATTGGGCCGCCGCGTGCGGTCTTTCGGGAGCGCCGCCGTACGGTCGGGCGCGGTCTCTCGGGAGCGCCGCCGAACGTCAGGCGGGGGCCTGCCGGGCGCGCTCCGCCGTACGCGGGGCGGTGCGAGACGGACCGAGCGCGTCCCTGCAAAGCGGCCGCACGGCTAGGGCCGAGTTGGATACCGGGCCCGCGCTTTGGGACAGTGAACGAGCACTGACTTTGTGCATCGCTTCACAAAGGCACTAACCTGTAGGAACGCGAAATTCGGTTACATCCACTCGTACGGTCGGAGACGGTCTCCGGCTGTCCGTCCCCCTGGAGCACCGGCAAGTGACCCGCCGTATCCCTCAAGCGCGAGAGCGTGGCATTCCCGATGCGACGGTCGCAAGACTGCCGCTCTACTTGCGTGCCTTGAACGGGCTGGCCGAGCGTGGCACGGCCACGGTCAGCTCGGAGGACCTCGCGGTCGCGGCAGGGGTGAACTCGGCCAAGCTCCGCAAGGACCTCTCACACCTCGGGTCATACGGCACTCGCGGGGTGGGGTACGACGTCCAGTACCTGATCTACCAGATCTCGCGTGAGCTAGGTCTCACCCAGGATTGGGCCGTCGCCATCGTGGGGGTGGGTAACCTCGGGCGAGCGCTCGCCAACTATGGAGGGTTCGTGTCCCGGGGTTTCCGGGTCGCGGGCCTGTTCGACGCCGATCCCGGAGTGGTGGGCGAGCGGATCGCCGGGCTCGTGGTGGAACATGCCGACGGGCTCGAGTCAGTGATCAGGAAGCGCGGGGTGTCCATAGTGGTGATCGCGACGCCGGCGACGGCGGCGCAGGAGGTCTGCGACCGCGTCATCGCCGCGGGCGTCACCAGTATTTTGAACTTCGCCCCCGTGGTGCTGACCGTGCCGGACGGCGTAGATGTTCGTAAAGTCGATTTATCCATTGAACTGCAGATTCTTGCGTTCCACGAGCAGCGTAAGGCGAGTGGAGGGCCCATGATGGGCGATGAGTGGCCCGATGGGGTGGTCGTAGTGAGCGAGCGCGGAGCGCCGCTGGGCGAGGCGAGCCAATGAGCATCCTCGTTGTCGGCCTGAGCCACCGCACGGCACCGGTGGCCCTGCTCGAACGCGTCTCGGTGAGCGGCGACGCGCTCGCCAAGCTGCTCCTCGACGTACGCGGCGAGCCCACGGTCTCCGAGGCGATGGTCGTCTCGACCTGCAACCGGGTCGAGGTCTACGCGGACGTGGACCGGTTCCACGGCGCCGTCACGGCCGTCACCGACCTGCTCGCCACGCACTGCGGCATCAACCAGGAGCAGCTCACCCCGCACCTCTACGTGCAGTACGAGGACCGCGCCGTCCACCACCTGTTCTCTGTGGCCTGCGGCCTCGACTCGATGGTCGTCGGCGAGGGGCAGATCCTCGGCCAGATCCGCGTGGCGCTGAAGCTCGCCCAGGACCAGGGCACCGTGGGGAGCGTTCTCAACGAGCTCTTCCAGCAGGCCCTGCGGGTCGGAAAGCGGGCGCACGCCGACACCGCCATCGACCGGGCGGGCGCCTCCCTCGTCGGGGTGGGCCTGACGCTCGCCGAGCGTGAGCTCGGCCCGATCTCCGGGAAGCGGGCGCTGGTCGTCGGCGCCGGGTCGATGAGCGCGCTGTCCGCCGCCACCCTTGTCCGTTCGGGCGTGACCGACATCGTCATCGCCAACCGCACCTACGACCGCGCCGTACGCCTGGCCGAGTCGGTCGGCGGCCGGGCGGTCCGGCTCACGGAGATCCCCGCCGAGATCGCCGAGGCGGACATCGTCATCTCGTGCACCGGCGCCGGATCGTGCCTGATCACCGATGAGACGGTCGCCGGGGCGATGGGCCGCGGCCGGGATCTCTTCCTGCTCGACCTGGCCCTCCCGCACGACGTCGACCCCGGCGTACGGGCGCTGCCCGGCGTGACGCTGGTCGACCTTGAGTCCATGCAGCAGGCCGGCGTGGCCGACGACATCGGCGACGGCGGCCGGGCCGAGGCCATCGCCGCGGTTCAGACGATCGTCACCGAGGAGGTGGCCGCCCACCTCGAAGCGGGGCGCGCCGCCCGGGTGACCCCTACCGTGGTCGCGCTGCGCAGCAAGGCGGCAGAGGTGGTCGACTCCGAGATGGGCCGGCTGATCTCGCGCGTCCCCGAACTGGAGGGACGGCTGCGCGACGAGGTCGCACAGACTGTCAGAAGAGTCGTGGACAAGCTGCTCCACGAGCCGACCGTACGTGTCAAGCGGCTGGCGTCCTCGCCTGGAGGCGATCAGTACGCGGAGGCCCTCCGCGAGCTGTTCAACCTGGATCCCCAGAAGCCCGAGGCCGTGTCGCGGATGGAGGTCGAGTCATGAGCGCTCCTCTGAGGATGGGCACCCGCAAGAGTGAGATGGCCACGACGCAGTCCGGGCTGGTGGCCAAGCGGCTCACCGAGCTGACCGGGCGCGAGGTGGAGCTGGTGGGCATCACCACGTACGGTGACGTCACCAAGGCCAATCTCACCCAGCTCGGCGGCACCGGCGTGTTCGTCAGCGAGCTGCGCAACAAGCTGATCGAGGGTGAGATCGACTTCGCCGTCCACTCGCTCAAAGATCTGCCGACCGCGGAAGACCCCCGGATCACGTTGGTCGCCACGCCGCCGCGTGACGATCCGCGCGACGCGCTGGTGAGCACGGCCAAACTGGCCGACCTGGCGCCCGGCGCCCGGGTGGGCACCGGCTCGCCGCGCCGCGTCGCGCAACTCCGGTCCCTACGGCCGGACCTTCACTACGTCCCGATCAGGGGAAACGCGCCCACCCGCATCGGCAAGATCGCCGCGGGTGAGCTGGACGCCGTCGTGCTGGCCACCGCCGGGCTCTGCCGGCTCGGCCGCGACGGCGAGATCTCGCAGATCTTCGAGGTCGACGAGGTGCTTCCGGCGCCCGGCCAGGGCTCACTCGCCGTCGAGTGCCCGGCCGATCGCGCCGACCTGATCGAGTTGCTGGGCGTCCTCGACGACCCGCGAACCCGCGCGGCGGTGACCGCCGAGCGCGCCGTGCTTTCCGCCCTCGAAGCCGGTTGCGCGGCACCGGTAGGTGCTTTCGCGTCCGATGACGGGCACATTCTCAACCTGACCGCTGCCGTCGTCGCCATCGACGGCGTCAGGTCAGTGCGCAAGTCCACCTCCGGACCTCGTCTGGCGGCCATGGACCTCGGCCGTGATCTCGCGGCTTCCATGATCGCTGAGGGGGCCGGCACGTTGATGGGGGAGCAGGCCCATTGAGCCCCACAAATACCATTCCAGAGCCCCGATCGGGTTTCGTCGCCTTCATCGGCGCCGGCCCCGGTGACGAGAACCTGCTCACGCTGCGTGGCGCCGACCTGCTGGGCAGGGCCGACGTCGTCGTGCTCGACCAGCAGGCGTACGGCGCGCTGCTCCGGCACTGCCGCAAGGACGTCGAGGTGGTGGACATCACCGCCGAGGCCGCCGAGAACTCGATCTCGCTGAAGACGCTGCAGGACGCCAAGGCGGGACGGACGGTCGTACGGGTGTGCCCGGGCGATCCGTCGTTCTTCTCCTCGGTCACCGAGGAGGTGGCGGCCTGCGCCAATGCCGACGTGGACTTCGAGATCGTTCCCGGAGTCCCGCCGGCGACGGCCGTGCTGACGTACGCGGGCATCCCGCCGGCGGTGGCCGTTCCGGAGTTCCGCATCGTCGACGCCGCGCAGGTGTCCGACTGGTCGCGGCACGCCGGATGCGAGGGCACACTGGTCATCTACAACGGCGTCGCGGAGGCCGTCCCGATCGCCAAGGCGCTGATCGCGGCGGGCAAGCCCGACTCGACGCCGGTCGCGGTGACGAGCGAGGGCACCACCACCGAGCAGTTCACCGTCGTGTCGTCGCTCGGCCGCATCGGTCCCGATCTCAAACACGCGGGCATGACCGAGCCGGCGCTCATCGTCGTCGGCGACGCCGTCGGCATGCGCGACCGCCTGTCGTGGTTCGAGACGAAGTCCCTGTTCGGCTGGCGGGTCCTGGTGCCGCGCACCAAGGAGCAGGCCGAGGGGCTGTCCGAGCAGCTCCGCTCGTACGGCGCGGTGCCGGAGGAGGTGCCGACGATCTCCGTCGAGCCGCCCCGGACGCCGCAGCAGATGGACCGCGCCATCAAGGGCCTGGTCACCGGCCGCTACGAGTGGGTCGCCTTCACCAGCGCCAACGCCGTCAAGGCGGTGCGGGAGAAGTTCGAGGAGTACGGCCTGGACGCGCGGGCGTTCGCCGGGCTCAAGGTGGCGGCCGTCGGCGGTGCGACGTCCCGCGCCCTGGTCGAGTTCGGCGTGAAGCCCGACCTGGTCCCGACCGGCGAGCAGTCGTCCGAGGGGCTGCTCGCGGAGTGGCCGCCGTACGACTCGATGCTGGACCCGATCAACCGCGTCCTGCTGCCCCGAGCGGACATCGCGACCGAGACGCTGGTCGCGGGTCTCACGGAGCTCGGCTGGGAGTGCGACGACGTGACGGCGTACCGCACGGTGCGCGCGGCGCCGCCGCCCGCCCCGATCCGGGAGGCGATCAAGGGCGGCGGCTTCGACGCGGTGCTCTTCACCTCGTCGTCGACCGTGCGGAACCTCGTCGGCATCGCCGGCAAGCCGCACAACGTGACGGTGATCGCGGTGATCGGTCCGCAGACCGCCAAGACGGCGGAGGAGTTCGGCCTCCGGGTCGACGTGATGGCCGACAGGCCGTCGGCCTCCGCGCTCGCGGCGGCCCTGGCGGAGTACGGTGCGAAGCAGCGGCACGCGGCCATCTCGGCCGGGGAGATGCCGCGCAGGCCCTCGCAGACCCGCAGGGGGGCGCGCCGGCGCTTCAAGTGACCCGGGTGTCCCCCGGCGGCCGTCCGCGGGCCCCGTCCAGTCCGAGTGGAGAACACGATCGTGAACGCTGAATATCCGGTGGCCCGGCCACGGCGGCTGCGCCGTACGGCGTCGATGCGCCGCATGGTGGCCGGGACGCGTCTGCACCCGGCCGAGTTGATCCTGCCGATGTTCGTCAAGGAGGGCATCGCGGATCCGCAGCCCGTGGCGTCCATGCCGGGGGTCGTCCAGCACACGCGTGACTCGCTGCGCAAGGCCGCCCACGAGGCGGCGGAGGCGGGAGTCGGCGGTGTCATACTGTTCGGCGTTCCGCTGCACAAGGACGCGCGCGGTTCGGCGGCCGACGACCCCAGGGGCGTCGTCCAGCTCGCGCTCGCCGACCTCGCGTCCGAGGTCGGCGACGCGCTGGTCCTGATGAGCGACACCTGCCTGGACGAGTACACCGACCACGGTCACTGCGGCCTGCTGACCGAGTCCGGCGAGGTGGACAACGACGCCACGCTGGAGCGGTACGCCTCCGCGGCGGTCGCGCAGGCGCGGGCGGGATCACGCGTGATCGCGCCCAGCGGCATGATGGACGGCCAGGTCGGGGCGATCAGGCAGGCCCTCGACGCCGACGGCTTCACGGAGATCCCGATCCTCGCCTACTCGGCGAAGTACGCCTCGGCGTTCTACGGGCCGTTCCGCGACGCCGCCGAGTGCGCGCCCCAGTTCGGGGACCGCAGCGCCTACCAGCAGGACCCGGCCGGTCCCATCGGCGAGGCGCTGCGGGAGGTGCGGCTCGATCTCGCCGAGGGCGCGGACGCGGTGATGGTCAAGCCCGCGCTCGCGTACCTGGACATCCTGCGGCAGATCCGCGACCTGGTCGAGGTCCCGGTGGCGGCCTACCAGGTGAGCGGCGAGTACGCCATGGTCGAGGCGGCGGCCGCCAACGGCTGGATCGACCGCGAGCGGATCATCATGGAGTCGCTGGTCGCCATCCGCCGGTCCGGAGCGGACATGATCCTCACCTACTGGGCCACCGAGGTCGCGCGCAGGCTACGCGCATAGGGGGGCTTCGCCCCGGGGCGGTGCGGTGAGCGCTGATCCGTAAAGGGCATTATCAGGTACAGCAAAAGAGCATCCGTGGGGGAGGAGCACGATGGTGGGGGCACCGCTGGTCCGCCGGACGAAACGGCGTGCGCATCGAAAGCCACGGAAGATCACGTCTGTACTGGAATACGCCCAGCTCGGCTGGGCGAGCTGTCTTGGCGCCCACCCGCTCCGCGAGGGTGGGCGCGCCTGTTCCTGCGACCGCGTCGGTTGTCCCGACCCGGGCGCGCACCCGCTGTCCCCGGCGTGGCAGATGGAGGCGACGGTCGACTCCGCCCTCCTCACGCGCCGGTGGGAGCACAACCCCGACGCCAATGTGATCCTGCCCACGGGCCGGGTGTTCGACGTGTTCGACGTACCGGCGGTCGCCGGGATGGCGGCCCTGACCGCCATGGACTCCACAGGACTGGCCACGGGCCCGGTCGCCGCGAACGGCGACCGGGTCCTTTTCTATGTGGCGACGAGAGGTGCGCCGGAGGACGAGGACGAGTGGTGGTCCTGCCACCTCGACTGCGACCCCGCGACCATCGAGGCCACGCCCGGCCTGCGCTGGCACTGCCGCGACAGCTACGTGCTCGCTCCGCCGTCGACGCTGGTGACCGGCGCGGTGGTGAGCTGGCTGCGTCCCCCGGACGGGCGTCCGCTGCCCGACCCGCTCCGCGTCCTGGATCTGCTCGTCGACGCCTGCGAGTGAGGGGCCGCGACACGTCGCCCGTAGGCTGGGAGGCGTGAGCCGTACGGAGAAGTCAGCGGAACTGTTCGAGCGGGCGCGGCGGATCGTGCCCGGTGGTGTCAACTCCCCGGTGCGCGCGTTCGGCGCGGTCGGGGGAGTGCCCAGGTTCATGGCCTCGGGCCAGGGGCCGTACATCACGGACGTGGACGGCAACCGCTACGTCGATCTGGTGTGCTCCTGGGGGCCGATGATCCTCGGGCATCGCCATCCGGCCGTGATCGAGGCCGTCGAGGGCGCGCTGGCCCACGGCCTGTCGTTCGGGACCGCCACCGAGGGCGAGGTCCTGCTGGCCGAGGAGATCGTCTCCCGCATCGCCCCCGTGGAGAAGATCCGGCTGGTCAGCTCGGGCACCGAGGCCACCATGTCGGCGGTACGGCTCGCACGCGGCTTCACCGGCCGGGCGAAGGTGGTCAAGTTCGCCGGTTGCTACCACGGGCACGTGGACGCACTGCTGGCCGCGGCCGGTTCCGGGCTGGTGACGTTCGGCCTCCCGGACACTCCCGGCGTGACCGGCGCGGCCGCCGCCGACACGATCGTCCTGCCGTACAACTCGATCGAGGCGGTCGAGGAGGCCTTCCGCACGTTCGAGATCGCCTGTGTCATCACCGAGGCGTGCCCGGCCAACATGGGCGTGGTCCCGCCCCTGCCCGGCTTCAACCAGCGGCTCCGCGAGCTCTGCACGCAGAACGGGGCGCTGCTGATCATCGACGAGGTGCTCACCGGTTTCCGGGTCTCCGCCTCCGGCTGGTACGGACTCGACCCCGTCGAGGCGGACCTCATGACGTTCGGCAAGGTCATGGGCGGCGGGATGCCGGCCGCGGCCTTCGGCGGGCGGGCCGACGTGATGGCGCTGCTCGCGCCGCATGGCCCGGTCTACCAGGCAGGCACGCTCTCGGGTAACCCGCTGGCCTCCGCCGCCGGCCTCGCGACGCTGCGGGCCTGTGACGCGGGTGTCTACGAGCGGGTGGACGCGGCGGCCCTGCTCGTCGCCGAGGCGGCGTCCGACGCGCTGGTGGCCGAGGGCGTACCGCACCGGCTGCAGCGCGCGGGCAGCCTGTTCTCGATCTTCTTCACCGACGGGCCGGTCACCGACTTCGACTCGGCGAAGAGGCAGAGCGCGGAGGCGTACCGCTCGTTCTTCCACGGGATGCTCGACCAGGGGGTCTACCTCCCGCCGTCGGCGTTCGAGGCGTGGTTCCTGTCCGCGGCCCACGATGAGGAGGCGCTCACCCGCGTCGCCGAGGCGCTTCCGCTCGCCGCCAAGGCCGCCGCCGCGACGATGTAGGGTCCGCTCCGCTGGGACCGGCTGACAGTTCAGCGACATCGGGCTTTTTGCGTCATAACCGTTTAGACTGGCTTACATGTTGGATCTGAACCGGTTGAAGGCGCTGCACGCTGTGGCCGTCTACGGTTCCGTCGCGGCCGCCGCGGAGGCGCTGATGGTGACCCCGTCGGCGATCTCCCAGCAGTTGGCGAAGCTCGAACGCGAGACCGGGGCGGTCCTCGTCGAGCGCAACGGGCGCGGAGTGAAGCTCACCGACGCGGCCGGGCTGCTCGCCGACCACGCGGAGAAGATCCTGGCCCTGGTGGAGACGGCCGAGGCCGACTTCGAGGCGCTGCGCGGCACCGTGGTCGGAAGGCTCGTGATGGCCGCCTTCCCGACCGCGGCCAGGGGGATCATGCCGCAGGCGCTGATGCTGATCAAGAAGAACCATCCCGATCTCGATGTGGTCCTCTACGAGCGGGAACCCGATCGGCAGATCCGTGAGGTGTCCCGGGGCGAGATCGACCTGGCCCTCGTCCAGGACTGGCTCAACCGGCCGATGGCCATCCCCGAGGGGCTGTCGCGCGCGGCGCTGCTCGACGACGTCGCGGACGTGGTCATGCCCGCCGGTCACCCGCTGGCGACCAAACGGGAGATCGAGCTGGCCGACCTCCCCGGTGAGGGCTGGATCAGCGGCACGTCCGGCACGGTCTGCCACGACTTCCTGATGTTCCTGCTCCGGTCGGCGGAGAAGGAGCCCAGGATCGTCGCCATGGCCGACGAGTACCCCACCCAGCTCGCGCTCGTCGCGGCGGGCCACGGGTACGCGCTGATCCCCCGCCTCGGGCGCGGCCAGTTGCCCGAGGGCGTGCGCGCGGTCCCCGTGGTGCCCCGGCTGCAGCGGCGCATCTACGCGCTGTGGCGCACCGACGCGGCGCGCCGTCCCGCCATCAGGGCCGCCGTCGACGCGCTGCGCACTGCGTGTGCCGCCTGACCGGCGGGTAGGCTCACCTGCCATGACCGAGACCACCGTCGTCCACCTGCTGCGCCACGGCGAGGTTCACAATCCGGAAGGCGTCCTGTACGGCAGGCTGCCCGGCTACCACCTGTCGGAGAACGGGCGGCTGATGGCCGAGACCGTCGCCAAGGCGGTCGCCGGACGCGACATCGTCACCCTGTGGAGCTCGCCGATGGAGCGCGCCCAGGAGACCGCGGCCCCCCTGGCCGGCGTCCTGGGCCTGGAGGTCACCCTCGACGAGCGGCTGATCGAGGCGTCCAACGTCTTCGAGGGGTTGCGGGTGGCCGGAGGTAACGGAGTGTTCCGCGATGTCCGGGCCTACCGCCACTTCGTGAACCCGTTCCGCCCGTCCTGGGGCGAGCCGTACGGCGATGTGGTCCTGCGGATGAAGGCGGCCATCGACGACGCGCGCGAGGAGGCGCGGGGGCACGAGGCGCTGCTTGTCAGCCACCAGCTGCCCATCTGGATCGTCAGGCTCGCGGCGGAGAGACGCCGGCTGTGGCACGATCCGCGCCGTCGCCAGTGCTCCCTCGCCAGCCTCACCAGCTTCACGTTCGAGGGCGACAGGCTGAGCAGCATCGGCTACAGCGAGCCCGCGGGCGCACTGGTGCGGGGCAACCCCGTTCCCGGAGCTTGACCCGTTGGCGGGAGCACCGTACCCGCTGGGTAGAGTGACAGCTCTACCGGTTGTAGTAATAGGAGATACTCCCGCGTGTCCGCCAAGAGTCTGTCTCTGATCGCTGCGAGCACCGCTCTGGCCGTGACAGCCCTCGCGGGTTGCGCGGGGAACCAGCAGCAGTCCCAGCCGCAGTCCGGTGACACCCGTTTCGTCGCGGGGGACGGCAAGGTCCAGGTCTTCGACGCCGCAGGCCGCGTCAAGGCGCCGGCGATCGAGGGCACGACCCTCGACGGCGCGACCCAGAAGCTCGGTTCCGGCACGGTCTACGTGCTGAACTTCTGGGCGTCCTGGTGCGCTCCGTGCCGGGCCGAGGGGCCCGTGCTCAAGGACATCGCGGCCAAGACCAAGGACAAGGGCGTCCAGTTCCTCGGCGTCAACTTCAAGGACCAGAAGGCCTCGGCCCAGGCGTTCGACCGCTCGCTGCAGCCGGGATATCCGAGCATCTTCGACCAGGCCGGCCGGGTGCTGCTCTCCTTCCAGGGCACCGTGCCGCCCGCGGCGATCCCGTCCACCCTGATCATCGACGGCCAGGGCCGGATCGCGGCGCGCGCCCTGGGCGCCGTGAAGTACAACGACCTCCTCGCCGCGATCGACAAGGTCACCGATGAGCGCGGCTGACCTGGCCACCACCGTCGCGTCCGGCTCGCTGCTGGTCGCGGTGCCGATCGCGGTCGCGGCCGGCGTGGTGTCCTTCCTCTCGCCCTGCGTGCTGCCGCTGGTTCCGGGCTACCTCTCCTACGTCACGGGCATGAGCGGCGACCCCAGGCGGGGCCGGATGGTGCTGGGCAGCGCCCTGTTCGTCCTCGGTTTCGCCGCGGTCTTCGTGCTGGGCGGGGCGCTCTTCGGTAGCCTCGGCGGCGTCCTCTTCGGCAACATCGACGTGATCACGCGGGTGCTCGGGGTCGTCACGATCGTCCTCGGCCTGGCCTTCATCGGCCTGATCCCGGGGCTCCAGCGGGACGTGCGCATTCACAAGGTGCCCGCCGCCGGGCTCGCGGGCGCGCCGCTGCTCGGCGTCGTCTTCGGCCTCGGCTGGACCCCGTGCATCGGGCCCACGCTCGCCGTGGTCCTCGCGCTCTCGGTCGACCAGGGCAGCGCCGCGCGTGGTGCCGCGCTCGCCTTCGCGTACGCGCTGGGCCTGGGGGCGCCCTTCGTGCTCGCCGGGCTGGCCTACCGCAGGGCACTCCACGCGTTCAAGGCGGTCCGCCGCCACTCCCGCCTGATCACCCGGATCGGGGGCGTGATGCTGGTCGGCGTCGGCGTCCTGCTGGTGACCGGGCTCTGGGGGAACCTCATCGCCGGCCTGCAGGTCTGGGTGGGCGGATTCGAGCCGGTGATCTGAATGACAACGAAAAACGACGAGTCCGGCGTGAGCGAGCAGCCGGAGCAGTCCGAGCGGCCGGAGCAGTCCGAGCGGCCGGAGCAGTCCGAGCGGCCGGAGCAGCGTGAGCCCGCGCGGCCGGTGGGCCTCGGCGTGGTCGGCTGGCTGCGGTGGGGCTGGCGGACGCTCACGTCCATGCGTACCGCCCTGATCCTGCTCTTCCTGTTCGCGCTCGGCTCGGTTCCCGGGTCGGTCTACCCACAGCGGAGCGTCGATCCCGGCCGGGTCGCCCAGTACTTCAAGAACAGCCCGACCGAGGCCGAGTGGCTGGACCGGCTGTGGATGTTCGACGTCTTCACGTCGCCCTGGTTCGCCGCCATCTACCTCCTGCTGTTCTTCTCGCTCGCCGGATGCGTGTTCCCGAGGGCGGTCGTCCACTTCAAGGAACTGCGCAAGAAGCCGCCGGCCGCTCCGCGCAACCTGAACCGGCTCCCGCAGAGCGCCGCCTTCGAGGGCGACCTGACCGTCGAGTCGGTCGCCGCGAAGCTGCGCCGCAACCGGTTCCGCGTCGTCACCGGCACCGACTGGGTCTCCGCCGAGAAGGGCTACCTGCGCGAGACGGGCAACCTGCTGTTCCACGTCTCGCTGCTCGTGCTGCTGTTCGCGGTCGGGGCGGGCGGCCTGTTCGGCTACCGCGGCAACGTCCTCGTCGTCGAGGGCGACGGGTTCGCCAACACGGTGGCGGCCTACGACCGGTTCATGCCGGGACAGCGGGTGTCGGCCGAGTCGCTGCAGCCGTTCTCGTTCACGCTCAAGGAGTTCCAGGCGACGTACGTCGCGTCGGGGGACAAGCGGGGCCAGCCGCTCGACTACTCGGCCACGCTGTCGGTCCAGGACTCGCCGTCCTCGCCCTCGCGGGAGGTCGAGCTCAAGGTCAACGAGCCGCTCGACGTGGACGGCACGCTGACCTACCTCCTCGGCCACGGGTACGCCCCGACCTTCAAGGTCACCGACGGGAAGGGCCACACGGCCTACGAGGGGTCGGTCGCCTGCCTGGCGAGCGACCAGGCGACCTACACCTCCGAGTGCGTCATCAAGGTCCCGGACGCCCAGCCCGACCAGCTCGGCTTCCTGATCCGCTTCCTGCCGACCACCGTGCCCAACGGCGCCGCGTGGGTGTCGGTCTTCCCCGGCGCGGCCAACCCGACCGTCCAGGTCTTCCCGTTCTCCGGCGACCTCGGGCTGAAGTCCGGGCAGCCCCAGTCGGTGTACCAGCTCGACACGGACAACCTGAAGCCGCTCGGCAAGATGTCCGCCCAGCCCACGCCGCTCAACGTCGGTGACACACTCGAACTCGCCGACGGCGCCGGGAAGATCGAGTTCACCGGGGTCAAGGAGTGGATCAGCCTCCAGACCGCCTATGACCCGGGCCGGGTGCCCGCCCTGCTCGCCGCCGCCGCGGCCGTGCTCGGCCTGGTGATGTCCCTGACCGTACGGCGCCGCCGGGTGTGGGTGCGGATAACGGACCGGAAGGTCACGGTGGGAGGATTGACCCGCACCGAGGGCGGCGGCGCGAGCTTCGCGGAGGAGTTCGCCGAGATCGTCACGATGCTTCGTGGTGCAGCCCCCTCCGAGACGTCTCAGCCCGAGGACGCCGCCACCGCGATCGACCGCGAACCCGTTTCGCCGAGCAACCGCTCGTCCGAGGAGTAGAAGATGCCGCCCGCCCAGATCAACGAGGGCCTCGCCACATTGAGCGACCAGCTCATCCTGGTGACCGTCCTGCTGTATCTCATCGCCATGATCGCCTACGCGCTGGAGCTGGCCTTCGGCAGGTCGCGGACGGCCGCCGCGGTGAAGACCCGCGAACTGGTCACCGTCGGCGCCGCCGGATCCGACTCCTCAGTCGCCGGATCGGCCGCGGACTCCGCCGCGGGGGCGGAGGGCGAGAGCCGTACGGCGCCGGTGGCGCCGGCCGGCTGGGCGGTCAAGGCCGGGGCGGTGGCGGTCGTCATCTCCTGGCTCGGCTGGGCGGCGAACCTGGCCGGCCTCCTCACCCGCGGTTTCGCGGTGGACCGCTGGCCGTGGGCCAACATGTACGAGTTCGTCGTGGCCCTGTGCTTCGCCTCGGTGACCGCGTTCCTCGTCCTGCTCACCCGGCAGCGGATCCGCTTCCTCGGCGCGTTCGTGACGGTGACCGCTGCTCTCGGGCTCGGCTTCGCCGTCCTCTTCCTGCACGTCCAGGCCGGGCCGGTGATGCCCGCGCTGAACTCCTACTGGATCGCGATCCACGTCACCGCCGCGATCATCGCGGGCGGGCTGTTCCTGGTCGCGGGGGTCTGCGCCGTCCTCTACCTGGTGCGCAACGACGGGCGGATGTCGGTGCTGCCGGCCAAGGAGCAGCTCGACCGCATCGCCCACCGCGCGATCGTGATCGCCTTCCCCATCTGGACGTTCGCCGTCATCGCGGGCGCCCTGTGGGCGGACCGCGCCTGGGGCCGCTACTGGGGCTGGGACCCCAAGGAGGTCTGGTCGTTCATCACCTGGATCGCCTACGCGGCCTACCTGCACGCTCGGGCGACCGCCGGATGGCGCGGCAAGGCGGCGATGATCGTCTCACTGGTGGCCTTCGCCTGCCTGCTGTTCAACCTGGTCGGCGTCAACATCTTCTTCAGCGGCCTGCACTCCTACGCGGACGTGCCCAAGTAGACAGCTGAGCGTCCGGGTCCGAGCGGGCCCGGAGCCCGAGGTCCCCGGGCTCGCGGAGCCCGGGACTGTCAGTCCTCGTTCCGCAGGCGGCGCTCCAGCGCGCGCAGGAACTCCGGGTCGTCGTCCGGCCCTCGCGGTGCCTCGGCCCGCGGGGGCCGTTGCCATGCCTCCCGCTCGTCCGGTCCTTCCCGTGTCCCCGCGGCCTCCAGTACGGCATCGCCGCTCCGTGGACGGCCGAGGGCCAGCCAGAACACGCCACCGACAGCCGCCAGGAACAGCACGACCAGCACCCACAGCAGCTTGGGGAGGTTGCGCACCGCGCCTTCCGGCGTCGTGATCACGTCGAACAGGCAGTAGAGCCAGAAGGCCAGCAGCGCCAGGCCGAGAATCACGCTAGGCATGCCCACACGGTAAGCCATACCGCCGCGTGATCGGGCCTGGTGTCACGCGGAAAGCGCGTAGCCGTAGGGGATCCGGGGGATGACGGGGCGCGGACGGGCAACGTACGGTGGACCGGTACCGCGCCCCCCGGATCATGCCGGGCCCGGCGCGGCGGTGGGCACCGCCCAGAGCGAGGGACGAGTGAGCACATGGGCACCGTAGGCGGACGGACCCCGCCGAGGCGCGAGGTGGGAAGGGCGCCACGAGCCGCCGTTCCCGGCACATTCACCGGCAGGGCGACGGGTGGGGGCCATGGCGCAGCCGAGCGATAGGGGCCGCCACAGGCGCGGCTCGCGTTGGTGGCAGCGCGGTGCGTACGCCTCGCCGGCACGCGCCACGGACGCGCCGGAACGTTCCTCGGAGCGGACTCCGGAACGGACCGTGGAGCGGGGCGTGGAGCGGATGCACGCGGTCACCGCGCCGGTCGTGGACCGCCCCCAGTACACCTGGAGCGACTTCGAGCTGGACGACCAGCCCAACCGCGCGCGGCCGCACCGGCCGGACGCCCCGGACCTGCGGGACGGCCGGCGGCACTGCGGGCCCCTGGAACGCGTCCTGTACCGCGAATGGGACGCGGGGGACGGGCCGCCCTCGGCGGACGCCGTACGTGCCGTGGACAGCCTCGCCAGGCTCCCCGAGCGGCTCAAGCTGATGCTCGCCACCACGCTGGACGGCATCTACGTGGGCCGTGGCGGCGTTCCCGACCTGGACGACATGGGTTATCTGCGCGGGGCCCCGCTGCCATCAGGCCGGGCGACCTGGGACGCCTGCGCCGGCGCGTACGGCGACCGCAAGATCGTGGTGGGCGACCGTCCGTCCCCGACACCGGACGTGATGATGCACGAAGTCGGCCATGCTCTGGACGACGTCGACGCGCATCCGGGAGAGTGGGTATCCGACTCGCCCGAGTTCGCCGCGCTGTACGAGGAGTGCTTCCCGCTGTTCGCCTCCGCGTTCCACCGGCAGCCAGGAGGGCTGGGGCGCAAGGAGTTCTTCGCTGACGCGTTCGCGGCGATCGCATCCCGGCAGCGTCCGGCCCTGGTCGACATGCTGGGCGGTGACACGCGGGCGGCGCTGAACGTGATGTTGTTCTTCAACAGGCGCTACGGAATCTAGGTGATCGTGGATGTACGTTATCCGGCTCACTGACGGGACACTGCGCGTGCCGCAATCACTGGCCAGCGACGACGGCCGCCTGATCGGCAACGCGTACGTCGACGTCGTCCCGGGGGAGCCGGACTACGACCGGTGGCTCGCCGAGTCGGTGACCGAGGAGGAGGACGCCGAGCGGCGTCGCCGGTGGCGCGAGGAGAACGACGACCTGGAGCGGGAGTTCCTGGCGTTCAAGGCGGACGCGGAGGTCCGGGAGGCCGGCGGCGTCGCTGGAACGGGACACGACGAGGGGGACGGCGCAGGAGAGCCGCGCTGAGGTCGCCGCGCCGTGCGCCGCGTCGTGGGGTCGAGTCTGAGGCCGTGGTCGTCGCCTGAGGCCGCGGTTGAGGTCGTACTGGCGCCACGCGGAGGAGCAGGACGTGCCGGAAGCGCGGGTGGCCGCGTGGCGGTACGACGTGGGGAAGGCGGGGCCGGGTGAGCGGCACCGACTGACGCGGGTGACCCTGCGGCATCCGGGTGGCACGCAGGATCACCTGGTCGGTGTATCAGACCCGAGGTGAGTCGCCGTTAGGCCGGTCGGCCGTCAGGACATCCTCTCCACGGAGGAGGGCGTGCACTTCCGACTCTCGGAACCGCCGGTGCCCTCCGGGGGTACGGATGCTGCTGATTCGTCCCGCCGCGGCCCAACGTGTCACGGTCTTCGGGTCGACCCGGAAGAGGGCGGCAACCTCTCCAGGGGTCAGCAGTCGCTCGCTGCTACTCTCCACAATCTCTCCCCCTCGCATCCCGCGTCCTGCAGCGGGCGGACAGGTAACCAGTGTGCCGAGCGAAGCCTGATTTATCCGTGGTTTTCGTAGAAGATCACGGGTTGTTATCGGCTCAGTGCCCGATTGTTATATGATAGAGCCTCTTTGGGGTGCTCATGGGTGTTTCTTTACAAAAGCGCCCACTTGGGCACACTAGCAGTGCTCGGGCGGGATGCGAAGAGAGTCACTCGGCTCCGTGACGTAACCTCGACGGTGTGCGTCCGGTTGTCGTTTACACGCTCTCTCGCCTCGGTCTGTTCGCCGTGGCCGTCGCGGTCCTCTATCTCCTCGGGCTGCGCACGTACCTGCTGCTCATCGCGGCCTTCGTGGTCAGCGGCCTGGCCAGCTACGTGCTGCTGTCCAAGCAGCGCGACGCGGTCAGCGAGCAGGTCGTGCAGAAACGCGACCGGCCGACGGGAAACTAGGGCAACGGGAACATGCCGATCCGGGCATGGTACTCATGCCCGAGCTTCGTCGTGTCACTTCCCACCAAAAGGCCGCTCTTTGTGGTCAGGAACGCCTTTACTCCGATTCCTCGGGTACGCGTGGGGTTCCAGCTGAGCGCCTTGCCCGTGGTCGGATGGATCGCTCCGATGCCCGGCCGCTGGACCGCTCCAGGCCCGGCGGTGTCGGAGCCCTTCGGGTTGTTCAGCCAGCGCTGGTGCCCGCCCACATAGACGGCCGCGCCGGTCACCACGACCGAGTAGAGCGAGTCGCCTCCGGTCAGGTTGACCCAGGTGGGGCGGATGTCGTCGCCGCGTGAGTACATCTCGAACCTGGCCGCCGAATCGCAGAGCTTGCGAGTGCCGGGAGCCGGGCCGCCGGTCGTCACCACGACGAAGTACCTGCCGTCGGGGGACACGTCCAGACCCCGCACATACCAGGGGAACACCGCCATGCAGGAGGGCGCGTACACCTCGGTGCGCCAGTCGGCCACCCGGTTCCTGACCAGGTCGATCACCGCGACCTGTGGCCTGCGCAGCCCGTCGACCGAGGTGAACGAGCCGTCGATGACCAGCCGGTCGCCGGTGGCGGCCATGGCGTAGACCTTGGTGCCGGCACCCCGGGGATCGCCCGGCGTGATCCTGAACGCGGGGTCCACCGCCCCCGTGGAGGCGTCGATCCGGGCCAGCGCCGTGCGGGGCGTGCTCCCGATCTGGATGAAGTCGCCGCCGACGTAGATCTTGTCGCCCTGGCGGACCAGGGTGGCGACGTCGCCGCCGAAGGCGGGTGCGTCGAAGGACGTCACGGCGGAGCCGTCGGTCAGGCTCAACCGTACGAGCGCGCGCGCGGGGAAGTCGAAGGAGCCGCCGACGTAGACGGTGCCGTCCGCGCCGGAGGCCAGGGCGTAGACCGGACCACTGAAGCTGGGGGCGAATCCGGGAAGGACCTTCCCGGTGCGCAGGTCGTAGGCGAAGAGGTTCTCCCGTGGCAACTGCTCGTCGCTTCCGGCGTCGCTGACGGCGCTGAACTCCCCGCCGACCACCACCGTGCCGCCCACGAGCGCGATCGCGTTCACGATGCCGTCGAGCACGTGGGGGGTGTTGGCGACGGGCTTCTGCGAGACCACGCCAGGTTGCCGGACACCGGCCTGGGCTGTGCCGGCGGGGAGTACGGCGAGAGCCGCGACGAGGAGAGCGGCGGAGCGTCTGGCAAGCATTCCCGAAGTTCTAGCACACCCTTCGTAATCAATGTGCTACGTTCCGCGCATTCCGAGCGGGCGCGGAGAGAGCATCCGCCGCGCGGCCTAGGCTTGCGTCCATGACGCGCGCTTCGCTGGACAAGCAGCCGCACGAGGTCGCCGCGATGTTCGATCGCACGGCCCGTCGCTACGACCTGGTCAACGACGTCCTCTCGCTCGGGCAGGACCGGCTCTGGCGTAAGGCCACGGCCGCCGCGATCGACGCGGGGCCGGGCGAGCTGGTGCTGGACCTCGCCGCCGGCACGGGCACCTCGACGGACGCCTTCACCCTGCTCGGCGCGCGCGCGATCGCCTGCGACTTCTCCATCGGCATGTTGCGTACGGGAGTGGAGCGGCGCGGCGGCTCCGGATTGTCGGGCGGCGGGGTGCGCGGGGTCAGCTTCGTCGCGGGCGACGCGCTCAGGCTGCCCTTCGCCGACGGTGCGTTCGACGCGGTCACGATCTCCTTCGGGCTGCGCAACATGGCCGACACGCATGAGGCGCTGCGTGAGCTGCTGCGGGTCACCAGGCCGGGGGGCCGCATGGTCATCTGCGAGTTCTCCCGGCCGCAGATCAAGTCCTTCGAGCTGGTCTACTCGCAGTACCTCATGAAGCTGCTTCCGCAGGTCGCGCGGGCGGTCAGCTCCAACCCGGACTCATACGAGTACCTCGCGGAGTCGATCCAGGAATGGCCCGACCAGCCGGCGCTCGCGCGCATCATCCAGGAATCGGGCTGGAGCAAGGTGGCCTGGCGCAACCTGTCCCTGGGCATCGTGGCGCTGCACCGTGCGGTCAAACCTAAAGTTACCAACAGGTAGTCGTACCCCTCTGACATGGAACGCGTAAGAGGGGTTAGACTTCCGCCGACAGTTTGTGAAGTGGTTCACAAAGGCACGAAGGTCCCGTACCAGTGGAGATCTTCGTCCGAGGACAGGAATCAGGTCCCCCGTGAGCGAGTCAGCCCCTACGCGGCCGAGATTGGCGGCGTCCGACCGGATGCCGGCCTCTGAAAGCGGACGGGACGCCGACGTCATCGTCGTCGGCGCCGGCCCCGCGGGCTCGACGACTGCCTTTTACCTCGCCCAGGCCGGTCTGACCGTCCTTCTGCTGGAGAAGACCCGCTTCCCGCGCGAGAAGGTGTGCGGCGACGGGCTCACGCCGAGGGCGGTCAAGGAGCTCATCGCGATGGGCGTCGACATCGACGCCCCCGGCTGGATCAGGAACAAGGGCCTGCGCGTCGTCGGTGGCGGCCTCCGGTTCGAGCTCGACTGGCCCGAGCTGTCGAGCTTCCCCGACTTCGGCCTGGTCCGCACCCGCAAGGACTTCGACCAGATCCTGGCCGACAACGCGGTGCGCGCCGGCGTCACCCTCCTGCAGGGCGTCAACGTCACCGGCCCGATCCTCGACGAGCGCAGCGGTCACGTCGTCGGCGTCACCGCCAAGCAGGACGGCGAGGAGGTCGCCTTCCGGTCCCGGCTGGTCGTGGCCGCCGACGGCAACTCGACCCGGCTCTCGCTGGCGATGGGCCTGCACAAGCGGCCGGACCGCCCGATGGGCGTCGCCGTACGGACCTACTTCACCAGCCCGCGGCACGACGACGACTACCTGGAGACGTGGCTGGAGCTCTGGGACGGCGACCGCCTCCTCCCCGGGTACGGCTGGATCTTCGGTGTCGGCGACGGCACCTCGAACGTCGGCCTCGGGCTGCTCAACACCAACGACGCGTTCAAGAACATCGACTACCGCGACCTGCTCAGACGCTGGGTGAAGAACATGCCCGCCGAGTGGGGGTACAACGAGGAGAACATGATCGGCCCCATCCGGGGGGCGGCGCTGCCGATGGGCTTCAACCGGCAGCCGCACTACACCCGGGGGCTGGTGCTCGTCGGAGACGCGGGCGGCACGATCAACCCGTTCAACGGCGAGGGCATCGCGTACGCCATGGAGACCGGCAGGACCGCCGCCGACGCCGTGGTGACGGCTCTGTCCCAGCCGACTCCCGCCCGCAGGGAACGGGTACTGCGGGCCTACCCGCGTATCCTCAAGGACGCCTATGGTGGCTACTTCACGCTGGGCCGGTACTTCGTCGAGGCCATCGGCAGGCCCGGCGTGATGAACTTCGCCACGCGGCACGCGATGCCGCATCCGCGGCTGATGAGATTCGCGCTGAAACTTCTCGGCAATCTCACCGACCCGCGAGGCGACGCGTCCGACCGGATCATCAACGCCCTGTCCAAGGTGGCTCCGTCCGCATGAGATTGAACACCCTTTTCCACCGAGCAAACGAGGACATGTAGCCATGGAGCTGTATGTGCCCATCCTGGTGCTCGCGGTCCTCGCGGCGGGGTTCGCCGTGTTCTCCGTGAGCATCGCCCCCTTCACGGGGCCGAAGCGCTGGAACCGCGCCAAGCTGGACGCCTACGAATGCGGCATCGAGCCGACCCCGCAGCCTGTCGGCGGCGGGCGCTTCCCGCTCAAGTACATGATCACGGCGATGTTGTTCATCGTGTTCGACATCGAGATCATCTTCCTCTATCCGTGGGCGGTCGCGTTCGACAATCTCGGCCTGTTCGGGCTGGTCGAGATGGTGCTGTTCATCGTCACCGTCCTCGTGGCGTACGCCTACGTGTGGCGTCGCCGCGGTCTTGATTGGGATTAGCCATGGGTCTTGAAGAGAAACTGCCGAGCGGCTTCATCCTGACGACTGTCGAGCAGGTGGCCGGCTGGGCCAGGAAGAACTCGGTGTGGCCCGCGACGTTCGGTCTGGCGTGTTGCGCGATCGAGCTGATGGCGACCGGCGCTTCCAAGCACGACCTCGCGCGCTTCGGCATGGAGCGCGCCTCCGCCTCGCCGCGGCAGGCCGACCTGATGATCGTGGCCGGCCGGTTGTCGCAGAAGATGGCGCCGGTGCTGCGCCAGATCTACGACCAGATGGCCGAACCCAAGTGGGTCATCGCGATGGGCGTCTGCGCGTCCAGCGGTGGCATGTTCAACAACTACGCCATCGTGCAGGGCGTGGACCACGTCGTGCCGGTCGACATCTACCTGCCGGGGTGCCCGCCCCGGCCCGAGATGCTGATCGACGCCATCGTGAAGCTGCACGACAAGATCCAGAACATGAAGTTCGGCGCCCACCGCGCCAAGCAGATCGACGAGCTCGAGCTCCAGGCCCTGCGGACGCTGCCGTTGATCGACCAGGGGGCGAACAAATGAGCGCGAACGCGAGGAATGAGCGCTTCGTGCGGTATTCGTGGAGCGGAGTCACCAGATGAGCAGCGACAACCTCCCCGGGGTGCCGGTGGAGGAGACACCTGAGCCCGTCGCCCGTACGGGCATGTTCGGCGCCAGCGGGACCGGGGACACGTCCGGTTACGGCGGCCTGGTCGTGCGCCGCGCGCCCCGGCTCTCCAGCGCCCGGCCGTACGGGTCGTATTTCGACGAGGTGGCCGACGCGCTCGAGCCCGCGTTCGGCGACGCCATCGAGCGCGTCGTCGTGGACCGCGACGAGGTCACCTTCCATGTGGCGCGCGAGCGTCTCGTGGACGTGATGCGGCACCTGCGCGACGACGCGGCGCTGCGCTTCGAGCTGTCGCTCGGCGTCTCCGGCGCCCACTACCCGGACGAGACGGGCAACGAGCTGCACGCGGTCTACCACCTGTGCTCGATCACGCACAACCGGCGGGTCCGGGTCGAGGTCGGGTGCCCCGACTCCGACCGCCACATTCCGTCCACGGTCTCTGTCTACCCGACGCACGACTGGCACGAGCGGGAGACGTACGACTTCTTCGGAATCATCTTCGACGGCCACCCGGCGTTGACCCGCATCGAGATGCCCGACGACTGGGAGGGACACCCCCAGCGCAAGGACTACCCGCTCGGCGGCATCCCGGTGGAGTACCGCGGCGCCGAGACCCCCGCGCCGGACCAGAGGAGGTCGTACGCATGACCCAAACGACCGAGGGCAAGGTCTACGACGTCGCCGGACAGGACTGGGACGAGCTGGTCGAGACGGTGACCGAGTCGTCCGAGGAACGCCTGGTCATCAACATGGGCCCGCAGCACCCGTCGACGCACGGCGTGCTCCGGCTGGTCCTGACGCTCGACGGCGAGACGGTGACCGAGGCCCGGACGGTGATCGGTTACCTGCACACCGGCATCGAGAAGAACATGGAGTTCCGGACGTGGACCCAGGGGGTCACGTTCGTCACCCGCATGGACTACCTGGCGCCGATCTTCAACGAGACGGCGTACTGCATGGCCGTGGAGAAGCTGCTCGGCATCACCGACAGGGTCCCCGAGCGGGCGCAGGCCATCCGCGTGATGATGATGGAGCTCAACCGGATCTCCTCGCACCTGGTTGCGCTCGCGACGTTCGGCATGGAGCTGGGCGCCACCACGCCGATGATCTACGGCTTCCGTGAGCGTGAGATGGTGCTCGACATCTTCGAGTACGTCACCGGTCTCCGGATGAACATGGCGTACGTGCGGCCGGGCGGCGTGAGCGTCGACCTGCCCGCGGGCGCGGTCGACAAGATCGGCGAGTTCCTCAAGGTCATGCCGAAGCGGATCAAGGACATCCGCAAGCTCCTCGACGCCAACCCGGTCTACACCCGCAGGACCAAGGACGTCGCCTACCTCGACCTGACCGGCTGCATGGCGCTCGGGATCACCGGGCCGATGCTCCGGGCGGCCGGGCTGCCCTGGGACCTGCGCAAGTCGCAGCCCTATTGCGGTTACGAGACGTACGAGTTCGACGTCCCGACCGAGAACACCTGCGACGTGTACGGCCGCTATCTCGTCCGCATGGCCGAGATGGAGGAGTCGCTGAAGATCATCGAGCAGGCGCTCGACCGTCTGACCGGCCCGCTCAAGGGCGGCCCGGTGATGATCGAGGACAAGAAGATCGGCTGGCCGTCGCAGCTCGCGCTCGGCCCCGACGGCCTCGGCAACTCACCGGACCACATCGCGCACATCATGAGCAGCTCCATGGAAGCCCTGATCCACCACTTCAAGCTGGTGACCGAGGGCTTCCGGGTGCCGGCCGGCCAGGCGTACTCCGCCGTGGAGTCGCCGCGCGGCGAGCTGGGCGCGCACGTGGTCAGCGACGGCGGGACGCGGCCCTACCGCGTGCACTTCCGTGACCCGTCCTTCACGAACCTGCAGGCGGTGCCCGCGACGTGTGAGGGCGGCATGATCGCCGACGTCATCTCGGCGGTCGCCTCGATCGACCCGGTCATGGGAGGTGTGGACAGGTGAGCGAGCGAAGCGAGCGAACCAGTAGACACTGCGCCTATAGCGAGCGAGCCGACGAGCCGCAGGCGAGGAGCGCTAAGTGAGTTATTCACCTGAGGTCCGCGAGCGTCTGGAGACGGACGCCAAGGAGATCATCGGCCGCTACCCCAAGGCGCGGTCGGCCCTGCTGCCGCTGCTGCACCTGGTGCAGTCGGAGGACGGCTACGTCTCCGACGACGGGCACGAGTTCTGCGCCGAGATGCTCGGCCTGAGCAAGGCCGAGGTGGTCGCGGTCGCGACCTTCTACACCATGTACAAGCGCAGGCCGGCGGGCGACTACAACGTCGGCGTCTGCATCAACACCCTGTGCGCGGTCATGGGCGGCGACCAGATCTGGGACGAGCTCTCCGAGCACGTCGGGGTCGGCCACGACGAGACCACGTCCGACGGCAAGATCACGCTGGAGCGGCTCGAATGCAACGCCGCCTGCGACTTCGCCCCGGTCATGATGGTCAACTGGGAGTTCTTCGACAACCAGACGCCGGAGTCGGCCAAGCAGCTCGTGGACGACCTGCGTGACGGCAAGGACATCTCGCCGACCCGCGGCCCCAAGAAGCTGTGCTCGTTCAAGGATGCCTCGAGGGTCCTCGCGGGTCTTCCCGACGGGCTGGCCGGTGACGGCCCCTCGGCCGCAGGTCCGTCCCTCGAAGGTTTGAAGGTCGCCAAGGCCAACGGCTGGGAGGCGCCAGGAGGATCGGTGAGCGACCGATGACGACCCTTACCCCGGTCCTCACCCGGAACTGGGACCAGCCCAACTCGTTCACCCTCGACGGGTACGGCGAGTACGCCGCGGCGAAGAAGGCGCTGAGCCTCGACCCGGACGCCATCATCCAGACGGTGAAGGACTCCGGTCTGCGCGGTCGCGGTGGCGCGGGCTTCCCGACCGGCATGAAGTGGGGATTCATCCCGCAGAACGACGGCAAGGCGCACTACCTCGTGGTGAACGCCGACGAGTCGGAGCCGGGAACCTGCAAGGACATCCCGCTGATGATGGCCAACCCCCACGCGCTGGTCGAGGGCGTCATCATCACCGCGTACGCCATCCGGGCCAACCACGCCTTCATCTACGTCCGCGGCGAGGTACTCCACGTCATCCGCCGGGTGCAGGCGGCGGTTCGCGAGGCGTACGAGAAGGGCTACCTCGGCACGAACATCTTCGGCTCCGGGTACGACCTCGAACTGGTCGTGCACAGCGGCGCCGGGGCGTACATCTGCGGCGAGGAGACGGCACTGCTCGACTCGCTGGAGGGCTTCCGCGGCCAGCCGCGGCTCAAGCCGCCGTTCCCCGCGGTCGCCGGCCTGTACGCCTGCCCGACGGTCATCAACAACGTCGAGTCGGTGGCCAGCGTGCCGAGCATCGTGGCCAACGGCGCCGACTGGTTCGCCGGGATGGGCACCGAGAAGTCCAAGGGCTTCGGCATCTTCTCGCTGAGCGGGCACGTCACCAGGCCCGGCCAGTACGAGGCCCCGCTGGGGATCACGCTGCGCGAGCTGCTCGACATGGCGGGCGGGATCCGTGAGGGCCACGAGCTGAAGTTCTGGACCCCGGGCGGCTCCTCGACGCCGATCTTCACGGCCGAGCACCTGGACGTGCCGCTCGACTTCGAGTCGGTCGGCGCCAAGGGCTCGATGCTCGGCACCCGGGCGCTGCAGATCTTCGACGAGACGACCTGCGTGGTGCGTGCCGTACTCCGGTGGACGGAGTTCTACGCGCACGAGTCCTGCGGCAAGTGCACCCCCTGCCGGGAGGGCACCTACTGGCTCAAGCAGGTGCTCAAGCGGCTGGAGAAGGGCCAGGGGTCCGAGGAGGACCTGGCCACGATCACCGACATCGCCGACAACATCCTGGGCCGCTCGTTCTGCGCCCTCGGAGACGGCGCGACCAGCTGCATCCACTCGTCGGTGAAGCTCTTCCGCGACGAATATCTCAAGCACTTCGAGATCGGCGGCTGCCCGTTCGATCCCGCTGCTTCCACTGTGTGGGGGTCCAAGTGACGGTTCAGACAACGCAGCCGGAACAGCCCGTCGTGACCATGGTGACCCTGACCATCGACGGCTTCCAGATCAGCGTGCCGAAGGGCACGCTGATCATCCGGGCCGCCGAACTGCTCGGGATCCAGATCCCCCGGTTCTGCGACCACCCGCTGCTCGACCCGGCGGCGAACTGCCGCCAGTGCCTGGTGGACATCACGGACGCGGGCAACGGCCGCGGCTTCCCCAAGCCGCAGCCGTCCTGCGCCATCGAGGTGGCCGAGGGCATGGTGGTGCAGAGCCAGCTCACCTCGCCGGTGGCCGAGAAGGCCCAGCGCGGTGTGATGGAGATGCTCCTCCTGAACCACCCGCTCGACTGCCCGGTCTGCGACAAGGGCGGCGAGTGCCCCCTGCAGAACCAGGCGATGTCGAACGGCCAGGGCGAGAGCCGGTTCGTCGAGCACAAGCGGACCTTCGAGAAGCCGATCCCGCTGTCCACCGAGGTGCTGCTCGACCGCGAGCGCTGCATCCAGTGCGCGCGGTGCATCCGCTTCTCCGACCAGATCGCCGGTGACCCGCTCATCGACTTCTTCGAGCGCGGGGCCAAGGAGCAGGTGGGCGTCGCCGACGGCGAGCCGTTCGAGTCCTACTTCTCGGGCAACACCGTCCAGATCTGCCCGGTGGGCGCGCTGACCGGCGCCGCCTACCGCTTCCGCTCCCGCCCGTTCGACCTGGTGTCCACGCCGAGCGCCTGCGAGCACTGCGCCTCCGGATGCTCCCTGCGTACGGACCACCGCCGCGGCCGGGTCACCCGCCGCCTGGCCGGGGACGACCCCCAGGTCAACGAGGAGTGGAACTGCGACAAGGGCCGCTGGGCCTTCCAGTACGCGACCCAGCCCGACCGGCTCAGGTCGCCGCTGATCCGCGACGAGGACGGCAGGCTCGTGCCGGCCTCGTGGCCGGAGGCCCTCGACGTCGCGGCCAAGGGGCTCGCGGCGGCACGCGGCAAGGCGGGCGTGCTGGTCGGCGGCCGGGTCACCGTCGAGGACGCCTACGCCTACGGCAAGTTCGCCCGTGTCGCGCTCGGCACCAACGACATCGACTTCCGCGCCCGGCCGCTGTCGGACGAGGAGGCGCGCTTCCTCGCCCACGCCGTCGCGGGCAAGGGCATCGAGGTCTCCTACAGCGACCTGGAGAACGCTCCGGCCGTGCTCCTCGCCGGGTTCGAGCCCGAGGAGGAGTCGCCGATCGTCTTCCTGCGGCTTCGCAAGGCCGCGCGGAAGAAGGGCCTCAAGGTCTACTCCCTGGCGCCGTTCGCCACCCCGGGCCTGACGAAGATGCGCGGCACGCTCATCAGGACGGTCCCCGGCGGCGAGGCCGAGGCCATCGGCGACCTGATCAACTCCGGCACCGACCTGCTGCCCGCAGGCGCGATCATCCTCGCCGGCGAGCGGCTCGCCACCGCGCACGGCGCGCTGTCCGCCCTCCTGCGGCTCGCGCAGACCACCGGCGCCAGGCTCGCCTGGGTGCCGCGGCGGGCCGGTGAGCGCGGGGCGATCGAGGCCGGGGCACTGCCCAACCTGCTGCCGATCGGCCGCCCGGTGGCGGACGAGGCGGCTCGCGCCGAGGTCGCCAGGGCCTGGAACGTCTCGGGCCTGCCCGAGGCCGAGGGCCGCGACACCGAGGGCATCCTCGGGGCCGCGCTGAACGAGGAGCTCGACGCACTGGTCATCGCCGGTGTCGACCCGTACGACCTGGCCGACCCGGGCAGGGCGCTGGCCGCCCTGGAGAACACGCCCTTCATCGTCAGCCTGGAGATCCGCGCCAGCGCGGTGACCGACCGGGCCGACGTGGTCCTCCCGGTCGCCGCGGTGGCCGAGAAGGCCGGCACGTTCGTCGACTGGGAGGGCCGCGGCCGCTCGTTCGATGTCGCGACGGCCGTCCCCGGCGTGATGAGCGACCTCGCGGTCGTCTCCGCCATCGCCGACCACATGGACGTCCACCTGGCGCTGCCCGACGCCGCCGCCGCGCGGCGCGAACTCGGGGCCCTGGGATCGTGGCGCGGCCCTCGTACGGCGGCGCCGAGTGTGACCGGCGGTCGGCAGGCCCGGGAGCCGCAGGCCGGGGAGGCCGTGCTGGCCACCTGGCACCTGCTGCTCGACGACGGCCGGCTCCAGGACGGCGAGCCGTACCTCGCCGGGACCGCGAGGACCGCGGCGGCGCTGCTCTCCGAGGCCACGGCCGCGGAGATCGGCGTGGCCGACGGCGACAAGGTCACCATCGGCGGCTCGGTGATCCTGCCCGTGCGGATCGCCGACCTCCCCGACCGGGTGGTCTGGGTGCCGTCCAACTCCGCAGGTGTGTCGGTCACCCGTGACCTGCGCGCCGTCGCCGGTGACGTGGTCACGATCACCGGCCAGGACGTCCTCGAGACCGTGAACGAGGAAGTGGAGACCGACCGATGAACCCGAACACTGGTCCCACGCTGCAGGACTTCGGCCACGACCCGCTGTGGCTCTCCATCATCAAGGCCGTCTTCATCTTCGTGCTCCTGATGCTGGGCGTGCTGTTCGGCGTGTGGACCGAGCGCAAGCTCATCTCCCGCATGCAGCACCGGTACGGCCCCAACCGGGCGGGCAAGTTCGGCCTGCTCCAGTCGGTGGCCGACGGCCTGAAGATGGGGCTCAAGGAAGACATCACGCCACGCACGGTGGACAAGATCGTCTACTTGCTCGCCCCCGTCATCATCGCGGTGCCGGCGTTCCTGTCCTTCTCGGTCATGCCGTTCGGCCCGATGGTGTCGATCTTCGGGGTGAAGACGCCGCTGCAGCTCACCGACCTGCCGGTCGCGGTGCTGCTGGTGCTCGCCATGGCGTCGATCGGCGTCTACGGCATCGTGCTCGCCGGCTGGGGATCGCGCTCGCCGTACGCCATCCTGGGCGGTCTGCGCTCCAGCGCCCAGGTGGTCTCGTACGAGATCGCGATGGGCCTGTCGTTCGTTGCAGTCTTCCTGGCGGCGGGCACGCTGTCCACCTCGGAGATCGTGGCCAAGCAGGCGGGTGGCGGCACCTGGGACGTCTTCGGGTTGTCGATCCCGCAGCCGTCCTGGTACGCGATCTCGCTGCTGCCGTCGTTCCTGATCTACGCGATCACGATGCTGGGCGAGACCAACCGTGTTCCGTTCGACCTCCCCGAGGGTGAGGGCGAATTGGTCGGCGGTTTCCACACCGAGTACTCCTCGTCGCTGAAGTTCGCGATGTTCATGCTGGGCGAGTACATCAACGTGTTCACGGTCTCGGGTATCGCGATCACGCTGTTCCTCGGCGGGTGGCGAGCGCCCTGGCCCATCTCGATCTGGGAGGGGGCCAACACCGGCTGGTGGCCGATGCTCTGGTTCCTGATCAAGCTCGTGGTGGTGTTCGGGTTCTTCGTCTGGGTTCGCGCCTCGCTGCCCCGCGTACGGTACGACCAGCTCATGGCCTTCGGATGGAAGGTCCTAATCCCGCTCAACCTGGCCTGGATCCTGCTGTACGCGACCCTCAAGGCGCTGCGCATGCCCGAGGCCAACAGGGCGTTCATCCTCACGCTCGGGGCGATCATCGTCGTGGGCGGGCTCGCGATCTGGCTGCGCTTCGACACGCTGCTCCAGCGTCGCAGGGAGGCCAAGGCCGCCCAGATCGAGGAGGAGTTCGAGCAGCTCCGCGAAGAGCCGGAGGCGGGTGGGTTCCCGGTGCCGCCGTTGGACCTCCCGCACTACCACGGCGTTGTGCCGGCGCGCCAAGCAAGCACCGCGGTCAAGGAGGTGACCAGTGGGAGCAACTGATTGGCTGAATCCGATCAAGGGATTCGGCGTCACCTTCCACCACATGTTCAAGAAGCCGGTGACGGTCAACTACCCGGAGGAGAAGCGGCCGACTGCGCCGCGCTTCCACGGGCGGCACCAGCTGAACCGGTGGCCCGACGGTCTGGAGAAGTGCGTCGGCTGTGAGCTGTGCGCGTGGGCCTGCCCCGCGGACGCGATCTTCGTCGAGGGCGCGGACAACACCGAGACCGAGCGCTTCTCCCCGGGAGAACGGTACGGACGCACCTACCAGATCAACTATCTGCGGTGCATCCTGTGCGGCCTGTGCATCGAGGCGTGCCCGACCCGGGCGCTCACGATGACCAACGAGTACGAGCTCGCCGACTCCAGCCGCGAATCCTTGATCTACACCAAGGAGATGCTCCTCGCGCCGCTGGCTCCGGGAATGGAGCAGCCGCCCCACCCGATGCGGCTCGGCGAGACCGAAGAGGACTACTACCGGTTGGGTCGTAGCAATGGGTGAGACCATCACGTTCTGGGTGCTGGCGGTCGTGTCCGTGACCGCCGCGCTCGGGCTCGTCTTCAGCCGCAGGGCGGTCTACTCGGCCCTGATGCTGGGCACCGTCATGCTGTCGCTGGCGGTGCTCTACGCCGTCCAGGACGCTCCGTTCCTGGCCGCCGTGCAGATCATCGTCTACACGGGCGCGGTCATGATGCTGTTCCTGTTCGTGCTCATGCTCGTGGGCGTGGACTCCTCGGACTCTCTCGTGGAGACGATCAGGGGACAGCGTTTCTGGGCGATCGTGGCTGGGCTCGCGTTCGCCGCGCTGCTCGGGCTCGGCGTCGGCAACGCCGTACTGGCGGCCCCGAAGGGGCTGGAGGCGGTGACGGCGGCGGGCAACGTGCCCTCGCTGGCCGAGCTGATCTTCACGCGGTACGTGTTCGCCTTCGAGGTCACGTCGGCGCTGCTGATCACCGCCGCGCTCGGCGCGATGGTGCTGGCGCACCGGGAGCGTGCCGAGCCGAAGCCGACCCAGAAGGACCTGTCCCGGGCGCGCTTCGTCGAGTTCGGGGAGCACGGGCGCAACCCCGCGCCGCTGCCCGGCCCCGGCACCTACGCTCGGCACAACGCCATCGACATGCCGGCGCTCCTGCCGGACGGCACGGTGGCGCCGCTGTCGGTCAACCGGGTCCTCGCCCGGCGCGAGGCCGCCGAGGGCACCCTGGCGCCCGAGATCGTCAAGGCCCTCGAAGCCGAGGCCCTCGAAGCCGAGGAGCGGGTGTCCGAGGAGCCCGTAAGGCACGCCAACGGCGCCGGCGGGGTCAACGGGGCGAACGGCACCAGCAGCGCTAACGGCGCAAACGGTGCCAATGGAGCCAGTGAAGCCGGTTCGGCCGAAGAGTCGCCCGCGACGGGCCCGGAGACGGGCAAGGAGGCGAAATGACAACGCACTACCTGGTGCTCTCCGCGCTGCTGTTCGTGATCGGCGGCGTCGGGGTGCTGGTACGGCGCAACGCCATCGTGGTCTTCATGTGCGTCGAGCTCATGCTCAACGCCTGCAACCTGGCGTTCGTCACCTTCGCCCGGCAGAACGGCAACCTCGACGGCCAGATCATCGCCTTCTTCGTGATGATCGTGGCCGCCGCCGAGGTGGTCATCGGCCTGGCCATCATCGTGACGATCTTCCGAACCCGCAGGTCCGCGTCCGTCGACGACGTGAACCTGCTGAAGTACTAAGAGGTGGCCGTGGAACCCGCAAAGATCATCGAGCACTCCGGGGGAGTGATCGGCGTCTCGTGGCTGCTGATCGCTCTACCGCTGCTCGGCGCCGCCGTCCTCCTGTTGGGCGGGCGCAGGACCGACAGGTTCGGTCACCTGCTGGGCGTCGCCACCGCCGTCGCCTCCTTCGTGGTGGGCGTGCTGGTCTTCGTCCAGCTGCTGGGGTTCGATCCGGCCGAGCGCCGCCTGGCGGTCCCGCTGTACGACTTCATTCCCGGCCTCACGAAGATGGGCCTCCTGATCGACCCGCTGTCGATCTCGTTCGTCCTGCTGATCACCGGTGTGGGCTCACTGATCCACATCTACTCGATCGGCTACATGGCGCACGACCCCAACCGGCGGCGCTTCTTCGCCTACCTGAACCTGTTCGTCGCGGCGATGCTGCTCCTCGTGCTTGCCGACAACTACGTCGGTCTGTACGTCGGCTGGGAGGGCGTGGGTCTCGCGTCGTACCTGCTGATCGGGTTCTGGCAGCACAAGCCCGCGGCGGCGACCGCGGCGAAGAAGGCGTTCATCGTCAACCGGGTCGGTGACTTCGGCCTGGCGATCGGCATCTTCACCATCTTCACGGCGTTCAACTCGGTCTCGTTCGCGGGGGTCATGGCCTCCGAGGCGCACCCCAGCCAGGGGACGCTCACCGCGATCGGCCTGCTGCTCCTGCTCGGCGCCTGTGGAAAGTCGGCCCAGCTGCCGCTGCAGTCCTGGCTCCTGGACGCGATGGAGGGCCCGACCCCGGTGTCGGCCCTCATCCACGCCGCGACCATGGTCACCGCCGGCGTCTACCTCGTGACCCGGTCGGGCGCGATGTTCTTCCCGGAGGGCTCGACCGCGGCGATCGCGGTCACGATCGTCGGTGTCGCCACGCTGCTCGCCGGTGCGATCATCGGTACCGCCAAGGACGACATCAAGAAGGCGCTCGCCGGTTCGACGATGTCGCAGATCGGCTACATGATGCTGGCCGCGGGCATCGGCCCGGCCGGATACGCCTTCGCGATCGCGCACTTGATCACGCACGGCTTCTTCAAGGCCGACATGTTCCTCGGCGCCGGATCGGTCATGCACGCCATGAACGACGAGGTCAACATGCGCAAGTACGGCGGCCTGCGCAAGGTCATGCCGATCACTTTCGCGACGTTCCTCGTCGGCTACCTGGCGATCATCGGGTTCCCGCTGCTGTCCGGTTACTTCACCAAGGACGGCATCATCGAGAGCGTGATGGAGCACAGCGCGACCCTCGGCTGGCTCGCGGTGCTCGGCGCCGGCATCACCGGCTTCTACATGTCGCGTCTGGTGTTCATGACGTTCTTCGGCCAGAAGCGCTGGGAGGCGGACGCGCATCCGCACGAGTCGCCCGCCGTCATGACGTGGCCGCTGATCATCCTGTCGGTCGGCTCGATCTTCCTCGGCGCCTTCCTGATCCTGGGCAACCGGTTCATGACGTTCCTGGCCCCGGCCGTCGGCCGGCCGGAGGAGCTGCCCTCGTTCCACCCGTTCAGCGTGGCCGGCCTGGCCACCCTGGCGCTCGTGGCGGCCGGCGCGGCCTTCGCCTGGGTCAAGTACGGCAAGGCCGAGGTGCCGGTCGTCGCTCCGCGCGGCTCGTTCCTCACCACGTTCGCCCGGCGTGACCTGTACGGCGACGCGTTGAACGAGGCGCTGTTCATGCGGCCTGGCCAGTGGCTGACCCGGCTCGCGGTGTTCTTCGACAACCGCGGGATCGACGGCCTCGTCAACGGGCTCGCCGCGGGGATCGGCGGCACGTCGGGCCGGCTGCGGCGAGTCCAGACCGGCTTCGTCCGCTCGTACGCGCTGTCGATATTCGTCGGCGCCGCCATCCTGGTCGGTGCCTGGTTCGTCGTAGGGAACCTGTGATGCACTACTGGCTCTCAACCCTGATAGGTGTGCCCGTGTTGGGCGCGCTTGGCGTCGCGGCCGTGAAGAACGAGCTGCGCGCCAAGCAGGCGACCCTCGCGGTGTCCCTGCTGGTGCTGGTGCTGACCGTCGTCATGGCGGTCCAGTTCAGCCCGAACGGCGACAAGTTCCAGTTCACCGAGAAGTACAGCTGGGTGCCGTCCTTCGGGATCCACTTCGGTCTCGGTGTGGACGGCATCGCACTGGTTCTCATCCTGCTGTCGGCCGTGCTCGTGCCGATCGTGGTGCTCGCGTCCTGGCATGAGGCGGAGGCGGGCAAGCGCTCGGTACGCATGTACTTCGCGCTGCTCCTGGTGCTGGAAGCGATGATGATCGGCGTCTTCGCGGCGACCGACGTCTTCCTCTTCTACGTCTTCTTCGAAGCCATGCTGATCCCGATGTACTTCATGATCGGGTCGTACGGCGGGGCGCAGCGGTCCTACGCCGCGGTGAAGTTCCTGCTCTACTCGCTCTTCGGCGGGCTGCTGATGCTCGTCGCGGTGATCGCGCTCTACTCGATCGCCGACAAGGGCTCGTTCATGTTCACCGACCTCGTCGGCAGCGTGCAGGACGTCGGCACCCAGAAGTGGCTGTTCCTCGGCTTCTTCATCGCGTTCGCCATCAAGGCGCCGCTGTGGCCGTTCCACACCTGGCTGCCCGACGCGGCGGCCCAGGCTCCGGCCGGCGCCGCCGTGCTGCTCGTGGGTGTGCTCGACAAGGTCGGCACGTACGGCATGCTGCGCTTCTGCCTGGAGCTGTTCCCGGACGCGGCGCACTACTTCACCCCGCTGGTGCTGGTGCTCTCGGTGGTCGGCATCGTCTACGGCGCGATCGTCGCCATCGGGCAGACCGACATGAAGCGCCTCATCGCGTACACGTCGATCTCGCACTTCGGCTTCATCACCATGGGTGTCTTCGCGATCAGCGTGAACGCGGGGTCCGGGGCGACGCTGTACATGGTCAACCACGGTTTCTCGACCGGAGCGCTGTTCCTGATCGCGGGCTTCCTGATCCACCGCCGCGGCTCGCAGTACATCTCCGACTACGGAGGCGTGCAGAAGGTGGCCCCGATCCTGGCGGGCACGTTCCTGGTCGCCGGCCTGTCCGGGCTCGCGCTGCCGGGCCTCAGCTCCTTCGTGAGCGAGTTCATGGTGCTGATCGGCAGCTACGAGACGCACGCTGTCTACGCGATCATCGCCACCAGCGGTGTGGTGCTGGCCGCGATCTACATCCTGTGGATGTACCAGCGGACCATGAACGGTCCGACCGCGGAGTCCGTCCGCGACATCAAGGATCTGAACGGCCGTGAGAAGTGGGTCGTCGCCCCGCTGATCGCGGTGATCATCGCGCTCGGCTTCTTCCCGAAGCCGCTGCTCGACGTCATCAATCCCGCGGTGACGGACTCGATCTCCCAGGTCCAGCACGTCAAGCAGGAGTCCGTTGCACAGGAGGGCCAGTGAACGGCACCATCCAAGCGCCGACCATCGAATACGGCCTGCTGGCGCCGATGCTGGTCGTCTTCGGCGCGGCGATCATCGGAGTGCTTGTGGAGGCGTTCGCCCCCAGGTATCTCCGCTCGTCGATCCACAAGCCGCTGACGCTGCTGTCGCTGGCCGGCGCCTTCGTGCTGACGATCTGGCAGGCGCGTAGCGGCATCCCGACCAAGCCTGCGGCCATGGGCGCGGTGGCGGTCGACGGCCCGGCGTTGTTCATCTGGGGCACGATCCTCGTGCTCGCGTTCGTGAGCGTCCTGCTCATCAACGACGAGGGGCACTTCGTGGCCTCGGCCTCGGCCGTGCCCGGTTCGGCCGAGGAGGAGCGGGCGCTCAGCGAGGGCGCCACGCACACCGAGGTCTACCCGCTGGCCCTCTTCGCCGTCGGCGGCATGCTGCTGTTCCCGGCGGCCAACGACCTGCTGGCCATGTTCGTGGCCCTCGAGGTCATGTCGCTGCCGCTGTACCTGCTGTGCGGTCTCGCCCGCCGTCGCCGCCTGCTGTCGCAGGAGGCCGCGGTCAAGTACTTCCTGCTCGGCGCCTTCTCCTCCGCCTTCTTCCTGTACGGCACCGCCCTGCTGTACGGCTACGCGGGTTCGGTCGATCTGGCGAAGATCGGCGCCTCGCTCGGCGCGGTCGGCGGGCAGGACACGCTGCTCTACATCGGCGCGGCGATGCTCGGCGTCGGCCTGCTGTTCAAGATCGGTGCCGCGCCGTTCCAGGCGTGGAAGCCGGACGTCTACCAGGGCTCCCCGACGCCGATCACGGCGCTGATGGCCTCGGGTACCCTCGTCGCCGCGTTCGGCGCGCTCCTGCGGGTGTTCTGGGTGGCGCTGGGTGGTCTCGAGTGGAGCTGGACCCCCATCATGTGGGGTGTGGCGATTCTCACCATGGTGACCGGTGCGATCCTCGCCATCACGCAGACGGACATCAAGCGGATGCTGGCGTACTCCTCCATCGCGCACGGAGGTTTCCTGCTCATCGGTGTCGTCGCCATCGGCAACCAGCAGCAGAACGCCTCGGCGCTCTCGGCCTTGCTGTTCTACCTGGTGGCCTACGGCTTCACCACGGTGGGCGCGTTCGCGATCGTCACCACGGTCCGCGACGCCGGTGGCGAGGCGTGGCACCTGTCCCGCTGGGCCGGGCTCGGCAAGCGCAGGCCGCTGGTCGCGACCGTGTTCGCCTTCTTCCTGCTCGCCTTCGCCGGCATCCCGCTGACCAGCGGTTTCTTCGGGAAGTACGCGGTGTTCCAGGCGGCGGTGGACGCCGGCGCGACGCCCCTGGTCGTGGTCGGCGTGGTGTCCTCGGCGGTCGCCGCGTTCTTCTACGTCCGCGTGATCGTGCTGATGTTCTTCAGCGACCCGGCGGCCGACGGGCCGTCCGTGGTGATTCCCGGAGGCACCTGGGCGGTCGGAGCCCTGGCGACATTGGCTACCGTAGTCCTCGGGGTATTCCCGCAGCCCGTGCTCGACCTGGCGCACACGGCTGCTCAGTCGTTGTTCGTCCGATAGGAGCTTTCCTCTATGGCCGCGCCGCCCGTTGTTGACCTGCCTCTCGTCGACGAGCGGCTGGCCGCGGATCTGGCGAACGGGCTCGCGGCCGTGGAGAAGCTGCTCCGCTCGTCGGTTGAGAGCGAGGACGCCTTCGTCACGGAGGCGTCCCGCCATCTCATCGAAGCCGGCGGCAAGCGTTTCCGGGCGATGCTCGTCCTGCTCGCCGCGCAGTTCGGCAACCCCGACGCCCCGGGAGTCGTGCCCGGGGCCGTCGTCATCGAGCTGACCCATCTGGCGACGCTCTACCACGACGACGTGATGGACGAGGCCCCCGTCCGGCGTGGCTCGCCCTCGGCGAACGCCCGCTGGGACAACACGGTCGCCATCCTCACCGGCGACTACCTCTTCGCCCAGGCGTCCGAGATCCTGGCCGACCTCGGCGCCGACATCATCCGCATCCAGGCGCAGACGTTCTCCCGCCTGGTCCGCGGTCAGATCCGCGAGACGATCGGACCCTCCGAGGGCGTCGACGCGATCACGCACTACATCCAGGTGCTGGCGGACAAGACCGGCTCCCTCATCGCCACGTCGGGCCGTTTCGGCGCCATGCTGGCGGGCGCGCCGGCCGAGGTGACCACCCGGCTGACCGAGGCGTGCGAGGCGATCGGCGTCGCCTGGCAGCTCGGCGACGACCTGATCGACGTGGCCGCGCCGACGGCCGACTCGGGCAAGACCCCGGGCACCGATCTCCGTGAGGGTGTCCACACCCTGCCCGTGCTGTACGCGCTGGCGTCCGACCGGCCGGAGGACGCGCGGCTGCGCACCCTGCTCTCCGGGCCCGTGGCCGAGGAGAACGTGGACGAGGCGCTGGAGCTGCTGCGGGCCAACACGGCGATGGCCGAGGCCCGCGAGGAGCTGCTGCGGTGGGCGGGCAGGGCCAAGTCCGCGCTCGCCGGCCTCCCCGACATCCCGGCCCGTGAGGCCCTCGTCGGCCTCTGTGACTACGTGGTCGAGCGCTCCGGGTAAATCCGTGGCCCCGGCGATGGCCGGGGCTCACTGACCAGCTGAGGCCGTTCCGGGGGATTTAGACGGGTTCGAGCGAGGGTGTCGTACGGGCTTCACGGCGGGTCGCCCGAGCGGCGCGCAGGCTGTCCCAGGTGAAGACGCTGAGCGCCAGCCACACGATGGCGAACCCGGCCCACCTGCTGCCGGGCATGGTCTCGTGGGCGACCAGGACGCCGCACAGGAACTGCAGAACCGGGGCGATGTACTGCAGCAGCCCGACGACGGTCAGCGGCACCCGGATCGCGGCCGCGGAGAAGAAGAGCAGGGGAACGGCCGTGATCAGGCCGGCGCCGACGAGCAGCGCGACGTGAGCGGCTCCGTGGTTGCCGAAGGTTCCGGCGCCGTCCATCTGGAGGAATCCGAGATATCCGAGCGCGGGAACGAGGAGCACCAGGGTCTCGATGGTCAGGCTCTCCGCCGCGCCGACCTGGGCGGTCTTCTTGATCAGGCCGTACGTGCCGAAGGACGCGGCGAGGACGAGCGCGATCCAGGGAAGCCGGCCGTAGTCGAGGGTCAGGACGAGGACCGCGACCATGCCGAGACCGACGGCCGCCCACTGCCAGGGGCGCAGCCGCTCGCGGAAGATGAGGACACCGAAGAGGACGCTGACCAGCGGGTTGATGAAGTAGCCGAGCGCGCTCTCCACGACGTGGCCGGTGTTGACCGCGTAGATGTACATGCCCCAGTTGGTGGAGATGACGACCGCGCCGAGGGTGAGGAGAAGCACCTGGCGGCGGGTCATCGTGCGGATCCACGACCAGTGGCGGCGGACGCCCAGGATGGCGAGGACCGCGACGAGGGACCAGACCATGCGGTGCGCGAGGATCTCGATGGCTCCGGCGGGCTTCAGCAGGGGCCAGTACAGCGGGAACAGCCCCCACATGGCGTAGGCGGCTATGCCGTACAAGACTCCTCGGCGCGATTCAGGCATGACATCCAGTGTGACTCCTTACGGGATTTAACACAAATAAGCAATCGTTGTCGCGCGATTTAGTGATACTTATGGCAGGAACAACCGGGAGGGTGCTCTGGTTGGGGACGGGTGGAGGTGCGACATGGGCTGGCTGTTCGGACAGAACAAGACATCGATGGTGACTCCCTCGGAGGCGCTGCCCGGCCGATCCGAGGCGATGCCGGTGGCGTCCCGGCACCTGGTGCTCGACGCTCCATTGGCCCCGCCGTACGGGGAGAACACGGAGATCGCGGACTTCGGGCTGGGGTGTTTCTGGGGAGCCGAGCGCAAGTTCTGGCAGACGCCCGGCGTCGTGTCCACCGCGGTCGGCTATGCGGGCGGATTCACGCCGAACCCGACGTACGAGGAGGTGTGCTCCACGATGACCGGCCACGCGGAGGTCGTACGGGTGGTCTTCGATCCCAGCCGGGTGTCGTACGAGGAGCTGCTGAAGGTCTTCTGGGAGGCCCACGACCCGACCCAGGGCATGCGCCAGGGGAACGACATCGGTACCCAGTACCGCTCGGCCGTCTACACGCACGGAGCCGAGCAGGAGAAGGCCGCGCTCGCGTCTCGTGACGCGTACCAGCGGGTGCTCGACGAGGCCGGCTACGGCGAGATCACGACCGAGATCGCTCCCGCCGGCCCCTTCTACTTCGCCGAGGACTATCACCAGCAGTACCTTTACCGGAACCCGAACGGCTACTGCGGCATCGGCGGCACGGGGGTCGCATGCCCGATCGGCCTCACGTCCGGCGAGGCGTGACCCGTGCCAATGCCTGACGTGGCCCAGGATCGTCCTCGACGATCCTGGGCCATTCGTGTCTCGGCAGGCGCTTCGTGGCTGGGGTACGGGTGTCACGCATGCCGGGGGCTGCTCGTACGTGGCCGGTCTCTGCAGGAGGACCGCAGTGGTGTTGTGGCCAAGCTGGAGTGGTTGCTGTCTGTAGCGGAATCGGCCGCGAGAGTTATGGAACTTGTGTAAACTGCAAGCTATGTTTCAGTTCATGAAACAACCGCCTTCCGTCTTGCTTCCTCTGCTCCGTTCAGCCTTCCAGGGAGAGCTGCTGGCCTGGCTCTTTCTGCACCCGGAGCAGGAGTATCCGCAGGTGGAGCTGGCCAGGAGATTCGAGGTGACTCCCCCGACCGTGACCCGGGAGGTCGATCGGCTGGCTGCCGCCGGTCTTGTCAGGGAGCGGCGGGTGGGCAACCTGCGATTGGTCAGTGCTGACACCGACATGGTGATCGCCCGGCCATTGACGGAACTTCTCGCGCTCACATACGGCCCGGTGGCGGTTCTGCCTGGGCTGCTCGAGGGCGTGCCCGGGGTGGAAGGGGCGTACATCTATGGTTCATGGGCAGCGCGCTACACCGGAGAACCCGGCAGGGTCCCCAGAGACCTCGACATTCTCGTTGTGGGCGATGCGGATGATGACGATCTCTACGACGTCGCGCGGAAGGCGGAACGACAACTTGGCAGGGAAGTCAACATCCGTCGGTTGAGCTGTTCCTCTTGGGAGTCCCCAGGCGAAGATCCGTTCCTGGAATCCATACGGTCACGGCCGCTCGTGCGATTGAAGATCGGGAACGAAAGATCTTGATGAGGTGGGAGCAAGGGCGTCAGGCGGTCGATGGCATGCTCGGCCGTGGGGAGCTCGAGAAGGTGCCGGCGAGCCGTTCGCAGGCGGATGAGCTGCTCGATCAGGCGCGTAGGCATGTGGCGACGGCACGCCTGGCAATGGACTCCGATCCGGTCGGCTCTTACCAACTGCTCTATGACGCCGCTCGTAAGGCGCTGTGCGCGATCCTTGAGAATCAAGGGCTTCGGGCGAGCAGCCGGGGTGGGCATATCGCCGTCTATGAGGTGGTGAGCGCTCAGCTAGTGCCGTGTCAGGCCACGTTTGCCCTCTTCACGATCCGGCGTAGGCGGGGGTTATCGACGTTGCGGTTACGCCAGGCGATGTAGCGGCGGAT